>CAZSAW010000108.1:0-4831 GCA_964604745.1 uncultured Hyphomicrobiales bacterium
AGCACATGAGCGACGATTCCGAACCGCACCATCCCAAGCGGACGGCGAAGTGATGCCAGGGCATTGTCGAGAGCGGCATCGCTGCGCCCGGCGAATTCGATCGCTTCCGTCAAGAGGGAAAGACGCGCAGCGGTGTAGGACACGGCGCTCGCGACACTTTCCGGATTTGCAAACACGGTTTTCTCGCACGCGTTCAGGACAGCATCTCCTGCGAGCCCGTCGAGGCATGATAACGACGATCCCGGCGCGAGCGCGCGCGAGGCCACATCCGCAACGCGCGTCTGAAAGGCTCGCAGCGCATCGGCCCGGTCGCGCTCGATCATGCGATCGAGATGGCTCCAGCCGAGCAGCAGACCCATGACGGCGATCGTGAAGGCGCCGACCGCGCCGAGGGTGAGCGCTGCGCCTGACCGGACGATCGCAAGAACGACGAGGGTCGCAAGCAGGACCGCCGCGGCGAGGCTTCCCCACCACGGAATAGCGAACGTCGCTGTCGCCAGATCAAATCCCGCCATGACCTGCCTTTTCGGACCGGACGGTCAGCTCATACCGCGAAACGTCGCGATCCGGACGGTATCCCGGCACAATAGCGCATCCGCGCATCCATCCCTAGGGCGGGATGTGTCGGCCGTTCAACACCTTGGCGGTATCAGGTCCCGCCGGCCGAGCGAAAACTCGGCGCCAGGTCGCTCGCGGCGGCGAACGCGCCCTTGGCCTCGACCGAACTCATCGCCAGCGTCGTGCACAGATTGGTGACGCCGCCGCTGGCGCCGGCGGCGAGCAGAACTGCCGCCATCTGTCCTTCGCTCGGCATCTCGGCGATGGTCAGAAAATCGTATTCGCCGAATGTGAGGTAATAGGCGATCAAGCGGCCGCCCGCGCGAGACATCAGCTTTGAAACCGCTTCGGCGCGATCCTCCGGCTTGAAGACCATGCCGCGCACCGCTTCGCGCGTGTAGCGCCCTTGTGTGATGTAGATCGGCATGCCGTTCCCCAAATTCGCTTGTAGCGAATGTTAGCCGAGACCGCGGCGGCGACAAATGGAACTATTTGCCGGCCGCGCGCGTTTCAACGCGGCTCTTTTTCACCACCGTGGGGACGAACGATGCGTGTCTTCTTGGGAATGATCCTGGGCGTGCTGCTGACGGTCCTGTTCGCCTATTCGTACGACTCGATGGCCACGTCATCGGTCGCGACCGGACCGGCTGCGTCGACCAATCGCACGATGGTCAATTGGGACGTCGTGGAAGCGCGCTGGAATGCGTTGCGGGAACGCGCGCGTGACGACTGGAACAGGCTGGCGGCGCGGGTCGACCGCGGTTGACGGACAACAGACCTAGCGATGGCGGTCGAGTTGGCTTTCCTTCGCGACGCGCTCGAACGCCTCGCCAGCATTTTTGATGCGATATTGATGCTCGTCGCCTTCGGGCGGCAGCAGCTTGACGATCTTGAAAGTCCCGCTCGCGTTCACGCGGCTGAACGGACCCGCGATATACCGGACGGTCTGTCCGATCGCGTATTTGTGTGACTTAAGCACGCCTAGCACTCCACTGCGGCAGCCCGGCTGGCCGCCAGTAAGTCCGGGTTGTCGCCCCGTTAATTTTCAATTTTCGCCACTATAGCACCAAAAAGGGCGGCGGGGGAAAAATCCCCGCCCGCTCTTTTGATGAATTTTTTCAATGAGTTATATCGGGACTCTGCGCGCGTGCCGCAAGGGCTGGCAAACCCCTTTCCCGCCGCCTGTCTGGCTCGAAATTGCCCTTTCAAGGCGTGCTCGGCAGCGCTTCCGGGTGCTTCAGAGCGGCAGCAATCTCGCGCTTGCGCATCTGGGTACCATCATCGCCCTCGATCAGCAGGGGCACCCGCCCGCTCTTGCTGACATGCCGCGCCCATGCCATGGCCTCGTCGAGGCCGGAGAATTCCTTGTGCAGCCAGCGGTCTTTTTCCAGGGGCCGGATGTCCTCGCTCCCCTGCGGACCGGAATAGACGCGAAAGGTCATGGGGCTCGCTCCTGATGTCGGATGAATTGGGGGATGCCGCGCCAGAAGCTGCGGCGTCTCCAATGAGAACGGCTCAGGCGCGCGGATGTTCCGGCGGATGCACGCTTCGCGCGAAGAGGCTTGCAGCCGGACGCCCGCTATTGTCTGAGGGTGCGCGACTGGCGGAGCGAGGTCCGCGGGTCTGAATGGGGAGAATACGATGCGCATCCAGTTCGCCGGCTGCGGCGACGCCTTCGGCACGGGCGGCCGTTTCAACACCTGCTTTCACGTCAGCGCGCAGGGCGGCCGCTTCCTGATCGATTGCGGCGCGACCTCCCTCGTGGCGCTGAAGCAGCTCGGCATCGACCGCAATGCGATCGACCTGATCCTGTTCACGCATTTCCATCACGACCATTTCGGCGGGCTGCCGTTCTTCCTCGAGGATGCGCAACTCATCGCCAGGCGCGAGCGGCCGCTGGTGCTCGCCGGCCCGCCCGGCCTGCCCGCCCGCGTCACGACGATGCTGGAAGCGGCCTTTCCCGGTTCCTCGCAGATGCAGTGGCGCTTCCCGCTTTCGTTTCGCGAGCTTGAGATCGGGAGCATCAACGACCTCGGCCTGTTCACGGTCACGCCGCAGCCTGTGCGCCACGACGAGCGCGCTGGCCCCTGCCTCGCCCACCGCATCGCCTGCGACGGCAAGGTGCTGACCTATTCCGGCGATACCGAATGGACCGATACGCTGATCGACGCAGGCCGCGGCGCCGACCTCTTCATCTGCGAATGCTATACGCGCAACAAGCCGTGGCGCGGGCACCTGTCGCTTGCCGTGCTGAAGGAGAAGTTCGCGCAGATCGCGCCGAAGCGCCTCGTCCTCACCCATATGGGCGAGGACATGCTCGGCAATTTGAGCGAGGTGCCTTACGAAACCGCGCGCGACGGTCTCGTCATCGACCTGTAGCCGCGCGCCTATGTGCGGTTATGGAAACGCCGCCACAGGAACAGGATCAGGATCGCGCCGATGATGGCGGCAATCAGCGTGCGGAAAAATCCGAAAACCGGGATCTGCAGCACTTCGGCGATCTTTCCGCCGATGAAGGCTCCGGCGATGCCGACAAGGATGTTGGTGAAAATGCCGTGATCGGATTCGGTCACCTTCTCCGCGATCCAGCCCGCCAATCCGCCGATGATGAGCATCGTGATCAGCCCGATCTCGGGATGGCCCATGATTCCGTAGGCGTCATTCATGACAATCCTCCTCGCCCGCCGCTTGCGAACGGCGCGACGTTAGAACGCCTCGACCCACGGCCGCAACTCGATTTCCCACGTCCACGCATTGCGCGGCTGCCTGAGCAGATGGAGGTAACTTTGCGCGATCGCATCCGGGTCGAGCAGCGAATCCGGCCGGGCCGGATCTTCCGCGCGCCTTGCGCCGCGGATGCCGCCATCGATCACGACATGCGCGACATGAATGCCCTGCGGTGACAATTCGCGCGCCATGCTTTGCGCGAGCCCACGCAGCGCGAATTTCCCCATCGCGAACGGCGCCGATTGCGCATAGCCCTTCACGCTCGCCGACGCGCCGGTGAACAGGATCGCGCCGTGCTTTTTCGCCAGCATGCGCTTTGCCGCCGCCTGCGCGACGAGAAAGCCGCCGAACGCCGTCACCGCAATCGCTTTCTCGACGTCGCCCGGATCGAGATCGATCAACGGCCCGCGCGCGCGGTAGCCTGCATTGTAAACGACGACATCGGGCGCGCCGGCCCACGCCTCCACCTGCGCGAAAAGACTGTCGACCTGCTCCCGCTTCGCAGCATCGCAGGCGAAGGCGCGTCCGCCGATGTCGCCCGTGAGCGTCGCGAGATCGTCAATCGTGCGCGCCGCCAGCGCGACTCGCATGCCTTCTTGCGCAAACAGCCGCGCAAGCGACGCCGACAGACCTGGGCCTGCGCCGACGATCAACGCATTATGGTAAGAGCCCGTCATGATGACCTCAGGCGCCTGACGGCGATCTACATCCTGAACACGCCGAACTTCGTCTCAGCGACCGGAGCGTTCAGCGTCGCGGCAAAGGCGAGGCCGAGCACGCGCCGCGTTTCGCTCGGCAAAATGATCCCGTCATCCCAGAGCCGCGCGCTCGCGTAATACGGATTTCCCTCGCGCTCGAAGTTGTCGAGGATGGGCGCCTTGAATTCGGCCTCTTCCACCTCCGACCATTTGTTGCCAGCGGCCTCGATATTGTCGCGCCGCACTGTCGCGAGCACCGACGCCGCCTGCTCGCCGCCCATCACCGAGATACGCGCATTCGGCCAGGTGAAGAGAAAACGCGGGCCGAAGGCACGCCCGCACATGCCGTAATTGCCGGCACCGTATGAACCGCCGATGATGAGCGTGATCTTCGGCACCGCTGCGCAGGAAACCGCCGTCACCATCTTCGCGCCATCCTTGGCGATGCCGCCCGCCTCGTAGTCGCGCCCGACCATGAAGCCGACGATGTTCTGCAGAAAAAGGAGCGGCACGCGGCGCTGGCAGCACAATTCGATGAAATGCGTCGCCTTCAGCGCGCTCTCGGAATAAAGAATTCCCTGATTGGCGACGATGCCGACCGGCATGCCGTAGAGATGCGCGAACCCGGTGACGATCGTCGTGCCGTACAGCTTCTTGAATTCGTCGAATTCGCTCGCGTCCACAAGCCGCGCGATTACCTCGCGCACATCGTATTGCTTTTTCAGGTCGACCGGCACAAGACCATCGAGCTCCGACACGTCGTATTTCGGGTCGCGCGAGGCGATCAGCGGAATGTCGATATTCCTTTTCGTGTTCAGGTTGGCGACGATCCTTCGCACGATCGACAG
>CAZSAW010000109.1:0-2839 GCA_964604745.1 uncultured Hyphomicrobiales bacterium
TGTCGCACATGTGCTGGCGACGCGCGATCAATGCGCGCCGGACGCGTGTGATGCGCTGTCGCTCCTCGAGGATCCGAGCCGCATTGTAGCGAACCTGAAGGATCGCGTTTTCGATGCGACGGTCGAACGGCATGCCGCCGACTGGGCGAAGGTCGCGCCGGTTGCGAGCGCTCCCGGGTTCAGCCTGGCGGGAGCGGGACCGCACGCCCCGAATGCGCCGTCGCCGGATACGCCCGCGACCGCAAGCTTTCCATCCGCGGCCTCCATCCCGCCGGTCAGCATCATGAACAACGAACCCGGCATCCCCGGACAGAACGGCGTCGAGGCGGAGGCAAAAGCCGAGGCGAAGACACCGTTGCCGACGCCGCGGCCTCGCCGCAGTTCCACCGCAGCGCGGACGTCCGCGCCGGCGCCGGCTGACGGCGCTCCCGCCAGCCAATAGCCAGAAGACAAACACTGAGGATAGCGCGCCCCCGCGGGTGGATCGCCGCGGGCACGCCGCTACAATCGCGCCGCCGATGTTCAAGTCCATCCTGATTGCCAATCGCGGCGAGATCGCCTGCCGGATCGCGCGCACCGCCCACCGGCTGGGCTTGCGGACGATCGCCGTCTATTCGCAGGCCGATGCGGACGCACCACACGTGCGGATGTGCGACGAGGCGCATCTGATCGGGCCGGCGCCGGCGCGCGAAAGCTACCTGTCGATCGAGAAACTGGTCGAAATCGCCCGAGCCGCCCGCGCCGACTGCATCCACCCGGGTTATGGCTTCCTCTCGGAAAATCCTTCCTTCGCGGAAGCCTGTGCTGCTGCCGGCGTTGTCTTCGTTGGGCCGCCGCCCGACGCGATCCGCGCGATGGGATTGAAGGATCGCGCCAAGGCGCTGATGGAGAAGGCCGGCGTTCCGGTGGTGCCCGGCTATCACGGCGAACAGCAGGACGCGAAGCTGCTCAAGCGCAAGGCCTACGAGATCGGCTATCCGGTGCTGATCAAGGCGGTCGCCGGCGGCGGTGGCAAGGGCATGCGGCGCGTCGACAAACATGCCGAATTCGATGAAGCGCTGCAGGGCGCAATGCGCGAGGCGGCTTCGGCCTTCGGCGACGATCGCGTTCTCATCGAGAAATATGTGACCGCACCGCGGCACATCGAGATTCAGGTTTTTGCCGATCGGCACGGCCATGCGATTCATCTCAACGAACGCGACTGCTCGCTGCAGCGGCGTCACCAGAAGGTGATCGAGGAATCGCCCGCGCCGGGCATGACGTCTGAGTTGCGCACGATCATGGGCGAGGCGGCGGTGGCCGCGGCGCGAGCCGTCAATTACGTCGGCGCCGGCACTGTCGAATTCATTGCCGATGGCGCGCACGGGCTGCGCAAGGACGGCTTCTGGTTCATGGAGATGAACACGCGCCTTCAGGTCGAGCATCCGGTTACAGAAGCGGTGACCGGACTCGATCTCGTCGAATGGCAATTGCGTATCGCGGCGGGAGACAGGCTCCCGCTTCGTCAGGATCAGGTCTCGCTGAGCGGCCATGCTGTCGAAGCGCGCCTCTATGCCGAGGACCCCGAACGCGGCTTTCTTCCTTCGACCGGACCGGTGCTGGCGCTCAACTTTCCGCAGAGCGAGGGATTGCGTATCGATTCCGGCGTCGAAGCAGGCGGAGAGGTGACGCCGTTTTACGATCCGATGATCGCCAAGCTGATTGCACATGCACCCTCGCGCACCGCCGCGCTGGAGCAATTGGCGGACGCGCTCGACCATACGCTTGTCGCCGGTCCGCGCACGAATGTCGGCTTTCTGTCAGCTCTGTGCCGTACAGCAGAATTTCGCCGCGGAGAGTTCGATACCGGCTTCATCGATCGCAACCTGCCGGTTCTGGGCGCGACGCCGCGGGCCATCGACTATGGCGCGGCGGCGCTCGGTGTTGCCCGTCTGCTCGACCGCGACGCGGCAAGACTGGAAGGCCGGCGCGAGTCCGAGCAGCCGCTTTCGCCGTGGGATCAGGCCGACGCGTTTCAATTGTCGGGGACGCGCTCGCAATCGCTGGCGATCCAGATCGACGGCCGGGATGCATTGGCCTTGGTCCGCTATGACCGGCATGGGCGCAGTCTGTCGGTGGAAAGCCATGCGCCGGATAAAAACGCCCACGCGGTGCTTGGTGCCGACGCGGCCTATGTCTTGCGTAACGGCCGTCAGACAGTCGTGCGGCTGAAGGATTTCGATGCCATCGACATCGAGCATGGCGATGGCGACGGTCTCGTTCGTGCACCCATGCACGGCAAGGTACTGGCGTTGTTCGTCGAGCGCGGTGCCAAAGTCAGCAAGGGTCAGCGCGTCGCCGTGCTCGAAGCCATGAAGATGGAACACACCCTGACGGCGCCGGGCGACGGGGTCGTCTCCGACATCGCGGTCTCAGCTGGAGCTCAGATCGCGGAAGGCGCCAGATTGATGACGGTCGTCGCCGAATCCGACGTGGGCAAGGACAACAACAAGAGCAACAAGAAGAAGGATCGCTGAGAATGCCCCTGCATCTCATCAAACTCTGCGTCGGCTGTGATTCCGTCGATGATCTGAAGGACTGGATCGCGCAGAAGCTGAAGGAAAAGAAACGGCGGGGACAGAAGCCGGAACGTTTTCACACGACGCGCATGGTGCCCAAGCGCGTGGACGAACTGCTCGACGGCGGCTCGCTCTATTGGGTGATCCGCGGACAGATCATGTGCCGCGAGCGGCTTCTCGGCGTCCGCCCCTTTGTCGACAAGGACGGCATCGGCCGCTGCCGGCTGATGCTCGATTCAAAGCCGGTGCTGGTGCAGCCGCGGCCCTACCGGGCTTTTCAG
>CAZSAW010000110.1:0-5177 GCA_964604745.1 uncultured Hyphomicrobiales bacterium
TGCCGATGTCGCGCTGAACAAGAACGAGATCCTCGGCCGAATAGGTCGCGGCGGTTGCGTCCTCGCGGCGGTCGCCGAGCCAGATCTGATGCACGCGCACGCGCGCTTCCGTCGGCACGACGCGCTTGACGCCGGCGAGCAGCACGAAGGCGCACATGGATTCGCAGTCGGCGCGCGGAGACAAGGTCGCGCGCGGATCGCTCGCCTTGCCGCGCAGCTCCGTGGTCTTGCCGACGCTCGTCGTCATGTCGAGGCGGCGGATGGCGCGGCCGAGCGCAAGCGCGCCGATCACCGATCCGCCTTCGGAATCGAATACGATCGTCGCGCCATGAATGTCGTTCTTTTCGGCGAAGGCTTCGAAGTCGCGCACCGTATCGGGACGGATCATGCCCACAGCCGACACCCAGTGACGGCACTTGTCGCGGCACATCGCCGCCGGTCCTTCATGCCGGACCGCGAACTGCATCGGCAACGACCGGACCGGCTCGCCCGCTGCGTGCGGCGTCACCATCACGGCCAAGGTGCATGCAAAGGCGAACGCGCCGACCAGGCGTCGCACCATCGTGAATTTCCCCGTACGGTCGTCCGATACCCACCTGGGCGGTCCGGCTTGTTTTCGCCGGTCTCGATCGGCACGACTGTCACCTGCGACTCTTTTAATCAGGGCGTCGAGTCGGGTCTAGCCTAGATTTTGTGAGCGCCGCGCGCTGTTTGCTTGCTAGATGTGCAGGAATGATGCCGGAGCTGCGGCCATTCTCGGGCAATTGAATTGGTTCCATTCAACCATGGTCGAAAGCCGCGTCTCATCACCGCGTTTGCCGCAAGCGATCCGGCACGCGCCGCGGCAGTTCGGACGCCTGCTGATCAAGGCTTACCACTACACCCTGTCGCCCCTGATCGGGTTCCATTGCCGCCATTTGCCGACATGTTCCAGCTATGCCGACGAAGCGCTCGCCCGCTTCGGATTATGGGCCGGAAGCTGGATGACGCTGGCGCGTCTGTGCCGGTGCCATCCGTTTGGGACATCCGGGCTCGATTTTGTGCCGGCCGCATTGCCCGCGGGGGCGCGCTGGTATCTCCCCTGGCGCTACGGGCGGTGGCGCGGAACAAATTCCGCGCCGCCCTGACGGAACTCCCCAGTCGAACGGACCAGGTGCGCAAGAATCCAATCAGGGCATCCGCCGCGCAAGCGCCTGGAGCCGTGTTGCCGCTTCCTTCGAGCCGTAAGCCTTGGCGCGCTCGTACCACATGACCGCAAGCTCGACGTCCGATGCCGCGCCATAGACGCGCAGCTTCTCCAGCACACCGGGATCGTAGGTCGAGGCAAGCGCGAAGGCCGCACGCGCATCGCGTGCTGTCGCCGCCCGCCGAAGAATGAGACGCGCGGCGGCAAGGTCGCCGGTGGCGATGAAATCCTCGCCGCGTTTCACCAGCAATTCGATCTCGTCGCGATCGAGCGGCGCAGGCTGCGCAAGCGGTTCCGACGATGCAGGCGCAGCGCGCGCGGGGGCTTCGGACGCCGCGGGCGCGGGTGGTGCGCTCGTAGTCGCCGCAGGTGCTTGATCCTTCGTCGGCAAAGCGGCGAATGACTGCGTACCCGCGGCCTGCGACTGCTGCGGCTGTTCGGGCACGAGCGAGACCGGCTCGGAGCGATCGGACTGCGTGATGGTCGAGGTCTTCACCGGAATGGAGTCGCCGCGCGCGTCGGCAACTTTCACCGGCGCGAAGTCCACGCGCATCGCCTGACGGTCGGCGACGCTGCCGTCGGCGAGACGCAATTCGAACGTCAGGTCCTGCGCGCCCTGCTCTCCCATCGAGCCGAGCAGCATCAGATCGTTCACGTCCGCCGCGGGCACGCGCCAGCTCGTTCCACCGTTCAGGGCCTGTCCCGCCGATAGGCGCGAGCCGCCGGTCAGTCCGGTGATGACGACGAACGCGCCCTCGCGCGCGCCCTGCGCATTGGCGCCGAGCGGCAACCATTCGCCACTCGATCCCTGGATGTCGTGCAGGGACAGCGAAGGCTTCTGCGCCGGCGCAAGCTTGCTGGTCTTGGCGACCTCGCCGGGTTTGTCCTGTACTTTAATAGCGACAGTCTTGAAGCCGTTTTCATCAAGACTCGGCAGAACGCCGACGAGATAGAAGGCGGCAATCGCCGAGGCGCCGGCAAGAAGGCCGATCTGCAGCATGCGCACGCGGCTGACCTTGCGCTCCGGCATCGGCGGCGGCGCGACGGCCTCGCCGGGACGCGCGCGTTGGCGATACCATTCGAGAATCTGTTCGCGGAATTCGCGGTCGTAGTCGGCGGCCGGGCGCGCCGGACCTCTCGCCGAGAGAAAAGCCGGCGGCGCGGCGGGCGCGAGATGCGGCGCCGGGGTGACCGGCGGTTCCGGCTGATGTGATTGATGCTGCGCCGGCTCCGGCTGCTGCGGCTCCTGCGCGCGCTCCGGCACGAGGCTCGCCGCTGAGAATGTATTCGCGGCGGAGAACGGATTGGCTGCCGGGAAGGGTCTTGCAGGATCGGCCGCCTCCGGAACGCGTTTTGGATTATCGACCCATGGCGTGCCGATATCGCTTAGCCGCTTGACCGGAGCACTCATCTCCTGCCTCCCCTTTTACGCACCTGTACTGACGGCGCCGCATTCACGACGCCGGAATTGATCTCTCCGTTATTTTCGTCCGCTGCCTTGTGTCTCGTTCCATTTCAGAAATTCCTGAAACAGCCTCTCGCGCTCGTCCGGCGTCGCCGACGCGTTGCGGGACGTGACGAATTTGTCGAATTGTTCGCGCACGAAGGCCGGAGCCTTCGCCTCCGGGCGATTGTCGCGCAGCCAGTTCTCGGCGGCTTCCACGCGTGTCCAGCCGGGCAAGGTCGCGGCGAGATTGGTCTCGCGCCATTTCGGATGCCGCGGCGGCTTCTGGAATTCGCCCAGCCGCGGGAAGAAGCGCTCGACGAACTTGGCGATGCGGCGATAGCGGTCGGTGTCGTGCGGCCAGTTATAGGCGACGAGCACCGCGCCGACGGCGACCGTGTCGATGTCCTGACCCGGCTTGATCAGCGCCGGATAATCCTTCGACGTCAGCACCGCCGGCAGATAGTCGCGCTGCAGGGGCTTCGCGTAAGGCACCGGCAGGATGCGGTAGCCGTCCTCGAGCTTCAGTTTTGACATCGACGCCGCCGGCTTGCCGGCGATCAGCACGGTCGCGTCGATCTCGCCGCTCTTGAGCTTCTCGAAAGCGTCGGCCTGGCCCATGTTCACTTCCTCGACCTTCATGTTGATGAGGCCGAACATGTAGCGCAGCGACAATTGCGTTCCCGACCCTGCGTCGCTGAAATTCACCTTCTTGCCGCGCAGTTGCTCGAAGGTCGTGATGCCCGAGCCCTCGCGCACAATGATGTGCATCTCTTCGTTGAACAGCTTGGCGACGTAGACGATCTTGTCCTCGAGCGAACCGAGCTCACCCGACTGGCGGAAATAGCCGAGCAGATCGGTCTGCGCGATGCCGAGATCGACGCCTTTGAGATAGCGCACGTCGCGGATGTTCTGCGCCGCGCCCTTGCCGATGATCGGCAGGATGCGGAAGTCGTTGCCGTCGTCCAGCACCGCCGAGAGGTCGTAGGCGACCGCAAGATAGGTGCCGTTGATGTTACCGGACACGATCGCAATCGTGTTCTGGTTCATCTCCTGATTAAGGCTCGGCCGTGCCGGCTCGGAGGATTCCGAGTGCTCCGCGCGATTGCGTCGCTTGCTCGATTGAGCCGAGGCGAGATCTGAAAGGAAAAGCGCCCCCACGAGAATTGTGGCGAGCGCAGGCAGCCAGAGAGGCCAGCTTACGCGCCGCAAACGCACACGATACATGACGTACACCCCTCGCGAGCGACAGCGTCCCCGACGTACACAAACACCTGATCGTCGACTGCCGCCGCGCCGTTTGTGCCCTCACCGGGCGTGGTTCAGCGCGTTTCTTGTTGTTGAGATGCCATACTGAAGCGAAATTTGTTCGCCGCGGGGCAGACTCGTGATCTTTTTCGGCGCGCGCTGCATTTTCGTCACGCGCCAGTATTCGAGTGCGGGATACGCGAACGTATTGAGTATCAGGGTGTGTCACCGGGCCTTTTCCCCGCGCGCCAAGCCGCGCGACCCTGTGAACAACCGCGCGGGAAGGCTTCTTTTGTCCAAGGCTTGGGCATTGCCGTCGCGTGGCTCCGGCCCTGGCCCATTGCAACGAAGGAATCTGCTGGTATATCGATGCCGCGCTTACCCGCGCTCGTTCGCGGGAGTGAGCAAAGGAGACAATGATGGCTCAGGTCGCCCTGACCTTTCCCGACGGCGCTCGCCGCGACTATCCCCAAGGCACCACCGGTCTCGACATCGCGAAGGGCATTTCGCCCTCGCTCGCCAAGCGCACGGTCGCAATGGCGCTGGACGGCGCGCTCACCGATCTCGCCGACCCGATCGAGCGGGATGCAAAAATCGAATTCATCAATCGCGACGACCCGCGCGCACTGGAATTGATCCGTCATGACGCCGCGCATGTGCTCGCCGAAGCCGTACAATCGCTCTGGCCCGGCACGCAGGTCACCATCGGTCCGGTGATCGAGAACGGCTTCTATTACGACTTCTTCCGCAACCAGCCGTTCACGCCGGAAGACCTGCCCGTCATCGAAAAGAAGATGCGCGAGATCATCGCGCGCGACAAACCATTCACCAAGGAAGTCTGGTCGCGCGAGCAGACGAAGAAGACCTTTCGCGACATGGGTGAAGCCTTCAAGGTCGAACTCGTCGACGCCATCCCGGAAGACCAGCAGATCAAGATCTACAAGCAGGGCGACTGGTTCGATCTGTGCCGCGGTCCGCACATGACGTCGACCGGCAAGATCGGCAACGCCTTCAAATTGATGAAGGTGGCCGGCGCGTACTGGCGCGGTGATTCCAAGAACCCGATGCTCACCCGCATCTACGGCACTGCCTTCGCCAAGCAGGAAGAGCTCGACGCCTACCTGAAGCAGATGGAAGAAGCCGAGAAGCGCGACCACCGCAAGCTCGGCCGCGAAATGGACCTGTTTCATTTCCAGGAGGAAGGGCCGGGCACGGTCTTTTGGCATCCGAAGGGCTGGACGTTGTTCCAGACGCTGATTTCCTACATGCGACGTCGCCAGCAGGCGGCGGGCTATGTCG
>CAZSAW010000111.1:0-1710 GCA_964604745.1 uncultured Hyphomicrobiales bacterium
TGTCGCGGCGCAAAAGAAGTCGCACGATCCGTATTCGATCATGACGGACGAGCCGCAGGCTCCGGCGCCGCGCAAGCGGGTCAAACGCGTGCGCGGCTCCTCGTCACCTTCGCCCGTTCCGCCCTATCAATCGACGCTGACGCCACTCGGCGTCGCGCCGCAGATCGTGACCACGCCGCCGCTGGGACAGCCGGGAGCGCCGAGCGTGGTCGTGCCCGGTGTCGGCGCCGGCGGCGGCCCGGCGGTGACGCCGTCCCGCCCGGCCGGGCAGACCTTTCAGGACCGTGCGCTGAGCTGCGTGCACTCAGGATCGGCGCAGGGCGTGGGTCCCGGGCAGATCGGCGCGTTCACGCAGAGCTGCGTCAACCAATAGTCCCGCCGGCTCTCAAATCTCCTTCATCACCTGCGCATAGGACAGCACCGTGAACAGCGCGGTGCCGCCGACGATATTGCCGAGCAGGGTAGGGAGTGTGAAATCGATCGCCATGCCCGCGAGATTCCATTGCCCGTTCGTCAGCAGCAGGAACGCTTCCATGCTTCCGGCGACGATGTGCGTGAATTCGCCGAGCGCGACCAGGTAGGTCATCAGCGCGATGATATGAAATTGCGTGCCCTCCGAGCTCGGCATCAGCCACACCATGGCGGCGATGAGAAAACCCGATGCGATGGCGCGGAAAAACATGTCCGGCCAGCCAAGCGTCAACAATTGCGCGCTGATGCCGAGCATCTTGTCGAGGACCTCCGGCGGCAGCACCGGCGTGTAGGTGCAAAAAAGCGCGGCGAACAGCGTGCCGGCAAGATTGGCGACCAGCACAATCGCCCACATCCGGCCCATGCGCGCGACATTGCCTGCGCTGAAAGACGCGGTGACTGGCAGCACAGCGGTGATAGTGCTCTCGGTGAAAAGCTGCTGGCGCGAGAGCACCGCCATCAGAAATCCGACGCAATAGCCGAGGCTCGTCACCAGCGGCCGCCACGGCGCGTCGGGCAGATGCAATTCGAGCAGCGCCTGCGCCAACAGCGAGAAGCTGATCGACACGCCGGCCGCGACCCCCGACCACCAGAGCGAGACCAGCGGCCGCTCCATTTCCTCCTCGCCGAGCCGGCGCACGATTTCGTAGATCACCGGCGTGCGCGGGCTCGACAATTCCTCGACGTCCTTGACCTCCTGTTCGGTGATGCCGCGCGTTTTCGCTTTGCCGCGTGAGGCCATGGCGCAAATCCTTGATCCGCAATTGCCGGACTGAAATTCAAAACGACGCAGTCCTCGCACTAATCGATCAGGCATGAGCCGGGTTCCCACCGCTCGCGTTGGGCAAAAAGCCCTCCCCTTGACAGGCAACCAAATGGTTGCATATTGTCGTCATGGATGCGGTGTTCAAAGCGCTCGCGGATGCCAGCCGGCGGGACCTTCTCGATCGCTTGCGGGCGGATAACGGCCAAACGCTGAACGGCCTTTGCGCGCAACTCGCGAAGGGTGGGGCGTCGATGACGCGCCAGGCTGTGAGCAAGCACCTGGCGATCCTCGAGGAGGCAAACCTCGTCGCGACCGTCAAGCGCGGCCGCGAGAAGCTGCACTACCTCAATCCGGTGCCGATCCACGAGATCGCCGAGCGCTGGATCGGGAAATTCGAACGCTCGCGCCTCGACGCGTTGAGCGCCCTGAAGAAAGGACTGGAGGCGCGCGATGACTAAGCCGAAATTCGTCTA
>CAZSAW010000112.1:0-43240 GCA_964604745.1 uncultured Hyphomicrobiales bacterium
TCCCAGAATTCCGCTTCCGGATAGGGGCCGGTCAGCGTGCCGGTTGCACTGTCGTGCGCGCAACGCATGTTCCGCGTATGCCGTGTATTCCCGCCCCGGTAGAATTTCGGCGCTGCTTCGAGCACCAGCACCGACGCGCCCGCCTGCCGCGCGCTGATCGCGGCGCAGAGCGCCGCATTGCCTCCACCGATGACGAGGACATCAAACTTGTTCTTCGGGCTGGCCATGGGAGGGGAGAATTCCTGGCGCGCAGCGAAGCGCCGCGCCCGTCTTTCTGAATCGCTTATACTTATAAGACTGGCAACCAGGACTGACAAAGCGAGAACGCCGCGATCGCGTGATCTGCGGCGTTCAAACTATGCGCGGTGCAACAAACCTGCGGGCCTGAGCTATTCCGCTGCGGCGACCGTGTCGCGCCGCTGGTCGCACCACGCGCCGACACCTTCGGGCGCCTGACCAACGAGCTTCGCGCTGCCGACATTATGCTCGGCTGAAACGACGAGCTTCAGCCCCAGTGCCGTCAATTCCTCGCGCATGGCGGGCGACAATTCCGGATCGATGCGCGCATATGGCGACGCCTGTTGCGACAGGTCCAGCGGGATCGTACCGGGCAACACGGCCCAGCGCGGCGCCGACACGACATCGGCGGGCGACTGCGCCAGGTCGATCAGCCGCACAACCAGCTGCAGATTGACCTGAGGCTGCAGGTCGCCGCCGGGCGAGCCGCCCGTCCAGCGTGCTTGATCGCCATCCATCACCATGAAGCTGTGCAAGGTATGGATCGTGCGCTTTCCCGGGCGCAGGCTGTTCGGCTGATCGGGGTCCAGGAAAAATGCGCTCAGGCGATTGTTCATCAGGACGCCGCTCTCGCGCGAGACGACGCCGGCCCCAAGATCGGCGAATACGCTCTGGATGATGGAAATTGCGTTTCCATCCGCGTCCATGACGGACAAGATGGTCGTCTCGGTGCCGTGGTGGGCGAACGCCCTGCCGATTGCCGCGCCGTCAAGGGCAGGAATGTCACCCTCGATCAGTCTTTTCGCGTTCCTGTCCATGTCGGCATTGTCGCCAAGAAGGCTGAGGCGTTCGGCAAAAGCGATGCGCAGCGCGGCCAGCGCCTTGCGCCAATAGTCCGGCGTATCCGAAGCTTCGGAGCTTTCAACGCTCGCGGCGAGAATTCGCAACGCGCGCAAAAGAATCACGCCCTGCGACACGGGCGGCTGCGTGAGGATGTCGAAATTCCGGAATCGAATCGACAGCGGCGCCAATTGCTGCGCGCGCACCGCCTCGAAGTCGTTCGATTCAAGCAGGCCGCCTGCATCGCGAACGGTTCGGGCAATGTCTTCCGCGACCCAGCCGGCGTAGAAGCCTTTCGCGCCCTCGTTCGCGATTGCCTCAAGAGTCCGCGCGAGATTGGGCTGAAGCCAGAGATCGCCTTCCTGCAACAATCGCCCGTCGATCGAGAAAAGATCATTGAAGCCTGGATAGGCTTGGTATTCGGGCGCGGCGACGGCGACGAAATGCTCAAGCCGCTTGGTGACGCGGACGCCACGAGAGGCAAGGGCCTTTGCCGGGTCGAGAAGTTGCGCGAGGGGACGCGAGGCAAAATTGTCTGCGAGAATTTGCCATCCGGCGACGAGGCCCGGCGTTTGTAACGAGAGAGGACCGGCTGTCGGAATGAATTTGAGGCCTCTTTCGCGATAGGCGTTGATAGTGGCTGCGCGTGGCGCGGCGCCGGTCGCGTTGATGGCGACGGGAGCGGCATCTTTCATCTTGACCAGCGCGAAAAGATCGCCGCCGATGGACACCGCTTGCGGCAGGGCTACGCACAACACGGCCGACGCGGCCAAGGCGGCGTCGACGACATTGCCGCCGTGGCGCAGGACGTTCATCGCCGCGTCCGTCGCTTCCGGACATCCTGCGACGACGGAAAACCGTTCACCGGTTGCGAATTGTGCCTGAGGCCCGTGCCGGGACATGGATGGTCGGTTTCAGATCAGCGACATGCAGGCTATGTCCGTAGCATGCCGCCGCATTCAGCGCGAGCGGGCGCGCTTTTTCTTTGCGGTTGCTCGCGGGCGACGACTCGGCGCGACCGGTGGCGTGCCAGCTGTGGCGGCGTTCACCGTTTCGAGATTGTGCCGGATGACGACTTCTTTCGTCAGATCGATGATGGCGCGCACCGCGTAGTCCGTATGCGCTTGCGGATACGCGATGACGAACGGATTGGCCGGCATTCGGTCGCGGGTCTTTATGAAGCGCAAGTGTCCGGCCGCGATTTCATTGGCGACAGCCCCCACGGGAACGAGGCTCAGTCCGGCTCCGGCCATTGTCAGCTTCACGATGGCGGCAAGACTATTGCATCCGAGAACGGTCCCCGCCGGGACTTTCGCGCGCCGCAACCAGTCCTCGACCACGGGAGCATGACGGCTTCCGGTGTGAAGAATAATGGGAAATTCCGAGATCGTGTCGGGCGTGAGGGGCAAGTCCGGCGTGGCCAGATCGCTGCGGATAACCCATTCCATATCGAGAACCGCGAGCGGTTCGATGGCGATGCCGGGCAACACGCTGGGCTCGACAATGCAGCCAAGATCGAGCTCGCGAAATTGGAGTTTGCGCGCAAGATTGATACTGAGATCGACGTCGATCTGCAGTTGCAGAAGCGGAAGCCGCCGCCGCGCTTCCGCGACGAGGTCGGGCAGCCAGGTCAACGCGATCGTCTCGACCACGCCGATCTTGAGGACGCCGCTGATCGCTTCGGCTTGCGCGACGTTTGTACGGAGTTCGGTCGCAACGGCAAATAACCGTTCTGCGTGGGAAAGCAGGCTCCGGCCCCGCGCCGTCAGCTGGCATGATCGCTTGGTGCGCTCGAGCAGGCGCACGCCCAGCGATCGTTCAAGCCGGCGCAGCCGGTTCGAGATGGCTGGCTGTGTCGTGTTGAGGCGTGCGGCCGCACCGCGAAAACTGCGCGCCTGCGACAGAACGATGAAGGTCTCGAGCAATTTCAGGTCGAGGACGTCCATACGGGATCATTTCAATTATTTATCGGGAACGCAAAGAAAATCGAATTTCCCGAAATGAGGTCCCTTTGGCATGATTATTGCGAACAGCGTGCCGGGGTAAGTCGAGGCAAACAATGCCAGTTGTAGACGACGTTATTGATCTGACCGTGCCCTTCTATGAAGGGATGCCGTGTGACGAT
This sequence comes from uncultured Hyphomicrobiales bacterium, assembly GCA_964604745.1. GTDB lineage: Bacteria > Pseudomonadota > Alphaproteobacteria > Rhizobiales > Xanthobacteraceae > Pseudorhodoplanes. Next base: position 3,203 of record CAZSAW010000112.1, read on the forward strand.
CTGGGACCGAAGATCTGGGAACGTCTGGGCTATTCGTATTCGCGGCAGCTTTATCAAAACACGCAATCGCGGGCGGGCCGTGTCTTCCTCACGACGGATCACACCGGCACGCATATTGACGGGCCGCTGCGTTTCGATCCCAAAGGCACGCCGATCGAGAAAATTCCGCTCGAGAAATTTCTGTTGCCGGCGCGCGTGCTCGATCTTCGATTTCTTGGCCGCGCCGGATTGATCGACGCCGCCGCGCTGAAGCGGGCGGGCGCGGACAAATTGAAGCCGGACGAAGCGGCCGTACTCTGGACCGGGCACGATCTCTATCTGAAGGACCCCGACTATTTCTGGAACCGTCCGCAATTGACGAAGGACGGGGCGGAGTTTCTTGCGAAAACCAAGGTCGGGATTGTAGCAGCCGATTTTCCCGGCATCGGCAGGCCGAGCGACGATCGCTACGAGGTGAAGCGCATCCTGCATCGCGCCGGCATCATGACGGCGGAGCAATTGTGCAATCTGAAGGCGACGGAAGGCAAGACCTGGCATTTGTTTGCCGGCCCGCTGCGCGTACGGGGCGCAGCCGGCTCTCTCATCCGCGCATGTGCGCTTGTCAATTGGCGGGCCAAGCGTCTCGTCGACATGACGCTTGAGTTCTATACGGGAATGCCCACGCTCGGCGCCGTACCGACCTATTGGACACGCGCCAACCACACGCTCACGTCATACTTCTACAAAGGCGAGTTGTCGTACCAGACCCACTCGATGATGCTCACTGAGCATGCGGGCACGCACATCGACGTGCCTTATCATTTCGACGAATTCGGCCCGGCGATTCACGAGGTGCCGTTGTCAAAACTCGTCGTGCGTGCGCGCATGTTCGACATGACGCACAAGAAGCCGCTCGAGCCGATCGGCCCGGAGGATTTCGAGGCGGCCGTGAAAAAGAGTGGCGTGAAGGTCGAGCCCGGCGACGGTGCCGTGGTTTGGACCGATCATTCAAAAAATTACTACACGCGCCCCGACTACGGCGATTACCGGCAATTCATCACTGGCGATGGTGCCAAGTGGATCGTCAAGCACAAGCCCATGATTGCAATCACGGATTTGGTCGGGCTCGACGAACCGGTCGACCAGACGACGCCCGTCCATAATGCTATCCTGCATGGCGGATTGTGCATGCTGCAGGTGACAACCAATTTGAAGGAAATGGCGGAAGGGGAATGGTATGTCTGCGCGTTCCCGATCAAGCTGGTTCAGGGCACGGGCGCTCCGCTGCGGGCTTTTGCCGCGCTGGCCTGACGTCGAGAAAAAGGGGATGATTTTCACATCTCGGATTTAGCTGCATGGCAGGTGATCGGTCCGGGCGCCGGCCATGGTCTTCAACAGGACAGCGTTCATGCGCTGTTTCATATGGGAGTCCACCATGCGCTTAAACATCATGGGAATGCTTACGGCATCGCTGTGCATCGTCGGTGCCGGACAGGCGCAGGCCGAGTCCACGCTCGACAAGGTCAAGAAGGAAGGGGTCATCAAGATCTGTTTTGCCTCCGGCATGCCCGACAACTACAAGGATCCGAAGACCGGTGAATGGACCGGCGTGATGATCGATCTCGCCAACGAACTGGCGAAGTGGATGAAAGTGAAGGTGCAGCCGGTGGAGGTGGGCTGGGACGTTGCTGTTCTGTCGCTGAAACAGGGAACGTGCGATCTGTTCGGATCGAGCATCGTCTACAATGCGCCGCGCGCGATGGAAATCAATTACATCCGCCCCTTCGGCGCGAAGGGCATCAACGTTGTCATCGCAAAGAACAACACCAAGAATCTGAAGAACCCGAGCGACTTGAACGATCCGAATGTGACGCTCGTTGCCGAACTGGGCACGCGCGAGCAGGAAACCGCGCAGCGGCTGTTCCCGAAGGCCAAGATGCTGGCGACGAAGGTTCAATCGAACATCGCGATCGTCGAGCAGGTCAAGCGCGGTGATGCTGACGCCGCCGTGCTTCCCGCCATCACGGTCAAATGGTGGCTGCAGGTCCCCGAGAACGCGGAATGGGGCAAGGAAGGTTTCCCCGGACAGGATTTCGGCAACGCGCCGAACGGCTGGGCCGTGCGTTACGGCGATCCGGACTGGAAGGACTTTCTGGACTCGTTCTCCGGATGGGTTGCCGCCAATAATGTATCGGCCAATCTGTATGCCGACTACATGGCCCGGACGAATCCCTTCGGCGTGAAGAAATAGGCGCAGGCGGCCTGATCTGAACATTGGACGCTTGCAATGTCGTTGACACGGATGTGGCAACTCCTGGTCGAATACCGGGAGGTGATCTTCAGCGGCATGTGGGTGACCATCCAACTCAGCGTCGTCGCAATGCTGATTGCGCTGGTCGTCGGCCTGCTGGCGTGCTTCGGGTCTCTGTCACGCAGTTACCTTCTGCGCGCGCCGTCGATTCTGTTTATCGAGTTCTGCCGCAATACGCCGATCCTTGTTCAGCTCGTCTGGGTTCACTTTGCCTGGCCGGAAATTCTCGGCGTTAAATTCACGGCCTGGACCAGCGCGGTCGTCGCGCTGGCTTTGCAATCCAGTGGCTATCTTGCCGAGGAATTCCGCGCCGGCATCGAATCCATTGAACGGGGGCAGATCGAGGCCGCGCAAAGCTCGGGCATGACGTATTTCCGGCTGATGCGCCGTATCGTCGTGCCGCAGGCATTCATCCGCATGGTACCGGGCATCCTCAACCAGTTCGTGACCTGCTTTAAGTCCACCAGCATCGTTTCGATCATCGCCGTGCCCGATTTGATGTATCAGGCCGGCCTTATCGTATCGGCGACGTTCCTGCCAATGCCGGTCTATACCTTCGTCGCGATGATCTACTTCCTGATGGTGCTGGCCGTTTCGTCACTGGTGCGCGCTATCACCCGCAGGCTTCCGAATTTCGGATACTTTCACACCCGCCGCGAGTCATGACGGAATGGAACGATGAGCGGTAAGCCGATCAAGATAAACGGCCTGGTGAAGAATTTCGGCTCGCTTGAAGTTCTGCGCGGCATCGATATCGACGTTGCAAGCGGCAGCACCGTTGCTGTCATCGGGCCGAGCGGATCGGGCAAGAGCACGCTCGTCCGCTGCATCAACCATCTTGAGCCGATTCAGGGCGGCTCGATCGAAATCGGTGAATGGAAGATCACGTCCAGGGGCGTGGAGGAGGGCGGCCGGCTCTTGGGCAGTTCTGGTGTCGCCAAATTCCGCTCGCATATCGGTATGGTGTTCCAGCAGTTCAATCTCTACCCGCATTTCACGGTCATGCAGAACATCATCGAGGCGCCGGTTGGCGTGCTCAAGGTGAACCGGGCGGAAGCGATCGCAAAGGGCAAGGAACTTCTGGCCAAGGTCAACCTGCTGGAGAAAGCCGCCGTCTATCCGGCGCACCTCTCGGGCGGCCAGCAGCAGCGTGTGGCGATCGTGCGCGCGCTGATGATGGACCCGAACGTGATGCTGTTCGACGAGCCGACATCTGCGCTCGATCCCGAGCTGATCGGCGAGGTGCTGAAAGTCATCGCCGATCTCGCGATTCGCGGCCGCACCAGCATCATCGTCACCCACGAGCTTAATTTCGCACGCGAGATCGCCGACCGCGTCATCTTCATGGACGGCGGGCTGGTGGTCGAGGACGGCAAGCCGGAAGACGTTCTCGATCGCCCGACCAAGGATCGTACGCGCGCATTCATCGGGAAAATCGGCCGGCGTCAGGAGTAGCCCCCGTGTCTGCAAAGTCAGCGCCTGTACAAGGGAACGACGTCTATGCGTGGCTTGGCGTCAAGAAGCGCGTCAACGCGGCGGGGTTGGTGACGCGGCTTGGCGGCAGCCTCATGTCGGACGATGTCTTCGCCGCGATGCGCGAAGCCGGCTCGCATTATGTCGATATTTCCGAATTGCAAACCTCGGCGAGCACGATCATCGCCAAACATACCGGGGCGGAGGCCGGGATCGTCACTTCAGGGGCAGCGGCGGCGCTGACGATGGCGACGGCCGCGTGCATCACCGGTCACGATGTCGCGAAGATGGAGCGGCTGCCGGATACGGCGGGGATGCCGAATGAAGTCATCATGTATCGCGCGCATCGGAACGCCTACGACCACGCAGTGCGAGCAGCGGGCGCAAAGATCGTGGAGGTCGGACTGAACGATCGTGGCGCCGGCGCCGGCGTGCGGGAGCTTGAGCCGTGGGAGATCGAGGCTGCGATCACGCCCAACACCGTCGCGATCGTCTATACGGTGACGCCCACCGGCCAACCGCCACTGAAGGATGTGACGGATGTCGCGCGGAAAAACAACATCCCGGTCATCGTTGACGCAGCAGCACAGCTTCCGCCGAAGGAAAATCTGAAGGCATTCATCGCTGCTGGCGCGAGCCTCGTCGCGTTCAGCGGCGGCAAGGCCATTCACGGACCGCAAGGCACCGGCATCCTGTGCGGGCGGAAGGATCTCATCTCCGCGGCGCTCATTCAGCAGCTCGATATGGATGCTTCGCCGCAAACCTGGGACCCGGCTCCGGGCGTCCTGTCATCCGAGCTGCTGAAACGCTATCCGCATCACGGCATCGGCCGCGGATTCAAGGTGGACAAGGAATCCATCGTCGGGCTGCTGGTGGCGCTGGAACGGTTCGCCACGTCCGACATGGACCGCGAGTTGAAGGAGAAGTCGGAATTTCTGAAGTTCATTTCCGACCGCATGGGCGCGGCGAAGCACGTCCGCACGGCGCTTGCTCAAGCGAAGGGGAAGGGCAGCTATCCCGCGCTCGAACTGATCTTCGACGAAGCCGCGCTCAAGGCGACGGCCTATCAGATCAGCAAACGGCTCCATCAGGGCACCCCGCCCATCCACCTCAGCGAACGGCGCGCGCACGAGGGCGTCCTGGTCGTCGATTCATCCGGGCTGCGGGCCGGCGACGAAAAGCTCATCGCCGATGCGCTTGCCGCGATCCTGACCTGAGGTCCCCATGGCGAAACCGATCATCGCAAATCTGGACCGTCTTAGCCGCCTGATGGACGAGAACAAGTTCGACGCCGTCGTCGCGCGGTCGGGGACGAACTTCACCTATCTCGCCGGCTTTGCCTATCCCGGCACGCTGGCGCGCCACCTCGACCTGCCGGATTCTCCACGCGGCATTTATCTCATCTGGCCGCGCAAAGGTGAGCCTGCCATCGTGCTCAACGCGATCGCCGAAGGGCTGACGCGCCGCGATTCGTGGATCAAGCGCGTCGAGGTCTATGCCGGCTATACCGAGCCGCCCGTCGAAAAGCTCGTCTCCGTGCTCAAGGACATGGGATTATCGAAAGCCCGCGTGGGCTTCGAGAAAGGTTACGTGAGCGCGAGAGACTGGGAGGAAATTGCGACCAAGCTCCCCGGCATGGCCATGACCGATTGCACCGCCATGATGGACGAGGTTCGCTGGATCAAGACACCCGGCGAGATCGCGCTTCTGAAACGTGGCGCCGACCTTCTCGACGATGCCTATCTGGAAGTCTTTCCGACCATCAAGGACGGCGAAAAGGAAAGCGCCGTGCACAGCCGCCTCGTCGCCTCCTGTATCCGGCGCGGCGCCAATTGGGCGCATGGGATTCTCAATTCCAGCCGCAATACGATCCCGTATGCCGGCGAAAGCGAGCACCCGTTTTTGAAGGGCGACGCGGTGCGCACGGACTATGTCGCCTATCTCGATGGCTACCCCGGCCATCAGTCGCGCTGCGCCGTGATGGGCAAGCCGTTACCCGATCAGGTCACGGCCTATCACAAGATCCGCGACATCTACCGTGCGGCCTGCGATCGCTGCAGGCCGGGCGTGCTCTCGGGCGACGTCTATGCTTTCGTTGTCGAAGCCTTCGCCGCGGCGGGGATGAACTATCACTCGATGCTCGCCGGCCATAGCGTCGGCTGCTGGTGGCACCAGCAGGAGCCCGTCATTTCGCGCGGCAACCCCATCCCGCGGGAGGAGGGCCTGGTGATAGCCCTGGAGCCGCATGTCGATCACTGGCATATCCAGGACATGTTCGTGATCGAGAAGGGCGGGCCGAAGCTGATCTCGGACAAGTTCTCGACCGACGATCCGTTCGTCATCGAACTTTGACGGCACTCATCCGCAGAGCTTGGTCGTCGCGTACGCGATCGTCTTGGCTGCGGTCACGAGATCGCTCAGACGCACGCGCTCGTCCGGAGTCGGCCATTCTTTATATATACGGATATCGCCGGGCCCATACTGCACCGTGGGGATGCCGAGCGCGGCGATGATATTGCCGTCGCCCACGTTGCCGAGCCGCCCCCAGCCGCCGACTTCGGCCTTTTGGCCGGAGGCTTGAGTCTGGCCTTCCGCGACGGCCATCGTCAGCGGATGGTCACGGCCGCATTCCATCGGATCCTGGCACCAGCCCTTTTCGGTGCCCGGCGCCGGGATGATGAGCTCGTAGTTGAACGCGGGGTGATCGCGCTTGACGCCGTCGAGCAGCCGGATCAGGTCCGCCTTGACGCTGGCAATCGTCTGTCCGGGCACGGTCCGGAACTGTAACTGCAGTTCGGCGTCGCGTGTCGACAGTCCGGTGAAGTTGCGATGGTAATAATGCTCTTTATGAATCGTATCGAAGGTGTGGGTGGGGAAGCCGGGCAAGTCACCGTGCGGGACGAATGTCATCCAGCCGTTCGCAGGAATGGGGTCGAGGCTTGGCCCGATGCGCCGCGTCACTTCGGCCAACTGTTCGATCGGATTGAAATAGGCAGCCTTGGCTTCCTTGCTGTAGCGGAAGAACAATTCGGGCGCCGTCACCTTGATCCGAACCATCACGACGCCGACGCACACATTGGCGATCGTATTATTGGAATGCTCCATATTGATGCAGAGGTCCGCGCGCACGCCCTTGTCGAGAAGCGCGCGCGTGCCGGCGCCGCCCAGCTTGTGCGCGATCACGGGGCAAATGAGAACGTCGCCCTTCAATCGCGTTCCTGATTTGATGACTGCCTCCACGCCGCAGATGGCCCCGACGAGACCGCCCTTGTCGTCGTGCGCGCCCATACCCCAGACCCAGCCGTCCTCGAATTTCGCGCCGTAGGGGTCAACGGACCACCCGCTCATTTCGACGCCGGGGTCCATGTGGCCGTTGAGCATGAGGCTCGGGCCTCCGCCCGTGCCTTTCAGGCGCGCGATCGGCTGGCGGCTGGTCTTTCCCGGCTCGGACGGATGCACGACGTCCATCATCTCGACGTCGAGGCCCATATCGGAAAGATAATTAGCCAGAAAATCGGCGATCGCCTGCTCCTTGAACGTGGAGCTCGGAATGCGGATCAAAGCCTGTTCGAGGTCGAGAACGCGCTTCTCGTCAACGTGCCCGGCCACCCGTTTCAAGCTGTCTGCCTCGGTCATAAGTCATGATTGGGTCGCCGGCGCGCGCTGTCTAGCATTTTGCAAAGTTATCATTCTGCCAAACAAAACTGAATTTCACGTGATCGTAGTCCTTTGGCACACTTGCCGGGCCGGCTTTTGAATTTGCGGAGATCCCCCATGCGACTCCCGGTCATCGGCGCTGTTGCGGGCGTCTGCGCAGTGCTTTTCGGCACTTCTGCGCACGCGCAATCGACCCTCGACAAGATCAAGAAGGAAGGCGTTCTCAAGGTCTGCTATTCGCAGATCCTGCCGGAGGCCTACAAGGATCCGAAGACGGGAGAATGGACTGGGGTCTTTGTCGATCTCGTCAACGAACTCGGCCGGTGGATGAAGGTCAAGGTGCAGCCGGTCGAGGTCGGCTGGGACGTCGCTGTTCTTTCGCTGAAGCAGGGGACCTGCGATCTGTTCGGGTCGAGCCTCATCTACAACGCGCCGCGCGCGATGGAGATCGATTATGTGAGGCCGTTTCTGGCGAAGGGCATCAATGCTGTCGTCGCCAAGACAAACCCGAAAAATTTGAAGAGCCCGTCCGACCTCAACAACGAGAATGTCACGGTGGTCGCACAGCTCGGGTCGCGCGAACAGGAAACCGTTCAACGCCTTTTCCCCAAGGCAAAGATTCTCGCCGTCCGCGCCAATTCGCAACTTGAGATCATCGAGCAGGTCAAGCGCGGCGATGCCGATGCCGCGGCCATGCCGGCCATCACGATCAAATGGTGGCTACAGGTTCCGGAAAATGCCGCGTGGGGAATGCAAGGATTTCCGGGACAGGATTTCGGCAACGCGCCGGCGGGATGGGGCATCCGCTACGGGGACCGCGATTGGCGCGATTTTCTGGAAGCCTATGTCGGCTGGGTCGTCGCCAATCAGGTCGCATCAAACCTTTACGACCAATATTTGAGTCGGACGAACCCCTTCAGCGCACCACGCTGAACAGACTTGCACCTTCAGGAAAGGCATCGGACGTGGTCGATCAATCGGCGCGAGACAAGCTGGCTGCGAGTCTGGACGGTCATCGCGAAGCGCTCATCCGCCTGTGCAGCGACCTCACGGCCGTCGACAGTCAAAACCCGCCCGGCGACACCGGCAAGGTCGCGGATGTCTGCCTCGCCTTTCTGAAGACGATCCCTGGGGTCGAAGTACAAAAGGTCGTCGGCAAGGCACCGGTTGCCAACGTGCTGGCGCGGCTGAAGGGCGGCGCGGGGGCAGGCCGGCGCCTCGTCTTTAACGGGCACATCGATACCGGATCGTTACCCGAACCGGAGCGCTGGACCGTCCCGCCGTTCGGTGGTGTCGTGCGCGACAATCGCATCTACGGGCGCGGCGTCGCCGATATGAAAGCGGGCATTGCCGCCGAGCTTGCGGCATTTGCGGCGCTCGCCTCGATACGCGACGCGCTGCGCGGAGAGGTGGTGCTGACCCTCGTCGGCGATGAAGGGACGGGGGCCAAATGGGGGACACTCTACCTCCTGGATAAATTTCCGGAGGCCAAGGGCGACGCCATGATCAGCGGCGATGTCGGCTCGCCGCTCGTGGCGCGCTTCGGCGAGAAGGGATTTCTGTGGCTGGAGGTTGTCGCCAAGGGGAAGTCGGCCGGCGGCGCGCACACTTATCTCGGCGTCAATGCCGTCAATCGCCTGATCGACGCGCTCCAGCCTGTGCGTGCGCTGGAGAATTACCGGTGTGCGACCTCCCCTGACATCGTGAAGGCGATCGACGAGGCGGCGCCCATTTCCGAAGGCCTGCACGGCAAGGGTGAGACGCACGCGCTGAAGAGCGTCAGCGTCAATATCGGTATCATCGAAGGCGGCAAGCGCATCAACGCGGTGCCGGCGATCGCCCACGCGCATATCGACATCCGCTTTCCGGCGGGCGTCACCTCGGACGAATTGCTGCAATCTGTCCGGAAGAGCCTCGCGGACTCGCCGGGGATCGAGGTCAATGTGCTGGATCGTGCCGAGCCGAACTGGACGGAGCCAGGGGCGGAAATCGTTCAACTCCTGAAGAAAAACGCCACGGCCATCGTGGGCCGGGCACCGGCCTTATCCACGCGGCTCGGCTTTTCGGATGCGCGTCACTATCGCGAGCGCGGCGTGCCTTGCATCGGATATGGCGCCACCGCCCACAACGGCAATGCGCCCGACGAATATATCGAGATCGACGACCTGCTGATCCTGCTCAAGACCTACGCGCTGACCGCGTTCGATTTTCTGAACGCGTAACGCCGTCGGTCCCGACAATTTTCCGAAATCCCTGTGTTGCGATCGATCCGGCAGTCCCGGATCGAAATCGAATTTGCGTCCGCGTGAGACAAAATCGCCCCGTCTCCCGCCGCGTTGTCAGTCGCGGTGATGAATTTTCGCACGATATGAATCGCGATACGGCGCGCACGAAGAATTCGATCATCGACATGTGCCTTTCAGCAGGTCGATGAATCGAATCCGAAAATCGTGCGCTGTACCGTCATGCAAGGATGGAATGGCGAATCCCGAAAGAGCCGCGCTATAATTCTCACATCTTCATTCGAGAGCACCCATATGATTGGACCACATCGGCTTCGGCAAAAACTCAAGGCGGGCGACACCGTGATCGGCCCGATACTGAACTTCAATGCGCCGTGGCTTGTCGATCTTGCCGGGCCGATCGGATTCGACTTCGTCATGATCGATGCGGAGCACGGCCCGCTGTCGCCGGAGAGCGCTGAGGCGATGATCCGCGCCGCCGAGGTCGCCGGCGTAACACCGCTTGTGCGCGTGCCGGCGAATGTTGCACACGAGATCCTGCGTTATCTCGACGTCGGCGCGCTTGCCATTCAGGTTCCGCACATCGACTCGGCCGCCGATGCCAAACGCGCGGTTGCCGCGATCAAATACCCGCCGCTCGGCGAACGCGGTCACGCGCCGACCACGCGCGCGGCCGGATACGGAATCGATCAGTCTCCCGGCGATTATGTCGATCTCGCCAATCGCGAGACGATGGTTCTTGCCATGATCGAGTCGGTGGCCGCAGTCGACAACGTTGATGCCATTCTTGATGTCGAGGGAATCGACGCGCTCATCATGGGACCGGGCGACCTGTCCCTCTCGATGGGGCATCGCGGCGTTCGCGATGCGCCGGAAGTCGAGCGGGCTGTCGATCATGTGATTTCCCGCGCAAAAAAACGGGGCATTCCCGTGTCGATGCCGGCCGCGAATGCCGACGCGGTCCGCAAGTGTGTGGCGAGAGGTGCGACCATGATCTATCTCGCCTTCACCGCCTGGCTCGTTCAGTCCTGCCGGAAAACGCTCGCCGATGCGAAATGATCATTCGATGAGGGGATTGGTGATATCGGGCTTGGCGCGCCCGCGTACGAACAGAAGTACGAGATCGCGGAGCGAGTAGATCGTCATCAGCGCACCCGCGACCGGAATGGCCAAATACCAATAGGTTTTGGACATATTGAGAAACGGGCTGTCTTCCACTGAAGTGGCGGTGAATTTCACACCCTCCGCCAACACGGCAGCGGCAAAGACAAGGCAGAGAATTTCGACAATTCCCTGCAGAACCGCCGCCGCGCGCGGCGGCAGGGCATCTTCCAGAAGATTGACGGTAAACAGCGATTTCTCCCGCCAGAGTGCGGCCGCGGACAGAAACACCATCCACGCAATCGCCGGTTCGATGATTTCATCGGCCCACGAGATCGTTGCGCCGTCGATCTGCCGCGCGACGATGCCGTACGTGATCAGCACGAGGATGCAGAGAAGACAGAGGCAGGCAAGCGTGCGCAGCAGCCAGGCAACCGCTTGATCCAGTTTCAACAACGTCGCGATCATTTTCCCATCGCCATGTTCGGCAGCCAGAGGATCAGGTCCGGCGCGTAGGTGACGATCAGAAGAACGACGATGAGCGCGCCGAAGAACGGCAGAATGCCCCGCGTCAGTTCGCCGATCTTCATGCCGGTGACAGCCGAGACTGCGAACAGGCAGACACCGACCGGCGGGTGAATGAGCCCGAGCATCAGGTTCAGCACCATCACCACGCCGAAATGCACCGGATCGATGCCGACGGCCGCGACGAGCGGCAGAAAGATCGGCAAGGTGATGATCATGATTGCGATCGGCTCGAGGAAGAATCCCATGATCAGCAGGACGACGTTCGCGATCAGCAGGATGATCCATGGATTATGCGTAAGATTGAGCACCGCCGCGATGATCTGATTGGGAATCTGCTGCTGCACGGTCACCCAGCCGAATGCGCTCGCCACCGCGATGATGATGAGGATCTGGGCGGTCTGCTTCGCCGTCAGCCAGAAGATTTCAGGAAGGTCCGAGAATTTCAGATCGCGGTCGACGAAAAGTCCGAGCACGAGCGCGTAAACCGCTGCGACCGCAGATGCCTCGGTCGGCGTGAAAAATCCGGTGAGAATGCCGCCGACGATGATGACAGGCGTGCCGAGCGCGGGCAGTGCACCGACGATCGTGACGAGAGATTCGGCGAGCCGCGGTTGCGCCGTTTTCCGCAGCTTGAGCCTTCGCGCCATGAACCAGACGGCGATCATGAGCGCGAGACCCATGAGGATTCCGGGCGCGAAGCCGGCGAGGAACAGCCGCCCCACCGAGACCCCGGCAAGGCTGCCGTAAATGACGAACGGAATGCTCGGCGGAATGATCGGCCCAATCGTCGACGCGGCGGCGATGAGCGCCGCGGCAAAGCGGCGCGAGAAGCCCGATTCCTCCATTGCCTTGATGGAGACGGTCGCGAGCCCGGCGGCTTCGGCGACGGCCGAACCGGTCATTCCGGCGAACAACATGGACGCCAGAACCACAACATGAGCAAGCCCGCCGTGGATGCGGCCGACCAGAACGTTGGCGACATCGAAAATCCGGCGGGTGACCCCGCCGGTATTCATGAGATTGCCCGCAAGCGTGAAGAAGGGGACCGCCAGCAACGGGAACGAGGTGGCGCCCGACCACATGCGCTGGATCAGCATCTGCAGGAGGTCGGGGCCGCCCGTCGCCAGCATCACGCAGACTGCCGCGAGCCCGATCGCGACCGCGATCGGAACTCCCGACAGCAGCATGGCAAAGAGGCCCGTCAGCAGCGAGACAATCGGCACGGCGATTACATCCGGCTACGAGACACGAACTCTACGCCTTTTTCCGCGCCTGCTCGACGAAGCCCATCCACTTGTCCCAGGTCTCCGCGCCGATCCACGACTTGAGCGACGCATGAGCGGGCCCCATCGCCGCGCGGAAGGGTGCGAGATTGGGCGAATTCACCTTCACCCCGATCTTCTGCATCGCCGCGATGTAGTCGCGTTCCTGATCGGTGACGAGCTGGCGCGCAACCTTTCCGGCCTTGCGGCTTTCTTCCTCGATGATCTTCTGCCATTCCGGCTTGATGCGTTGCCACACCTTGCCGTTCGCGATCAGGAACTGGTTGCCGTAGATGTGGTTCGTCAGCGAGACGTAGTTCTGCACCTCGTACCATTTCTGCGAATAGATCGCGGACAGCGGCTGTTCGGCGCCATCGATGACCTTGTTGGCGAGGGCGAGATACACTTCGGGGAAGGGCACGACCTGCGCTGTCGCGCCGAGCGCTTCCATCGACGTGCGGCTCTGGTTTTCCGGCGGGACGCGGATCTTCAACCCCTTGACGTCGGCCGGACTCTCGATCGGCCGCTTGCTGTTGCACATCACACGGAAGCCGAATTCGAAATTGAACGCGATCAGGGCAAACCCGGCCTTCTCGCTTTCGCCCTTGAGCCAGTCATAGGCAGGACCGTCGATGACGCGATGCGCGTGATCGAGATCATCGTAGATGTAGGGGATCATCACGCTGGCGAACGGGCGCGAGTATTTGTCGATGTTCGACGGCGCGAGAATGCACATGTCGATGGTGCCGAGCCGCACGACCTGCTCGGTCTGCTCGGGCGGCGAGCCCAGTACGCTGTTGGGGAACACCTTGATCTGCAGGTCGCCGTTCGTCCGTTCGGCGACGGCTTTCACGAAGGCCTCGGTCGCGATGTTGTTCGGGTGGGTAACGTCCGTGGCGAGCGAGAGCCTCAGGACGGTCTCTGCTTGCGCCCGCTTGATCGGCGTTCCGAACGCAAGTGCCGCGGAGCCGGCGAGCAGGGTGCGGCGTGTGAGTTTTACTTTCCTTGTCATGACCATTCCTCCCTTTTGATTTCCAGGCTTGTTGCACTTCAAAAACCGTAGAGCCGCCTCGGATTGTCGACGAGAATCGTCTTGCGAAGAGCCTCGTCCGGCGCCCAATCGAGCAAGAGATCGAGCAGCATGGCGTCATCCGGCTTGATCTTCTCGCCGCCATGCGGCCAGTTCGTGGCCCACACGATCCGGTTGGGCGCATGCGCGATCAGGGCACGCGCGATCGCTCCGACATCGCCGTAGAGCGGCGGGCCGATGCGCGAGGTCTCGTAGGGGGCGGACGCCTTGATCCAGACCCGGCCGGTATCGAGCAGGGAAAAAAGCGTCTGCATCGCCGGATGATCGGGAGCGACGGGTTCGAGAAACTTTGCGTTGTGGTCGATGACCACGGGGCAGGGCAGGGCGCGGATTGCGTCCGCGCGGCCCGGAAGATCGCGGCCGTCGAATTGAAGCTGAAGGTGCCAGCCGAGATCGGCGACGTGCCGACCAAGCGGAGCGAGCATGTCCCAGGTGAACACCGCGCCGGGCAATTGCAGGAAGCGTGCGCCCCGCACCCCGAGATCATGCATCCGAACCATTTCGGCGCGCGGCGTGTCGGGAGTGACGACGGCGATCGCACGCGCGGCGCCATCGAATTCGACCAGCGCGTCGAGTGTGCAGCGATTGTCGGTGCCGTAGCCTGCGGGCTGGACGATGACGGTTCGCTCGATGCCAAGGCGCCCCATCACTCCGCGATAGCGTTCGACGGTTGCGAGCGGCGGGGCGAAGGGGCTTGTCCTTGCCAGCGGGTATTTGTCCGCCGGCCCATAAATGTGGATATGACAGTCCGCCGTGCCAGCCGGAGCGCGAAGCCTAGGCCGTGTCGTCGTCGTCGTATCCGTGGCGGCCATTCGACAGTCCCGTCAGAAATGAAGGCTGAGTCTCGGTTCGGACGGTTTGGCCGGATGCGAATCCGCGACATTCAGGATTCGCATCTTCAACTGCCTGTTCCGTTCGAGGTGGCGGTCCATGAATTTTGCTGCCGCCTGCATCTTTCCGGCTTCGATCAGATCGAGCAGACGGAGGTGTTCGCGCGCTTCGTTGCGGAACGGACTCGTATTGTCCATCACGCGATATTCGAGGAGGCGGCGCAGCCGGTTGACCCGCTGGACGGCGTCGTAGAAGAGGGGATTTCCGCTCCATTTCGCGACGGTCTCATGATAGCGCGAGCCGAAGCCGAACAACTCGATGGCGTCGGCGCCCTCGAACTTGCCGTCGAGCAGGGCCTGTTGCTCGGCGCGGCAGCGGGCGAAGGACCCCGGATCGGCGCGAAATGTCGGCTCGAGCAGGCCGGCGGATTCGATCGTGCGGCGAAAGCGATAGCTCAAGTCAAACGATGCGATCGTGGTGAGCACCGGTACAAAGGCCCAGCCATAGCCGGGCCGGCGCTCGACCCAGCCCTCTTGCGCCATGCGGTCGACGACACGGCTCACTCCGGCGCGCGACAGACCGAATTGCCGCCCGAGATCAGCCTCGGTGAACGTCTCGGCCAGCTTGCCGTCGAGCCGCTGTGCCGCGATCTCGCGATAGACCGCAGCATCGTCGCTTTGCCCGAGCCTCCGCCGCGCCGCCTCGAGTGCTGACCGGGGCGCTGCGGTTACGAAGCAGCCGCGGTTGGGGTGGTGCTTCACGATGCGAAGCCCGGTGAGTTCCTGGAGCGCTTCGCGAACAGGCGAGCGCGAGACGCGGAATTCGTCGGCGATCGCGCTTTCCCGCAGATGGCTGCCGGCCGGCGTCTGGCCGGTCTGGATCATCTCCAGGATGCGCAAAGCGATTTGCGCGGTGAGCGGGGACGCCGAACTCATGACAGCTCTTCGACCGAGGCGAGGCGATTGATTGCAGGCGCGAAATTTGTGCTCTGCAGCAGATCGTATTTTGGCATTCTAAAACACAATCCCGTCGGGCGGCAAGGTTGGTGCTCCTGCCTTCCCGGACATTTGCGGTCCACGAGCCGATTTCGCCCGATCCGGATCGAAAACGTTTGGCCGAGAAGCCCGGTTCGCTGGCGAAAAGCGCACGACCTGGGGTCCGCTCGCGCCAATCGATTTCGCATCGCCGCATGCGGCTTTGCGCTAGGATGCGCGAATGGGCGCCTTGCGCCGCTTTCTGGCGGCTACACACTCACCTCTGGATCTTCCGATCATCGTCGCCGGGGCGCTGATGATGTTCTTGCCGTTTCTCGGTATGGCGCCCCTCTTCGACTGGGACGAAGCGAATTTTGGCGAAGCCGCGCGCGAGATGCTGGTGAGCGGCAATTTCCTGCAGGTGACGATCGGTTTTCTGCCGTTCTACGAAAAGCCGCCGCTCTTCTTCTGGACGCAGGCCGCGAGCATGGGTGCTTTCGGCGTCAACGAATGGGCTGCACGGCTGCCGAGCGCTCTCGCCGGAGCGGCGACGCTGGCGCTTCTGTTTCAAATCGGCACGCGCATTTGGAACCGATGGTTCGGGTATCTCTGGGTGCTTGCTTACGCGGGGTCGTTTCTGCCCTCGCTCTATTTCCGGACCGGCTTGATCGACCCGCTGTTCAATCTGCTGATGTTCGCGTCGATCTGGAATCTCATGCAACTGGATATCGGCGACCGCAAATCCGAAGGCGAATTGAAATGCGTCCTCTGGGCCGGACTGTTCGCCGGTCTTGCCGTTCTGACGAAAGGCCCGGTTGGCGTCGGGATGCCAGGGATCGTCTGGCTTGTTTACTGGGCCGCATTTCGAAGACCGCGGGTTCCGCCCATCACGTACGTTGTGCTTTTCGGGACGGTTGCCGGCCTCGTCGGCGCATCATGGTTCGCTGTGGAAATGCTGAGGCACGGCTCTGCATTCCTCGTCGCGTTCGTCGATTATCAGCGGCGGCTGCTGCTGGAAGGCGAAGCGGGACACGCCGGCCCCATTTATTATCACGTCGTCGTCACGCTGATCGGCTGCTTCCCGGCTTCGATCGTGGCTTTCTATGGCGTCTCGCAGGATCCGGACGCCACCGAACGGCAGCGAGCCGTTCGGCGATGGATGATCGTAATTTTTTGCTGCGTCATGGTCATCTTTTCGCTCGTGACCACGAAAATCGCGCATTACGTGTCGCTTGCGTATATCCCGCTCACATACTTCACGGCGATCGCGCTGCAGCGGTTTTGGCGCGGCCTCGCGCCGCGACGGGCCTATCGTATCGCGTTGCTCGCGCTGGGGCTTGCCGGCGCCGTTGCGATGATCGGCCTGCCGCTTGCCATGATGTGGAAGGAAGCGTGGATCGATTTGATCCCCAAGGCGCCGGACCGCGCGCGTATCATGATGCCTCTGTCGATGCCCGCATATTTTGTCGTTCCCGGCGTCATGCTTCTGCTCTCAGGCGTGTCCGCAATCCTGCTGTTTCGCCGCCGCCAGCCTTTCGCGGCACATGTCAGCCTGTTCGCAGGCATGATCGCCACCATGATGGTGATGCTGCCGTTGCTCATGCCAACGGTGCATGAATTCTCGCAGGGGCCGTTGTTGCGCTTCGTGCACGAGGCGCGGGCGCAGGACGCCTATGTCATGACGCTGTTTCGCAGTTATGCGCAGTATTTCTACGGTCCGATCACCAGGGAGCGGAGCGCTCTGGCATATGGCGATCCGGATTCGGCCGCCTTCATCGATCGGTTGCTGCACGGCCCGATCGACAGGGATGCCTATCTCATCGCCTATTCGACATGGAGCGAAGTACCGGGCGCCGAGTTTGTGCGCAAGGAAGGCGGATACGCCCTGTTCAAGCGGAATCCGGCAGCCGGTGCGGCGCGAGATCGCGTCGCCGCGCCTTGACGAACCCCAATCGCCGAAGGGCATGGCGCACCGAAACGCGGATGACGCCGAGACCGTAAACCACGCTGCGCCGCAGATTGATCGAGGATGCCTCGGCAAAATAGCGGGTGGGGCAGGTGATTTCCGCGACGTCGTATCCGGCGTCGAAGATCTGCGACAGGATTTCGTTGTCGAAGATGAAATCGTCGGAATTGCTCCGATAGTCGATGTCCTGCAGCACTTCGCGGCTGAACGCGCGGAATCCGGTGTGATATTCCGACAGCTTCTGGCCGATCATCAGGTTCTGGAAGAACGTCAAGGCGCGATTGGCGATGTATTTGTAGGTCGGCATGCCGCCGCGCAAAGCGCCGTTGCCGAGGATGCGCGAGCCGAGCACGACCGGATAGACGCCGTTGGCGATGAGATAGGCCATCGAGTGGATCAGCCGCGGCGTGTATTGGTAGTCCGGGTGCAGCATGATGACGATATCCGCGCCAAGGCGGAGCGCCATGTCGTAACAGGACTTCTGATTGGCCCCGTAACCGAGGTTTCGCTCGTGGACGAGAATCCGCGAAATGCCGAGTTCGCGCGCGATATTGACGGTTGAGTCCTTGCTGCAATCGTCGACGAGGATGACGTCGTCGACGATATCGAAGGGAATTTCGGCGTAGGTTTTTGCGATCGTACGGGCCGCGTTGTACGCCGGCAGAACGACAATCAGACGCTTGCCCAGTATCATGATGCCCGCCCACCCACTGACGCACCGGGCCTCACTATAACGAAGGCCGGGGTATGAGTCCCGTGGTGGTTGTCGATTGCGGGCCCTGGGGCTCGGGCCGGAACCTGCCGTCTGTTAGGGGCGGATTCAGGCGAGAAACTGGTTTCGGGCGCGCGAGGATTCGCCCGGCGGTCAGATGCCGCTATACCAGTTGAAGCCTTCCTTGCTGTAATAGGTCTCGGGGAAGTCGTTGGTCACCTCCATCGAGACGAGCCACTTGGCATTCTTGAACCCGAGCTTGGTCGCCGTTCGCAGCCGCAGCGGGAAGCCGAACGGATCGGTGATCGGTTCTCGGGCATATTTCGTGGCGAGGATCGTTTGCGGATGGAGCGCCGACGGCATGTCGAGCGCCTCGGTGTAGCCATCGGCACAACGGAACGCGATGTATTTCGCAGTCAGGTCGGCGCCGACGCGCTCGAGGAAGTGTCGCAGATTCACGCCCGACCATTGACCGATGTAATCCCAGCCTTCCACGCAGATGTGGCGGACGATCAGTTCCTGCTCGGGCAGGGCGTAGAGTTCGGCCGCTGTCCATGGCTTTTTATTTTCGATGCGTCCGGCCAGTTCGAATTTCCATGTCGAGCCGTCGACCGGCTGCACGTCCTCGACTTCATAATGGGCATTGAAGCGCGGCGGCTTGACGACCTGCGATTCGGAGAAGGTCGGAGCGAGGTGATTGGGGC
The DNA here is from genome assembly GCA_964604745.1 of uncultured Hyphomicrobiales bacterium. Lineage (GTDB taxonomy): Bacteria > Pseudomonadota > Alphaproteobacteria > Rhizobiales > Xanthobacteraceae > Pseudorhodoplanes. Next base: position 22,034 of record CAZSAW010000112.1, read on the forward strand.
GGAAAATCAGACCTTGCACCCTGTCGTTCCAGTTCGATACCGCGCGCAGGGCTGTCTGCACCTGACTGTTTTCGCTGACGTCGCAGCCGGTAAGAAATGTCAGTGCACCGAGGCTGAGCGCGCCGCGCAGCACACCGCGCCGGTCGATGTCCCGGATGAGCCGCCTGTTCTCCTTGAGGACATCCTGGTTGACGCCGTTGCGCGGGCGAAAGATCGAGGATGAGGGCGGGCGGATCATGCGACGGTCCTAATGCGCGTGCTTCGGCGCGGCATTTCGCCTGACACCGATGTCGGGCCCGCCTGTGACCATGCTGACGAGCGTTTTCGGAACGAGCAGGGCGAGCGTCACATGGACGACGACAAATCCCACGATCGCAGCCATGCACAAGAAGTGCACAAGCCGCGCATTCTGAAAATTGCCGAACAGCGACAAAAGGCCCGAGAATTGGACGGGCTTCCAGATCGTCAGACCAGAGATCACGATCATGATGCCCGCGCAGATGACGCCGATATAAAGGAGCTTTTGCACGGCGTTGTACATCGTCAGATCGTCATGGGCGAGGTGGAAGCGCAGCGCGTCCTTGACGTTGGCGACAATTTCCGAAACGCGGATCGGCAGCAGCATGCGACGGAAACGGCCGGTGACGATGCCATAGACGAGATAGCAAAATCCGTTGACGACGATGATCCACATTCCGAGGAAATGCCATTGCAGGCCGTGCTGCGCCCATTTGCCGATGGTCAGGAATTCCGGGAAATGCAGCCAGCCGAAAATCACTTCGTCGTTATAGATCTTCCAACCGCTGCCGATCATGATGAACATCGCGACGGCATTGAGCCAGTGCATGATGCGGATCGGCAAGGGATGCAGCTTGCGCGTCTCGCTCCGGTCCATCGTGAAAGCTCCCCGCAGAGACGAGCGAGGGTAGGGTGAGTTGCCGTGCAAGGCAACGAGGCTATGGCTCAACTTCTCGTGGGTTGCCGGTGATGGCACATAAAAATCTCGTGTGCACGCTCCAGCCGGCGGCTGTTCGTGTATGGTGGCGCAATAACGCGCGAAGGAGCGGGACATGCGTTGGGTCGCCGCAGCAATGCTGGCCTGGGCGGTGATGGCGGGTGCACCCGCCACGGCATTTGCCGTATCGGCGACGACTGTGGCTCAGGCACCTGCGCCGGACGACACGCCGGAAGCACGGTTCAACCGTCGTTTTCCCCAGAAGGCCCGCGTGGGCGATCTCATCAATCTGCCGATCCTCGATGATGGCGATCGGACAATCGGGCATGTGCAGAAGGTCGTCCGTACGCCCGACGGCAGGATCAAGCTGGTCGTCTCCTACAGCAAATGGTTTGGCTGGTTCGGTCGGCCCGTCGCGGTCCCGATCGAACTGGTCGTGATCCTCGGACGGCAGATCGCCTCGGTCGACATGCAGCCGGAGGAATACGAAACCGCGCCGACCTGGGTCGATGGCAAGGATCAGATCCTCTCCGGCAACGATTCGATTCGCATCGCCCTCGGGCGCCGCTAGTCTTTTGCGCGATAGAGGCGCCAGCGCGGCGTCTCGTCCACCAGCGAATATGTTCCGCCTTGCCGGAACGGATCGTTTTGCCACGCCTCATCTTCCGGCGTGAGCACAATCAGCCGACACTGGTAACGCGAGTGGAGAGCGACAACGTCGGCCGGCTGCGGTTTACCGTCGAAGACGCGCCCGAATGTGTCGGCCACGCGCTCGATATCCAGGCCAGACAGCGTCGTGAAGGGCCGCATGTAATCGGACCCGGCGAAGCACGAGCTTCGGTCCGAAAGGAGCGCCCAGGAAATGTTGATCGGCCACGGAGTCATCTCGTCCATGAAAAGGGGATTGATCGCCACGCGATCATCCGGCACCGAGTGGCGCCGCACGGCTTCCCAGAGCGCCGACGTCGTCTTGAAGGCAGCATCTGAATCGGTGGGGCTGCCGCGCCAGTATTCCTTCGCAAGTTTCAGCGAATTTGGAAGCGAAAGGAGAAGAAGAGCGAGTGTCAACGCAGCGGCGATCGGGCGCGGCGCGGTGATCCATCGTGCAAGCCCGATCGCAGCAAATATGATCAGCGCGAACACGCCGGGCAAAATGGCACGCCAGCCAAGGTCGTTGTTATCGGCAATGGTGATGGTGAAATAGCCGGCAATCGTAAATCCGGTCACGGCAACGATCAGAAACGCCGTCGCCACGTCGATCGTGGCGTCGTCAACCACACGCTTGCGTATCGTCGTCACGAGCGAGATGAAGCCGGGGACGTAGATGGCCGGAAATTCGACGACCAGGAAGACAAGCCAATAGCCCGGCAGGTCGAGCGGACGTTGCAGTTCATCGGGCACCCAGATATTGAACACCTCGTAGGGACTAAGGGCGATCGGATATCCCGCGTCGCGCGCCGCCGCGCTGGCGATCTGATCGCGCAGCAAAGGGAAAATCAGGAGCATCATCACGCCCGCGGCGATGGCAGCCGTGACTACGAAGGACCGCCGGTCGATTTTGTCGCGCAGGAGGAGGGCCACGCCGATCACCGGACCTGCCGCGGCAAGAAGGACGCCGCCGACCCAGATCGAGCTTTCAAATGCAGCCGCCGATGTGATGCCAAGAGCCAGTGCCGTAGCGATCGAATCGTCACGCGCCAGGCGGACGATCAGCAAGACGGCAATCAGGATGCTTGCCGCGGACGCGATGTGCTGTGGAGCCCATGCGGACTGAAACAGCCAGCCGGCCAACCCCGTCTGCTGAAGCAGGATCTCACCCAGGGTTTGCGCCCCGAGCAGCAGTTCCAGCGTAGGACGCAGCGATCCTGCAAAGGCAAGCGGTGCAATCCACAAACCGGCCGATCGGCCGCCGATCCAGCTCGCGATCCCGATCATGAGGCTCAGCGATGAAAAGGCCGTCACGCCGGTCAGGGCCGCGTCCGCCTCCCATCCGCTGACGCCAAACCCAAGCGCAAGCTCCGCCGCGCCGAAATGCCAGAGATAGTAATAGACAAAGGGCGCCTGCTGTCCGGCTTCACTGAAGAACGGATTGATAGGTGGCAAGCCGAAACGGATCATCGCGTCGATGATCGCGATCTTGGAATGGTCGAAAATCGCCGGCGACAACGTGACGGCGTCGCCCGCGATCTTTGGCAGAATGGCGGATGCGGGAAGGATCGCAAGCAGGGCAGCGAGGCCATAGGCCCAAAGCGAAACGTTTCTCGCGCGGAGCGCGTCCGTCGCGGCCCGAACCGCAAAGGGCAACGCAACGATAAAGACGGCCAGCGAACATGAGGCGACCGTCCCGCCCGTGAACCCGATGAAGCGATAGAGAGGCAGGGCGAGGGCGCTGTGGACGGCCCAGCCCAGCGCCGGCGCCATCGGCAATGCCAGGTTCGGCGGTGCCACCCTCCGCGCAATCGGCAACCCGATCACAGCCCAGAAGATGAGCGCCGCGATGCCGCAAAAGATGACGGGGCCGGTCGACGCCATGGGCTGCAAGCTGATCGATTCGCACCTGTATAAGGCGAAGTGCGCGATGGGGTGAAGGGAATCGGCTCACTCTTTATTGAATGCCAGTTGAAGCAGCGACCTGTTACACGAAATTGCGACGGATGCGGAACGGAACGGCATGGCCCCCGTTGATGGCGGGCGGCAATGCCGGGTCTTCAAGAGGGGCGGCTCGAACGATGCAGCGTGCTTCCGGAAAAGTTGCCATCGCCATTGTCTGCAAGACGCCTGCGTCCGGTCGATCGAAAACGCGTCTGTCGCCGCCGCTCACCCCGCAAGACTGTGCCGCGATATCGGCCTGCTTCATTCGCGATCTATCGCAAACCATCGAAACCTTGATGCCCGACGGCGATATCGCCGGCGGCGCCGTCTACACACCTGTCGGTTCCGAACCGGCGCTGCGCCGCCTGCTGCCAGAGGGTTTTTTTCTCGTTCCTCAAGGTGAGGGGGACCTTGGCGCGCGGCTGTTGAAGGGAACGACCGATCTCCTCGCCGCAGGCTATGCGGGCGCGATTCTTGTCAATTCGGATTCTCCCACGCTTCCCGCTTCGATCCTGCGCCAGGCCGCCGACGCCGTGATGCGCGGCGACAATGTCGTGCTCAGTCCTGCGCTCGACGGCGGCTACACATTGATCGGACTCAGCCGCGCGCACGCCACGCTATTCGAGGACATGCCTTGGAGTACGCCGACCGTCTATCGGCTCACGCTCAATCGCGCGCAGCAGATCGGAGTGCCGGTCGTGAACGTGCCGGGCTGGTACGACGTCGACGATGCTGCATCGTTCAGGATGCTGGAAGACGAGTTGTCAGGGCGACGGCCTGCTTTCGCAACTCTGCCCGGCGCGAACGCTCCGGCGACGCGCACCTTCCTTCGCGAACGCACCTTGGCTGTTGCGGCGTCGGCGTGATGCAGCTTCCGGGCGGCACAAGGACGATCAGTGTCGTGATCCCCTGCCTCAATGAAGAGGAGGCGATCGGTCCGGTCGTGCGCGGCGTTCTTGCGCAGGGTGCCGACGAGGTCGTGGTCGTCGATAATGGTTCCAATGACAGGACCGGCGATCGCGCGCGGGCGGCAGGCGCGCGCGTGGTCGATGAGCCTCGGCGCGGTTATGGCCGCGCCTGCGCGGCAGGTCTTGCTGCAATTCGGCCTGACAGCGATATCGTCTGCTTCCTCGACGGCGATGGCAGCGACGTTCCCGATTTTCTTCCGGCCGTTGTCGGGCCGGTGGCGGCGGGGGAGGCGGATTTCGTGATGGGATCGCGGCTTCGCGGCCGTCGCGAGCGCGGCAGCATGACTGCGCAGCAGATCGTCGCCGGCTGGCTCGCGGGATGGCTTCTCCGGATCACCTACGGCGTGCGCTTTACCGATATGTCGCCGTTCCGCGCCATGCGCGCGGACCGCTTGCGGGCGATGGGCATGAGCGAAATGACCTATGGCTGGAATCTGGAAATGCAGATGCGCGCGGCATCGCAGGGGATTCGCATTCTGGAAATTCCCGTCGATCACCGCTGCCGCCGTGGCGGCGTTTCCAAGGTGTCAGGGAATCTCGTCGCCGGCGTGAATGCCGCCTGGAAGATCTCCACGACATTTCTGCGCCTCGCGCTGACGCAACGCCAGCCGTCGCGCGCGGTCGGTCCGGCGATGCGATAGCCCGTCCAATGCACGTGCTCCTGACCGGCGGCGCCGGCTTTATTGGCCGACACGTGTTGAACGAACTGCTGGCGCGCGGCCATCGCGTGCGCGTTATCGATTCGCTCCGTGGCGACGTCCACAAGGACTCCACCGAAAAGCCTATCAAGGCTGAACTTCTCGTCGGCGACGTGCGCGACGAGCAGGTGGTCAATGAGGCGCTGGACGGCGTCGAGGCCGTTCTGCACCTCGCCGCCAAGGTAGGCCTTGGTGTCGATGTCGGCGATCTGCCGGACTATGCCTCGTCGAACGACGCGGGGACGGCCGTGCTGCTCGCGGGCATGGCGCGCCGTGGCGTCACGCGGCTGACGCTGGCAAGCTCGATGGTCGTCTATGGCGAAGGCATCGGGCGCTGCGCCGAGCACGGCGCGGTGACGCCCGGCGCGCGGCTCGAATCCGCGTTGAAAGCCGGACAATTCGAGCCGCCGTGTCCGCATTGCGGCAAGCCGCTTGCCACCGCTCTGGTCGACGAGGGTGCCGCGCTCGATCCGCGCAACGCCTACGCCTCAAGCAAGGTGGCGCAGGAATTCTACGCATCGAACTGGGCGCGCGTCACGAACGGCGCGGTCGCGGCGTTGCGCTATCATAATGTGTACGGGCCGGGCATGCCGCGCGACACGCCATACGCCGGGGTCGCCGCGATTTTCACCTCCGCCCTTCGCCGCGGCGAAGCGCCGCGCGTTTTCGAGGACGGCCGACAGCGCCGCGATTTTGTCCATGTGCGCGATGTCGCAGCGGCGACGGTACTGGCCTGCGAAAAGCACTCAGCAGGCATGCGCGCGTTCAACGTCGGTTCCGGAACGCCGCGCACCGTCGGCGAAATGGCCGCGGCGCTCGCCGAGGCGCTGGGCGGCCCGAAGCCCGTTGTCACCGGGCAATATCGCCTGGGCGACGTGCGCCACATCACGGCGGACTCATCGCGGCTCCGGCGCGAATTGGGTTGGTCGCCACAGGTCGGATTCAAGGTAGGAATGGAAGAGCTTGCGCGTCTGGCCTAGCTGATCCGGCAGCCATTGCTCCAACCGCCTGCTCATCCGTCGATCAAGGAATTTGGCCGCGCGAAGCCGGCGAGCGCCCGGCGGTCGGCGATCATGATCTTGCGTCCCTGGCTGACCACGCCGTGCTCCGCCAGCACCGCAAGGTTGCGCGACAGATTTTCCGGCGACGTCCCGAGCAGGGAGGCGAGAGCGCGCTTTTCGAATTTCAGCTCGACGAAGCCGCGTCCGCCCTGTTGCCGTTCGGTTTCACGAATCCAGTTTGCCAATCGCTCGATGCTTGGCCGCAGCTTTTCGTTCTTGATCGTGCGCACGACGGTACGATAGCGCAGCGCCAGTTCGTTCACGACGGCGCGGGCAAAGACCGCGTCGCGGCCGAACACGTCGCGCACCGAGGCCGCGGGAATCATCAGGATCTGCACCGGCGTAACCGATCGCGCCGACTTCAGATAGACCTCGTCGCGGATGACGGCGGCGAGAATGAAGGTCGTTACCGGCTCCACGAGCGCGATCGTCGTTTCGCGCCCTTCGTGACTGGCAAAGAGTTCGACGATTCCCTCGACCACGACGTGGAGGAAGTCCGGCATCTCGCCCTCGCGGATCAGACCCACCCGCGGGGGAAATTTCTGCAGGAAGGCCGCGTCCATCAGCAGGTCGAAATGCTTTTCGGACATGCCGCGAAACAGCGACAGATTTCGGATTTGTTCGCGTTCATGGGTGCGCATGGTCAAATCCTAGCGGCTGAGCCGACATTCGGAATTGATGAACATCAAAAACAGTCAAAACCTTCGTCAATCCTGAACGACCATAAAATCGTGGATTTCTTCGTCATTCTGCCTGCCTTGGATTGAGCAATCTTGATTTGGCTCAAGGTCGGCGCAGGCCGGCCGACGCACATTCCCCCTGCTTCATCGAACGAGCTTCGGGGACAGAGATGGATACCAGGACAACGACGGTTCCGGCCGGTCAAGGCAGTGCCCTTTGGATGTCGACCATCGCATTCACGGTGTGCTTCGCCGTGTGGACGATCTTTGCCATCATCGGGGTGCGCATCAAGCAGGAGCTGGGACTGAACGAAACCCAGTTCGGATTGCTCGTCGGCACGCCGATTCTGACCGGTTCGCTCGTTCGCATCTTTCTCGGCATCTGGACCGATCAATATGGCGGGCGGCGCGTCTACGCCGTCGTGATGCTCGCGGCCGCGGTCGCGACGTTCCTTCTGGCTTATGCCACCACGTATGTGCAGATGCTGATCGCCGCACTCGGCGTCGGCATTGCCGGTGGTTCGTTCGCCGTCGGCATCGCTTACGTGTCACGCTGGTTCCCGCCAGAGAAACAGGGAACCGCGCTCGGCATTTTCGGCGCCGGTAATGTCGGCGCCGCCGTCACCAAGTTCCTGGCGCCTTTCGTCATGGTCGCCTATGGCTGGCAGGTCACCGCGCAGGTCTGGGCGGCGGCGATCGCGCTGATGGCCGTCATCTTCTGGCTTACGACGCGGGAAGACCCCATGGAGATGGAGCGCCGCGCCAAGGGCAAACGCCCGCGCAGCGCGCTGCTCGAGCTCGAGGTGCTCAAGAACGTTCAGGTCTGGCGTTTCTCTCTTTATTACTTCTTCGCCTTTGGCGCTTTCGTCGCGCTCGCCCTGTGGCTGCCGCGCTATCTGATCGGCGTCTACAAGGTCGATATCGAAACCGCCGGCATGCTCGGTGCGGCCTATTCGATTCCAGCGAGCCTTTTCCGCGCCTATGGCGGTCATCTCTCCGACAAGTACGGCGCCCGCCGCATCATGTACTGGATGTTCGGCGTTTCCGTCCTGATCACCTTCATCCTGTCTTATCCGCCGACCGAGTACGTCGTGCAGGGTATGCGCGGTCCGATCCAGTTCCATCTGGCAACCGGAGTCGTGACGTTCACCTGCCTGATGTTCGTGCTCGGCTTCTTCATGAGCCTCGGTAAGGCCGCGGTCTACAAGCACATCCCGGTCTATTATCCAAAGAATGTCGGCGCGGTCGGCGGCCTTGTCGGCATGATCGGCGGGCTTGGCGGCTTCATCTTGCCGATCGCTTTCGGCGTGCTCAACGATCTGACCGGGATCTGGACGAGTTGCTTCATGCTGCTCTTCCTGATCGCGGCCGTTTCACTCGTCTGGATGCATCTTGCCATCCAGCGGATGGAGCGGACGGCGACCCAGCCTGTTCTGCGCAAGCTGCCGGAATTTCCGGAAATGGCGCCCATCCACGGGGAGAAGCATGTTGGCGCGCTGTCCGGCCATGTACTCGACGAGTGGAAGCCGGAGGACCGCAAATTCTGGAACGACAAGGGCCGCGCGATCGCCCGCCGCAATCTCTGGCTCTCGATCCCGGCGCTCCTGCTTGCCTTCGCGGTGTGGATGGTGTGGTCGGTGGTCGTCGCCAAATTGCCGGCGGTCGGCTTCAAGTTCTCGACCGATCAGCTGTTCTGGCTCGCCGCCATGCCGGGGCTTTCAGGCGCGACGCTGCGCATCTTCTATTCGTTCATGCCGCCGATCTTTGGCGGGCGGCTGTGGACATCGATTGCGACCTGGTCGCTGATGATCCCTGCGGTCGGCATCGGCCTCGCCGTGCAGAATCCCGACACGCCTTACATCATCTTTCTGTCATTGGCGCTGTTGTGCGGCTTCGGCGGCGGCAACTTCGCGTCGTCAATGGCCAATATCAGCTTCTTCTTTCCGAAGGCGGAGAAGGGCAACGCGCTCGCCCTCAATGCCGGTCTCGGCAATCTCGGCGTGAGCGTCGTCCAGTTCGTCATCCCGCTTGCGATCACGGCCGGCGTGTTCGGCTGGCTCGGCGGCGATCCGCAGAACGCGGTCGAAGCGGGCAAGGCGACGCAGCTCTGGCTGCAGAATGCCGGCTTCGTCTGGGTGCCGTTTATTGCCGTCTCTGCCACGGCGGCGTGGTTCGGCATGAACGACATCGCTGCGATGAAGGCGTCCTTTGCCGACCAGGCGGTCATCTTCCAGCGCAAGCACAACTGGATCATGTGTCTGCTCTATACCGGCACGTTCGGCTCCTTCATCGGCTATTCGGCGGGCTTCCCGCTGCTGGCGAAGACGCAGTTTCCCGCCGTCGACTCGCTCAAATTCGTCTTCCTTGGTCCGCTCGTCGGCGCGCTCTCGCGTTCGGCGACGGGATGGGTTTCCGATCGCTGGGGCGGGGGACGCGTGACCTTCTGGGTTTTCGTCCTGATGATCGCAGCGGTCGGCGGCGTTCTCTACTTCCTCGGTGTCAAGGAACAGGAAAACGCGTTCTGGGGCTTCTTCGCGATGTTCATGCTCCTGTTCTTCGCGACGGGCGTGGGCAATGCGTCGACCTTCCAGATGATCCCCGCGATCATGCGCACCGAAATGCCGCGGCTCGAACCCGGCATGACGCCGGCCGCGCGGCAAAAGCAGGCGGAGATGGAATCCGCAGCCATCATCGGCTTCACCTCGGCGGTTGCTGCCTACGGCGCCGTCTTCATCCCGAAAGCCTACGGCACGTCGATCTCGCTGACAGGCGGGCCGGAAATGGCGCTGTGGGGCTTCATGGCCTTCTACGTCGTCTGCGTCGTCGTTACTTGGGCCTTCTACACGCGGCGCGGCGGCCTGCTCCATGACATCGAACGCGGCCGGATCCTGCCATCCGCCGCTACTCAGCCGGCAGAATAAGCGGAGGACAGGATGAGTCACTTTCTCGATCGGCTGAACTTCTTCAATCGCACCGTCGATACGTTTTCCGACGGTCACGGCATCGTCACCAACGAAGATCGCCGCTGGGAGGATGGCTATCGCAAGCGCTGGCAGCACGACAAGATCGTGCGCTCCACCCACGGCGCCAATTGCACGGGCTCATGCTCGTGGAAAATCTACGTCAAAGGCGGCATCGTCACGTGGGAGACGCAGCAGACGGATTATCCGCGCACGCGGCCCGATCTTCCCAATCATGAGCCGCGTGGCTGCTCGCGCGGCGCGAGTTACTCCTGGTATCTCTACTCGGGCAACCGGGTGAAGTATCCGCTGGTGCGCTCGCGGCTGCTCAAGCTGTGGCGCGAGGCGCGCGCGATCCGCACGCCAGTCGCCGCCTGGGCCTCGATCGTCGAAAATCCGGAAAAGCGCGCGAGCTATACGAAAAAGCGCGGCCTCGGCGGCTTCGTGCGCGCCACCTGGGACGAGGTCACCGAAATCATCGGCGCCGCCAACGCCTATACGGCCAAGGCCTACGGACCCGATCGGGTGTGCGGATTTTCGCCCATTCCGGCGATGTCGATGGTCTCCTATGCCGCGGGCGCGCGCTATTTGTCGCTGCTCGGTGGCGTGTGCATGTCGTTCTACGATTGGTACTGCGATCTGCCGCCGTCCTCGCCGCAAACCTGGGGCGAGCAGACCGACGTTCCGGAATCCGCCGACTGGTACAATTCGGGCTTCCTCATTCTCTGGGGATCGAACGTTCCGCAAACACGCACGCCCGACGCGCATTTCTATACCGAGGTTCGTTACAAGGGCGCGAAGAGCGTTGTCATCTCCCCTGACTATTCGGAAGCCTCCAAATTCGCCGATCTCTGGATTTCGGTGAAGCAGGGAACGGATTCGGCTCTCGCCATGGCGATGGGCCACGTCATCCTGCGTGAATTCCATATCGACCGTCAGGCCAAGTACTTCGCCGACTACGCGCGCCAATACACGGATATGCCGATGTTGGTGCAGCTGGTGAAGCAGGACGGCAAGCTCGTGCCCGGGCGGCTCCTGCGCGCCTCCGACTTCACCGGCAATCTCCGGGAAACGAACAATCCCGAATGGAAGACCGTTGCGTATGACGACGCGAGCGGCAACGTCGTGGTCCCGCACGGCTCGGTTGGCTTCCGCTGGGGCGAGAAGGGCAAGTGGAATCTCGAAGAAAGAGAGTCGGCCGGCCGTGACACGCGGTTGCGCATGACGCTCGCCGATACAAAGGACGAGTTCGCGGATGTCGCGTTCCCGTATTTCGGCAACATCGAGCACGACTATTTTACCGGCACGGACCATCCGAGCGTGCTCGAGCGCAAGGTCCCGGTAAAGAAAGTGCAGCTTGCCGGCGGCGACGCTCTGGTCGCTACCGTCTTCGATTTGTTCGTCGCCAATTACGGTGTCGATCGCGGCTTTGGCGGCAAGCATGTCGCCAAGAGCTACGACGAGAACGAGCCTTATACGCCGGCCTGGGCGGAGAAGATCACCGGCGTTCCGCGCGACCAGATCATCACCGTCGCGCGTGAATTCGCACGCAACGCCGAGAAGACCAATGGACGCTCGATGGTCATCATCGGCGCTGCCATGAACCACTGGTTCCACTGCGACATGAATTATCGCGGCGTCATCAACATGTTGGTGATGTGCGGCTGCGTCGGCCAATCGGGCGGCGGCTGGTCGCATTATGTCGGCCAGGAGAAACTGCGGCCGCAATCGGGCTGGCTGCCGCTTGCCTTCGGCCTCGACTGGAACCGCCCGCCACGCCAGCAGAACTCGACGTCATTCTTCTATGCGCACACGGATCAGTGGCGTTACGAGACCTTGGATATCAAGGAGATCCTGTCTCCGACGGCGCCGGCTGGCCCGTGGGATGGCGCGATCATCGATTATAATGTGCGCGCCGAGCGCATGGGCTGGCTTCCGTCCGCGCCGCAGCTTGAGACCAATCCGCTGACGATTGCGGCGAAGGCAGCGGCGAAAGGGCAGGAGCCGAAGGATTATGTCGCCTCGGCACTGAAGACGGGCGAGCTCAAGCTCTCCTGCGACGATCCGGACAAGCCGGTCAACTGGCCACGCAATCTCTTTGTCTGGCGTTCGAACCTGCTCGGCTCGTCGGGCAAGGGCCACGAATATTTCCTCAAACATCTGCTCGGCACGTCGCATGGCGTGCTGGGCAAGGACCTCGGTGAAACCGGGCATCAGAAGCCGGAGGAAGTTGCCTGGCACGAGAACGCGCCGGAAGGAAAACTCGATCTTCTCGTCACGCTCGACTTCCGCATGTCCACGACATGCGTCTATTCCGACATCGTTCTGCCAACGGCTACCTGGTACGAGAAGAATGATCTCAATACGTCGGACATGCATCCCTTCATCCATCCGCTCACGTCGGCGGTGGATCCCGTGTGGGAATGCCGTAGCGACTGGGACATCTACAAGTCTATCGCCAAGGCGTTCTCGAAGGTCGCGCCGGAAGTGCTCGGCGTGGAGAAGGATGTCGTGCTGACACCGATCATGCACGACACCGCCGGCGAGATCGCGCAGGCGATCGACGTCAAGGATTGGAAGAAAGGCGAGGTCGCGCCCATTCCCGGCAAGACCATGCCGCAGGTGACGGTGGTCGAGCGCGACTATCCCAATCTCTACAAGCGCTTCACCTCGCTCGGTCCGCTCATGACCAAGATCGGCAACGGCGGCAAGGGCATGAGCTGGAACACCGAGCATGAGGTCGAGTTTCTGAAGAAACTCAACGGCGTCGTCACGGAGGAAGGCCCGACCAAGGGCCTGCCGAAAATCGAAACCGATATCGACGCGGCGGAAGTGCTGCTTACCCTCGCGCCGGAAACGAATGGCGAGGTTGCGGTCAAGGCATGGGAATCGCTCGGCACCTTCACCGGCCGCGACCATACCCATCTCGCGGTTCCGAAGGAGGATGAGAAAATCCGCTTCCGCGATGTCGTCGCACAGCCGCGCAAGATCATCTCGTCGCCGATCTGGTCGGGGCTGGAATCGGAGAAGGTTTGCTACAACGCCGGCTATACCAACGTGCACGAACTGATCCCGTGGCGCACGCTGACCGGCCGTCAGCAGCTCTATCAGGATCACCTGTGGATGCGCGCTTTCGGCGAGGCGCTCTGCGTCTATCGTCCGCCGATCGACACGAAGACGGTCGCACCCGTAATCGACCGCAAGCCAAACGGCAACAAGCCGGTGGTGCTGAACTTCATCACCCCGCACCAGAAGTGGGGCAGTCACTCCACCTATACCGACAATCTCCTGATGCTGACCCTGTCGCGCGGCGGTCCGATCGTGTGGATCAGCGAGACGGACGCGAAGAAGGCCGGCATCGTCGATAACGACTGGATCGAGGCGTTCAACTCCAACGGCGCGCTGGTCGCTCGCGCGGTCGTGTCGCAACGTGTGAAGGAAGGCATGTGCCTGATGTATCACGCGCAGGAGAAGATCGTGAATGTACCGGGTTCGGAACAGACCGGCCAGCGCGGCGGCATCCATAACTCCGTGACACGCGCGGTGCTCAAGCCGACGCACATGATCGGCGGCTACGCCCAGCAGGCCTACGGTTTCAACTATTACGGAACGATCGGCACCAATCGCGACGAATTCGTCGCCGTCCGCAAGATGGCGAACGTCGATTGGCTCGACCGTCCCGCCTCCGAACATCCCGCCAACTCGCCCCGGATGGAGGCTGCAGAATGAAAATCCGCGCGCAAATCGCGATGGTGCTGAACCTCGACAAATGCATCGGGTGTCACACCTGCTCGGTGACCTGCAAGAACGTATGGACCAACCGCGAAGGCATGGAATACGCGTGGTTCAATAACGTCGAAACCAAGCCCGGCGTCGGCTATCCGAAGGACTGGGAGAACCAGGACCGCTGGAACGGCGGATGGCGCCGCAAGAGAAACGGCAAGATCGAGCCGCGCATTGGCGGCAAGTGGCGGGTGCTGGCGAACATCTTCGCCAATCCGGACCTGCCGCAGATCGACGACTATTACGAGCCCTTCACCTTCGACTACGAGCACCTGCAGAAGGCGCCCGAGCTTGAGGCGTCGCCGACCGCGCGCCCGCGTTCGCTGATCACCGGCGAGCGGATGGAAAAGATCGAATGGGGCCCGAACTGGGAGGAAATCCTCGGCGGCGAATTCGCCAAGCGCTCGAAGGACCGCAACTTCGAGAAGGTGCAGAAGGACATCTACGGCCAGTTCGAAAACACGTTCATGATGTATCTGCCGCGGCTGTGCGAGCATTGCCTCAACCCGGCCTGCGTCGCCGCCTGTCCCTCGGGCGCGATCTACAAGCGCGAGGAGGACGGCATCGTCCTCATCGATCAGGACAAGTGCCGCGGCTGGCGCATGTGCGTGTCCGGCTGCCCCTACAAGAAAATCTATTACAACTGGCAGAGCGGCAAATCGGAAAAGTGCATCTTCTGCTTCCCGCGCATCGAGGCGGGCCAGCCGACCGTGTGCTCCGAAACCTGCGTCGGGCGCATCCGCTATCTCGGCGTCGTGCTCTATGACGCCGACCGCATCGAGGCGGCGGCGAGCGTGCCGGACGAGCAGGATCTGTATCAGGCGCAGCTCGACGTGTTTCTCGATCCGCACGATCCGGCGGTGATCGCGCAGGCGCGCGCCGACGGCATCAGCGAAAACTGGCTCGAAGGCGCGCGCCGTTCGCCGGTCTACAAGATGGCGATGGACTGGAAGGTCGCGTTCCCGCTGCATCCGGAATATCGCACGCTGCCGATGGTGTGGTACGTGCCGCCGCTTTCGCCGATTCAATCCGCGGCCGAGGCCGGCAAGATCGGCGTCGATGGCGAAATGCCGGACGTGCGCTCCCTGCGCATTCCGCTGCAATATCTCGCCAACCTGCTCACCGCCGGCAAGGAAGAGCCGGTGGCGCTGGGCCTCGAGCGGATGCTCGCCATGCGCGCCTATATGCGCGCGAAAACCATCGACGGCGTGATCGACGAAGCCATCGCCCGCCGCGTCGGCCTGACCGGACAGGCCATCGAGGATATGTACCAGGTGATGGCGATCGCGAATTACGAAGATCGCTTCGTCATCCCGACCGCGCATCGCGAACTGGGCGAGGACGCCTACGACCTGCGCGGCTCGTGCGGCTTCTCGTTCGGCAACGGCTGTTCCGGCGGCACCAGCGAAACAAATCTGTTCGGCACGCCGAAGCGGGCCAAGACCCCGATGGAGGTTGCGTGATGAGCCACACCTTCAAGGCATTGTCCGCGCTGCTGACCTATCCGACGTCCGATCTGCAGGAAGCGGCGCCAGCGTTGCGCGAGGCGCTGGCAGGCGAAAGCATCCTGACGGGGCAAGACCGGCGCGCCCTGAACGTGCTGCTGGAAGAGCTCGGTTCCCGCGATATCTACGACCTGCAGGAGCGTTACATCCTGCTGTTCGATCGCACACGGTCGCTGTCGTTGCATCTGTTCGAACATGTACACGGCGAGAGTCGCGACCGCGGCCAGGCGATGATCGACCTGAAGGCGCTCTATGAAAAGAATGGCCTTTTCATCAGCGCAACGGAATTGCCCGATTTCCTGCCGCTGTTCCTCGAATATCTCTCGACGCGTCCGCTGTCGGAAGCGGCCGAAACGCTGGGCCAGACCGTCCACATCCTGTCGGCACTGGCCGAGCGCCTGGGCAAGCGCAACTCGCCCTACGAAGCCGTGTTCCGCGCACTGATCGCCGTCGCGGCGGCGAAGCCGAAAGGGGAGGATGTGGCCGCCCTGCTGCAGGAGCAGGACACCGACCCGGACGATCTCGCCGCGCTTGACGCCGCGTGGGAAGACGAACCCGTGACATTCGGTCCCGGCGTCACGTCGTGCAAGGACACCATCATCGCCCGCATCCGCGCCGCACGCCGGCCCGCGGGCGCTGCCGAAATCTGAGGAGAACGAAACAATGCGCGACTTCCTCAACCATGTTGTGTTCGGCTGGTATCCGTATCTGTGCCTCACGGTATTCCTGATCGGCAGCCTCGTGCGTTTCGACCGCGAGCAATACACCTGGCGCAGTGGCTCGAGCCAGATGCTGCGCCGCCGGCAGCTGACCTGGGGTTCAAATCTGTTCCATGTCGGCATTCTCCTCATCTTCATGGGCCATTTCGTCGGCTTGCTGACGCCGATCTGGGTCTTCGATACGATCGGCATCTCGCACACGTTCAAGCAATGGATGGCGATCGGCATCGGCGGCGTCGCCGGCATCGCCTGTTTCATCGGCATCACGCTGCTGGTGCACCGCCGTCTGTTCGATTCGCGCATCCGCAAGACGTCGTCATTCGGCGACATTGCGATCCTGCTTCTGCTCTACGCACAACTCGTGCTCGGCCTTGCCACCATTCCGGTGTCGCTCAACCATCTCGATGGGCACGAAATGGTGAAGTTCATGACCTGGGCCCAAGGCGTGCTGACGCTGCAGCCGGGCGTCTCGGCGCTGGTCGCCGACGTGCATCCAATTTTCAAGCTGCACCTGTTTCTCGGCATGACGATCTTCCTCGTGTTTCCGTTCACCCGGCTGGTGCATATCTGGAGCGCGCCGGTCTGGTATCTCGGTCGCCGCGGCTATCAGGTCGTGCGCACACGCGACGTGCTGGCGAAGCGGCGAATGCGCGGCGCAGGCTCGGAGCCGCAGGTCGTTCCGGCGCGGTACCCGAACCGCGCCTTTGCGGAGTGATGGCGATGGATTGCTCGCTTCATCATCCGGACATACCAAAGCCGCAGGCGGTTTCGGTCAACGGAGTCACCATCGCGCGAGAAGCGATCGCGCGCGAGGTGCAGCATCATCCGGCGGCAAAGCCAATCATGGCCTGGAAGGCTGCGGCACGCGCCTTGGTCGTTCGCGAATTGCTGCTGCAGGAGGCGCGCCGCGTCGGCGTTGCGGCGACTCCGGCCACCGATGCAGCGGGCCGCCGCGAGACCGACGAGGAAGCCCTGATCCGCGCACTGGTCGAGCAAGACGTCAACGTTCCGCAGCCGGACGAGGCCACATGCCGCCGCTATTATGAGCAGAACAAACGCTCCTTCCGCTCATCGACCTTGTATGAGGCGGCTCACATTCTTTTTGCCGCCCGCCGCGACGATGCCGAAGCATTTGCTGCGGCCCAGCGGCAGGCGAACGTGGTTCTGGCCGAATTGAGAAAAAACCCTCATCGCTTCAAGGACTGCGCCGAAGCTTATTCGGAGTGTTCCTCCGGCAAGCAGGGCGGCAATCTCGGCCAGATCACAAGCGGGCAGACGACGCCGGAATTCGAGGCCGCTCTTGTCGCGCTCCAGCCCGGCGATATTTCCGGGCCGGTCACGACGCGCTACGGCGTGCACATCATTCATCTTGCTCGCAAGATCGAGGGGCGATCGTTGCCGTTCGAACTCGTGGCGGATCGCATCGCAGACTACCTGCGTGAAAGCGTCATGCGCCGCGCGACGGCGCAATATATTGCGCGTCTTGTATCGCGCGCCGCCATCACGGGCGTGACGCTCGATGATGCCGACACGCATCGCGTGCACTGAAAGAGGGGCACATCATGTTTATCGGCGATTTGATGGGCCGCCTGTCGGATGAAACGAGCGCGGCCGAGGCGATCATGGCGTCCGGCGACCTTGCACTTCTTTCACGGCTGCAAGAGCGGGCACGCGCGGAAGGAGAATCGCTTGGAGCCTGCACGGCGGCGATCCTGCAGCGCTACGCGGCGCAGGCCGACGACGAGGAATGGCTCACATTAATTGGGCTTATGAACCGGGCGGACGATCCAAGCGCCACCTGTTTGCGGCGCGCAGTTGCGTGGATCGAACGGACAGCGCTGGTTCCCATTAAGGCATGATCCTTCGGCGTGACGCCGTGCGCCGGACGCGATAAGAATGCGAGGTCATTTCCCCGCATCGTTCCGAAGGGCGTCCCCGTGGACAAGATCACCAATGAATCGGCATTGAACCGCCATCTGGCCGGCCTGACGAAAGAGGCACTCGACACGCCGGCGTTGCTCGTCGATCTCGACGTGCTCACCAGCAACATGCGCCGGATTGCCGAAACGTGCCGCAAGCACGGCGTCTCCTGGCGTCCGCATATCAAGGGTCAGAAGGTTATCGAGATCGCCGAAATGGAGCTTGAGGCGGGCGCCATCGGCGTCACCTGCGCCAAGCTCGGCGAGGCCGAAGTCATGGCCGATGCCGGCATCAAGGAAATTCTCATCGCCAACGAGATCGTCGGGCGGCCGAAGGTCGAGCGGCTGATGGCGCTTCTGCCGAAGGCGCATGTCATGGTGTGCGTGGACAGCAACGAGAATATTGCCGAGCTCGACGCTGCGGCGTCCGCGAACGGGCTGACGCTCGACGTGCTGATCGAGATCGACTCCGGGATGAAGCGCGCCGGTCTGCTGCCCGGGCAGGGAGCGGTTCCGATGGCGCGGCGTATTCGCGAAACCAAGGGCTTGCGCTTCCGTGGCGTGATGGCGTGGGAAGGGCACACGGTGCGCATCGCCGATCCCGCCGAAAAGGAGCGCAGCGTGCGCGAGGCGGTCGAGTCGCTTGTCGCAACGGCGGAGGCGATCCGCGCAGCCGGCATCCCGGTCGATATCGTCAGCTGCGGCGGGACGGGCACGTATCCGATCACCGCGGCCATCCCCAGCGTGACCGAGATCCAGGCGGGTGGCGGCGTCTTTTGCGACATCGTCTACCGCAAGCAATACAATATCGATCATCCCTACGCGCTGACGATCATCACGACGGTCACAAGCCGGCCGACGCCGCAACGCATCATCTGCGACGCCGGCAAGAAGAGCATGAGCGCGGATGCCGCTGTTCCGGAGCCCGTCGGCGTTGCCGACATCGCGTCGGTGCGCTTCTCGGCCGAGCACGCGATCATCGAATTGTCGGCACCGAATGATCGCATCAAGATCGGGGACAAGGTCGAATTCGTCGTCGGCTATTCCGACACGACCGTGCATCTGCACGAGGACATGTACGCGATACGCGACGGCCGTGTCGTCGCCGTGTGGCCGATCAGCGCGCGCGGCAGGAGCCGGTAGGCGCCGACTTCGTCATCCTGCCGCTTCGACCCGCCGGCTGTAGCGCTTCGCAAAGGCTGCGAAAGGATTCGGTTCGCCGTCGACGATGCGCGTCACGACCTCGGCAATCGCGAGCGATGACGTGATGCCCGGGCTTTCGAAACCGAACAGGTTGATCAGGCCCGGCAGGCCATGCTCCTCGGGACCCTGGAAAATCCAGTCGCCTGGAGGTTCGCCGGGCCCATTGAGGCGCGGCCGTATGCCGGCATAGTCGCCGACGAGTTTTCCATCCGGCAGATCGGGGAAATAGGCGCGAATGGCCTCGGCGACGCCGGCGGCACGCCGCTCGTCGATGCTGTAATCGACGTCCTCGACCCATTCCTCGTCCGGCCCGAATTTGCCTTGACCGGCAAGATCGAGCGTGAAGATGCCGCCATTCCGCCACGACGGCTGCGACGGCACGATGAGATGCGAAAAAGGGGCGCGTCCCTGGAATTTGAAAAAGATGCCCTTGGCGAGATGGATTTTCGGCACGAGGTCCGATGGGAGCGTCTCGATCATGCGCGCGACGCGCGGCGCCCAGATTCCGGCTGCGTTGATGAGGACATCGCAGGCGATATCGTTCGTCGCGCCCGATGCTGTGTCGCGTACCGTCAGGCGATAGCCGCGATCCTCGGCATGCACGGCAACGACTTCGGAGTTGAACGCCACCGCGCCACCGGCCGCTTCGACGTCACCCAGATAGGCGAGCATCAGGTTGTGCGTATCCATGATGCCGGATGAGGGAGAAAAGAGCGCCGCATGGCAGCGGATTGCCGGTTCGAGCTTGCGCACGCCGTCGGCTTCGAGCCAGGCCAGATCGTCGACGCCGTTCTTGCGTCCACGCCGGAAGAATTCCTCAAGCGTCGCGCGATCGTTCTGCGTATTGGCCAGCACGAGCTTGCCCGTCGTGCGATGGCCGATGCCGCGTTCCGCACAATAGGCATAGGTCAAATCGCGGCCGCGCCGGCACAGAATGCCTTGCGGCCCGCCGGGCGGATGAAAAATGCTGGCGTGGATGACTTCGTTGCTGCGCGCGCTCGTCTCCATGCCGAAGCTTTCGTTGCGTTCGAGCACGATGACGTCGCGGCCCGCAGCGGAGAGGGCGCGCGCGATAGCGAGTCCAATCGCCCCCGCGCCGATGACAATGGTGGAAACACGATCCATTGCAGCCTTCAGTCGTGCGGGATGGTGCCCTTGGCGGAATCGCGGGCGGCAAAGTCGTTGTACCACTGCGCGAGCTTGGTCCGGCCTGGCCGCCACGGTTCGTTGGCAAAGCGGAAATCGAGGTGGGCGAGGGCGCAGAGCCAGGCGATATGCCCGATATTCACCGACGTCGCGAGTTCCGCGACCTGCGCTTCCATCGCGTCGAGGCAGCGATTGACCGAGGCAAGCTGCCGATCCATCCAGCCTTGCGAACGCTCTCCCTCCGGCCGCCGGCTCTCCAGCCGGCGCGCGATCATCGCGTCGAGCAGCGCGTCACCGAGCGCGTGCTGGCGGAGCGCCTGCCAGCGCTCCTTTCCGCTCGCCGGAAAGAGCTTCGGCGCGTTGCCGAGCGAATCGAGATATTCGCAGATCACGGGCGAGTCATAGAGCGTCATGCCATCGTCGGTGATCAGCGTCGGCACCTTTCCGGCCGGGTTCACCTTGCTGACCGGATTGCCCTCGGCCCACGGATTCAGGACGGCGCGCTCGATCTGGCTGTCGAGCTTGCGCTCGATGGCGCACATCAGAACCTTGCGCGCGAACGGCGAATTGGTCGTGTAGTAGAGTTTCATTCCTGGTCCGTATCCTATTGCCGGGTTGCCTGCATTTTGCGCCATTCCGCGAAATAGGCTTCGAAGCCGCGACGGCGATCGAATTTCGGCACGTAGCCGATGCCTTTCGCGCGCGTCACGTCGAGCGCTCCCTTGATTGGCGCGTTCAGCGTGTTTGAGAAGCGATAGGGGCCGTCGGCGACGGAGAGCGCGGCACCCGGCACCAGTTCCTTGATCACCGCCACCATCTGCTTGAGCGTCGTCGCCTCGCCGCTGGCGAGATTATAGACGTCGAATTCGTGCTTCTTGACGTCGAGCGCGCACAGAATTCCCGACACGACATCGGCCATGTAGGTGAAATCAATCGCGGCGTCGCCGCCGTGGTCGAGGTGGTAGCGCCGCCCTTCGAGGGCGGCATCGAGGAACGTCGTCGGCGCGCGCGGACGGGG
>CAZSAW010000113.1:0-8076 GCA_964604745.1 uncultured Hyphomicrobiales bacterium
CGTTCTGCTCGACGAGCAGCACCGTCAGCTTCGTCGTCTTGTTGAGCTCGGCGATGATGTCGAAAATCTGTTTGGCGACAAGCGGCGCCAGCCCAAGCGATGGTTCGTCGAGCAGGAGCAGCCGCGGTCGCGCCATCAGCGCGCGTCCGATCGACAGCATCTGCTGCTCGCCGCCCGACAATGTGCCGCCGCGCTGGTTTATGCGCTCCTTCAGGCGCGGGAAGAGGGCACAGACGCGATCGAGGTCGCTCTGGAAATGCGCTGGGTTGGCGACCGAGGCGCCCATCTGCAGATTTTCCATCACCGTCATGCGCGAAAAGATACGCCGCCCTTCCGGCGATTGCGCGATATTGAGGCGGGCGATCTCGTGCGTCGCCATCTGCGTGATGTCGGCGCCGGCGAAAGTGATGCTTCCCTCGCGCGCGCGGGGATTGCCGAAGATCGTCATCATCAGTGTCGACTTGCCCGCGCCGTTGGCGCCGATGAGCGTGACGATCTCACCGTCATTGACATCGATATCGACGCCATGCAGCGCGGCGATGTTGCCGTAATAGGTCTTGACGCCGCGGATGGCGAGCAGCGGCTGGCCTGCGCTCACAGCCCGACCTCCGCTTCGACTTCGGCGACTTCCTCCTGCTCGACACCGAGATAGGCGGCGATCACCTTGTCGTCGTTACGCACCTGTTCAGGCGTGCCGTCGGAAATCTTGGTGCCGTAATCGAGCACGACCACATGGTCGGAGATCTCCATGACGACCGACATGTCGTGCTCGATCAGGAGAACCGAGGTCTTCATCTCGTCGCGAATAGCGACCAGCAATTCGCCAAGCTCGGCGCTTTCGCGCGGATTGAGGCCTGCGGCCGGCTCATCGAGGCAGAGAAGCACCGGATCGGTGCACATGGCGCGCGCGATTTCGAGCCGCCGCTGCGCGCCGTAGGGCAAATCGCCCGCCGGATCGTCGGCGCGATCGATGAGGCCGATGCGCTCGATCCAGACGCGCGCCTTCTCGATCGCGGCGCGCTCGGCATGGCCATAGCTTGGAAAACCGAGCACGCCGAGAAAAGTGAAGCCGGACGCGATCATCAGCGGGTTGTGCTGGGCGACCAGAAGATTTTCCAGAACGGTCATGCCGCGGAAGAGACGGATGTTCTGGAAGGTGCGGGCGACGCGCGCCTTCTGCGTGACAAGGTAATCCGGCATGCGCTCCAGCAAATAGAGCGCACCATTCGTCAGCACGCGTCCGCGGCCGCTCGATGCGGTCAGCGCCTCGAGCTCGTCCCACAGGCCCGCATCGCCCTGGCGCAGAGCGATGCGGCCTTCGCTCGGTTTGTAAAAGCCCGTGATGCAATTGAAGACGGTCGTCTTGCCGGCGCCGTTCGGTCCGATCAGCGCCGTGATCTCGCGGCGCTGCGCGCGAAACGACAGATCGTGCACGGCGACAAGGCCGCCGAAACGCATGGTCAGATGCTCGACGCGCAGGATGTCGTCGCCGCTCATCCGCGCCCTTCCTTGACGAAGCTCGCCGCGACGATCTTGCGCTCCTTCAGGAAGGCGCTGGGATCGCGCGTGGAGATCAGGCCGCGCGGCTTCCAGATCATGATCAGCACCATCGCAAGCCCGAACAGCAGCATGCGGTATTGCGTCGGATCGAATTCGTTGCCGAAGATTTTCTTGAGAAAGTCGAGATCGCGCATGATCTCGGTGCCGCCGATCATCACGGCCGCGGCGACCGCGACACCGATCTGGCTGCCCATGCCGCCGAGCACGACGATGGCGACGATCATCGCCGATTCCATGAAGGTGAATGACTCAGGCGAGATGAAGCCCTGGCGCGCGGCGAAGAACGAGCCGGCGAAGCCACCGAACATCGCGCCCATGGCGAAGGCGGTGAGCTTGGTGTTGGTGGTGTTCACGCCGAGCGAGCGGCAGGCGATCTCGTCCTCGCGCAAGGCTTCCCATGCGCGGCCGACCGGCAGACGGCGTAGCCGCACGGTGACAAAGGCGGTCAGCAATGCGAGTCCGAGGATGACGTAATAAAGAAAAATCGTGCGATAGAGCGGCGAGAATTCCAGACCGAACGTCGCGGCGAAGCCGTCGTCGTCGGCATTGAAGGGGATGCCGAAAAAGCTTGGGCGCGGAATGCCGCTGATGCCGGCATAGCCGTTGGTGAAGGACACCCAGTTGATGAGAACGAGGCGGATGATTTCGCCGAATGCAAGAGTCACGATAGCGAGGTAATCGCCGCGCAGGCGCAGCACAGGAAAGCCGAGCAGGATGCCCCAGAAGGCGGAGAGACAGCCTGCGAGCGGCAGCAGAATCCAGAACGACAACCCGAATTCCTTGGCGAGAAGCGAATAGCTGTACGCGCCGACGGCGTAGAAGGCGACGTAGCCGAGATCGAGCAGGCCGGCGAGGCCGACGACGATGTTCAGCCCCCAGCCGAGCATGATGTAGATCAGGACCTGGATGCCGAAATTGTCGATCCATTTGATCGACCCCTGGAAGCCGGCAAGCCAGATCGACAGGAACGGATAGGCGATGACGAAGCCGATGGCGAACGGCGTAAAAAAACGCGCGATCAGATGGCGTACGCGCGCGTAGTGCAGGCTCTCGCCTTTGACGTGCTGCGCGGCCCGGCGCTGCATCCACGGACGGATGACCAGGGAGAGGACGAGGCTGCCGACGACGACGATGAGAATGAAAGAAAGCAGCAGTCCGGGCCGCGTTTCGAGCGCGAGCTCGTTGTTCATCGTCTGAACGGTCTGGAAGCCGATCAGCGGCAGGAGCATGCCGAGCGCAATCAGCCCGGCAATGGCGGCCTGCTTGCCCGCCCGGAGAAAATCGACGCTGTCGGGTGCGGTCTTCGCCGCAGCCGGGTCGGTGGCCGGCGACTGAGCCGTCATGCGCTCACACCTTCTCCACTTCGGGCCGTCCAAGGATGCCCTGTGGCAGGAAGATCAGCACCACGATCAGCACGGCGAAGGCGGCGACGTCCTTGTAGTCGATTGAGAAATAAGCCGACCACAGTGTTTCGATCAGGCCGATCAGCAATCCACCGAGCACGGCGCCGGGCAGCGAGCCGATGCCGCCGAGCACCGCAGCGGTGAAGGCCTTGATGCCGGGAACGAAGCCGTCAGAAAAACTGACGACGCCGTAGTACATCAGGTACATCGTGCCGGCGACCGCGGCGAGCGCGGCACCGATGACGAAGGTGATCGAGATCGTCTGATCGACATTGATGCCGACAAGCGAGGCCATCTTCTGGTCCTGCTCGCAGGCGCGCTGTGCGCGGCCGAGCGGCGTCTTGGCGACAAGATACCAGAAGGCGAAAAGCAGGATCGCCGTGATCAGCCAGATCACGATCTGCTTGTAGGCAAGCGTCACTTCGTAGCCGTCCCGCTCCATCAGCACGATGACGTTCTGGAAGAAAGGCGGGATCGACTTGTTGCGCGGACCTTGCGCGACCTGCACGAAGTTCGAAAGGAAGATCGACATGCCGATCGCCGAGATCAGCGGAGCAAGGCGGAACGAACCGCGCAGCGGCCTGTAGGCAAGGCGTTCGATCGTCCAGTTGATCAGCGACGTGATCAACATGCCGACGACGAGAACGACAAGCAGCGAAAGAAAGACGGAGCTGACGCCGAGCCAGGTCGTCAGGATGAGGGAGGCGATCAGCGCGATGAACGCCGAGACCATGAACACATCGCCGTGGGCGAAGTTCACCATCCCGATGATGCCGAATACCATCGTATAGCCGATGGCGATGAGACCGTAGATCGAGCCGAGCGTGATCCCGTTGATCAGCTGCTGGACAAAGACTTCCATGCGTCGGACAGGCCCCTCTGTTCCGATTATCGCCCCGGCGCCGATGTCGGGGGCGGTGTCCCGCCCTGACAATCATTCTTAAATGCTAGCAGTCACTTGAGCGGGGAGCAACGCGCCTTCCGGCTAAGAAAGGGGTCGAGGCGCGCGCGCTGTTTGCCGCGACCGATTGGGGCGGTTTCAATCAATTGAGGCGCGATCACGAACGAAATTTGCCGCGATGCCTTAGCGGTTTGCCTGCGGTTTCGCGGAACAATGATCGTTGCCCGCACGTTCTGTAAGCGGGGCTAACTCCGGAGATTCCACATGGGTCACGATCGCGATAACCAGATGAATCAAGGCGGCCAGCAGCAGCAGGGCGGCCAGCAGAAACCTGGCCAGCAGACGCAAAATCCCGGTCAGGGTGGACAGCAAGGCGGCCAGAAACCCGGCCAGCAGGGCGGTCAGCAGGGTGGAGCGAACCGCTAAAGCTTCGCGATCAGGTTTTCCACATCCTGAACCCCAAGGAGCCCCGCCGGAAACGGCGGGGTTTTTTGCTGCGGGCATCCTGTCGGTCCGTGTCCGATTGCCATCGGCGGCGGTGCGCCTATGCTCTTGCCATGGCGGCCCAGGCGCTTCCGCTCTTTCATCTTTACGGCGATCCGCCGGACGATCAGGCGTTCGATTTTATTCACATCGAGACGATCGTTTCGCGTGCGTCCGCCAACGACTGGCTCATTCGCGCACATCGCCATCGAAACCTGTTCCAGCTTCTGGTCGTGGAGCGCGGCGGCGGCCGCATGATTCACGAGACGGCCTTCATCGATTTCGAAGGTCCCGCGGCCATCATCGTGCCGCCGCACGTGGTGCACGGTTTTCGCTTCACCCCGGAGGTGACCGACGGCTGGGTCATCAGCGTCAGCGACGATGTCGCAAACGCACTCGGCGACCGCGCCGGCGAATTCTTCGCCCGACTGACGGAATTCGCCGCCGATCCCGTGATCGCGCTCGGAAGCGACGAGGAGAGCCGAAAGCTCGCAAATCTTTGCCGGCAGATTTCCGAAGAGCGGTTTCTCGCGCGCGAGGGCCACCGCATGGCGACGCGTGCGCTGCTTGTGCTGATCGCGGTCGAGATCGCGCGTCTCGGCGCGAGCCGGGCGCGCAGTGGCGCGGTGACGCTGGCCGCGGGCGACGCCACGGTCGAGGCGCTGCGGCGGCTGCTCGAGGAACATTTCCGCAAGGAGCGGCAGATCGCTTTCTATGCCGAGCGGCTGGCGATGACCGCCGACCGGCTCAACGACCACGTCAAGCGCGCGACCGGGGTGACGGCCGGCCATCTCATCCGGCAACGGCTTCTGACCGAGGCCAAGCGCGAACTCGTTTTTACCAACCGCCCGATCCACGACATTGCGTACGCACTCAATTTCGTGGACCCCTCGCATTTCGCGCGTTTCTTTCGCAAGGCGACGGGAGTGACTCCCCAGGATTTCCGCGCCGGGCAGGTGGCGCATACCGAACAGATGAACGCCGGGCGCGGCCGCGACGGCGGATTTTAAGGTAAACAAAGGGTTTCGATTGCGGATCGCTTTGTAACGATCCAGCCTTCCGGTGCCGCGCAAAGCTCAAGGCCACGGGCTTTGCGCATCACAGCACCCGGGAGAGCGATATGCGGCGGCTGTCGAGCAGCATTCCCCTGATCATTTGCGGCGTTGCGCTCTATTTCACCTTGCACTGGGGCCTCGATGCGATCCGCATCCTTGCGTCGCCCATCAACGGTCTTGACGAGCAGGGCTTTGCCCGCATCGTTCTCGCCATCGCGCGTTCCGGCGAATGGCCGCCGCTCGCCGTGGCGGTATTTTTCGGCGCGATGAAGCTCGGTGCGGCAATCGCCTTTGCGGTCTATCTCGCTCACCGCCTTTGCAGCCCCGGCGATGCCGAGCCGCGTCACGAAATTCTCGAAACGGGTCTCGTCCTCGTCACCGTGACGATCTTCGCCATGGCGCTGCCCGTCTTCGTGCAGGATCCGGGCCATGCCTTCGACCAATATCGCGTGTCGCTGTGGATGGTCGGATTGGCAGCGACGCTGTCGATGGTCGAGCGCGCATGCGCCCTGAAGCCGTTGTCCTCGCGTACGGACATCGCCGATTACGAGGCGGCTATCCTCGCGCGCATTCCGGCGTTGCCGCGTCCGCGCGGGCGGGTGAGCGCGCTGCGCTGGAATTTGCTGCGGCAGCAGGCGCGATTGATCGACCGCTGACGCGCGTCAGCTTTTTCCGACCGAGCCGATCACTTCAGCTGCTTCCTTGAATGCGTGATTGGCGGCGGGCACACCGCAATAGATCGATTGCTGCAGGATGATTTCCTTGATGTCGTCGGCGGTGAATCCGCCTTCGGTCAAGGCCGCGCGCACATGCATCTTGAACTCGTCCCATTTATCGAGCGCGAGCAGGGTGCCGATGACGAGCACGCGCCGCGTGCGTTCGTCGAAATGCGGCCGCGTCCAGATTTCGCCCCAGGCATGACGCGTGATCATCTCCTGGAATTCGGCGTTGAACGGTGTCTTGTTGGCGATCGAGCGATCGACCCAGGCATTGCCGAGCACCTTGCGGCGCCTCGCCATGCCGCGTTCGTGGCGTTCGTTCTCGTCCATCGGCGATCTCACTCTTTCAGGAAGTCGAGCACCGTCTTCGTGTAGACGTCCGGCACTTCGATATTGGCGATATGGGCGGCGTCGACCAAAGCGAGCTTCGCGCCCGGAATATGATCGCGAATATATTCGGCATTCGGAATCGGCGTCGAATTGTCCTGCCGTCCGGCGATGACGAGCGTGCGCGCCTTGATCGCGGGCAGCCCCGCGCGCAGGTCCATGTCGCGGATCGCCTCGCAATTGGCGATATAGCCGTCGAGCGGGTTGGCCAGTACCATCGCCTTCATGCGCGCGATCAGGTCCGGTTCGCGCGCGCGGAAGGCGTCGGTGAACCAGAGCTTCATCAGATTGTCGGCGATGGCGGCGAGCCCTTTTTCGCGGATGAGCGCAATGCGGTCGTTCCACGGCGCCTTGTTCTCGTAATAGCTCGCGGTGTTGGAGGCGATCAGCCTGTCGACCCGCGACGACGCGTTGGCGGCGAGCCATTGCCCGACCATGCCACCCATCGAGAGGCCGAGCCAATGCACCTTCTTCAGGCCGAGCGCATCCATGATCGCGACCGCATCGCGGCCGAACATCTCCATGCTGTAAGGACCTTTCGGCGCGCCCGATCTGCCGTGGCCGCGCCGGTCGTAGCGCACGAGACGGAAATGCTTCGCGAAGGCGGCGGCTTGTTTGTCCCACATGCGCAGGTTCGTGCCGAGTGAGTTCGACAGCATCAGCGCGGGCGCCGTCTCGGCTCCCTCCACCTCGACATACAGGGAGCAGTCGTTCGACTGGATCATGGGCATTGCGGATGTCCGTCAAATCTTGCCGCAGGAGGCGAGGAGGCGATCGATCAGGGCCTGGGCCACGCCCTGGTAATGCATCGGATCGAAGAGTCTGTCGAGTTCGGCCTGAGAAAGGTGCGCGGTGATGCGCGTGTCGTCGGCCAGCACGCTTTTCAGATCACGCTTGTGCGCATGGGCAGTCTTGCTCGCCTCCTCGAGCAGCTTGTGCGCGTCCTGCTTGCCGAGCTTCTCGCTCAACGCGACGCTGACGGCTTCCGCCATCACCTGTCCATGCGTGAGATCGAGATTGGCGCGCATGCGCGCGGCATCGACTTCAAGTCCTTCCGCCGTTTCCGCGACCGCCGCCAGCGCGCCGGAGACGACGAGAAGAAGCGCGGGGAATGTCAGCCATTCCGCCGGCCACGCACCGGCTGCGCGTTCGTGATCCTGAATCTGCGCGGCGAAGATCGTCGCCGCGAGTTGCGGCGCCATCGCGGCGCAGGCGAGGGCCGACGAGGCGGCGACCGGATTGCGCTTGTGCGGCATCGACGACGAACCGCCGCGGCCGGCTGCGGCCGGCTCGAAGGCTTCGCCGACTTCCGTTTGCATCAGGAGCGAGACATCGCGCGCGATCTTGCCGCAGGTGCCGGCGAGGTTTGTCAGCGCGCCGGCGACCTCGACCAGCCGATCGCGGTGACTGTGCCAGGGCGCATCCGGCAAGGGCAGCTTGAGCTCGGCGCCAAGCTTGCCCGCGACATCGAGGCCGCGCGTGCCGAACGCGGCGAGCGTTCCCGCCGCGCCGCCGAATTGCAGCACCAACGCCTCGGAGCGCAGACGCACGAGCCGCGCTTTTGCGCG
>CAZSAW010000114.1:0-2038 GCA_964604745.1 uncultured Hyphomicrobiales bacterium
CCGGAAGGCCACATGCTATAAGCCGCGCCGCTCGGCCTGAATGGTGTCGCGCGAGGCCTTCAAGGCGGGCGTGGCGGAACTGGTAGACGCGCGGGATTTAGGTTCCCGTGACGAAAGTCGTGGGGGTTCAAGTCCCTCCGCCCGCACCACGCCACGTTCTCTTGCGCAAGCTTGAGCCGGCTTCCATCAGCGAGAGCAAATGAGGATGCGCGCGAGGGGCGCGCGACGAGGAACAAGAAGCGTTTGTCATGCAGGTGACGGAAACTGTGTCTGATGGTTTGCGGCGCGAATTTCGCGTCGTCGTGCCGGCCAACGAGCTCGAAGGTCGCGTGATCGAGCGCCTCGGCGAGATGAAGGATCGCGTCCGGATCAACGGATTTCGGCCCGGCAAGGTGCCCGTTGCCCACCTCAAGCGCATTTACGGAAAGGCAGCGATGGCCGAAGCCATCGAGGCCGCGCTTCGCGATGTGAACACAAAGATCGTTACCGATCATGGCTTCCGCCTTGCCATGGAGCCGCAGGTAAAGCTTCCCGACGAGGAGGCGGCGATCGATGCCGTCATCTCCGGCAAGTCGGACCTCGCCTACACCGTGGCGATGGACATCCTTCCGGCTGTCGAGCTTGCGGATTTCAAGACGATCAAACTCGAAAAGCCGATTGCGGAGGTGACCGACGCGGAAGTCGATGAAGGCATCCAGCGCATCGCCGAACAGAACCGGCCCTTCGGTGACAAGGGGACCGGCGCGAAAGCGGACAAGGGCGATCGCCTCACGGTCTCGTTTGTCGGGCGTATCGACGGCGAAGCATTCGAAGGTGGATCCGGCGAAGACATCGCCGTGCTCCTCGGCTCCGGCACTTTCATTCCAGGCTTCGAAGACCAGTTGGCCGGGATCGCCGCTGGCGAAACCCGTCTCGTTACCGTGACATTCCCGGAGAATTATCTGTCAGAGAATTTGCGCGGGAAAACCGCGCAGTTCGATGTCACCGTGAAGAGCGTCGAGACGCCCGGCGAAGTGGCGGTCAACGATGAATTCGCCAAGTCGCTTGGTCTTGAATCACTCGCGAAGTTGAAGGAGGCGGTGAAAGACCGCTTGACCAAGGAGCATGCCGCGCAGACGCGGCAGAAGCTCAAGCGCCGCCTGCTCGACCGGCTCGACGAATTGCACAAATTCGAAGTGACTCCTGCGCTGCTTGAGCAGGAATTCGAAAACATGTGGAAGGGCGTGGTCGCCGAGCTCGAACGGGAGAAGAAGACGTTCGCCGACGAAGGCACGACGGAAGAGGCCGCGAAGGAAGATTACCGCAAGATCGCCGACCGCCGCGTGCGGCTTGGTCTGGTGCTTGCGGAAATCGGACACAAGAACAATATCACCGTGTCGGATAACGAACTTACCCAAGCGATTGTCGAACGCGCGCGTCAGTTTCCCGGCCAGGAGCAGCAGATCTGGGATCTGTATCGGAAGAATCCCGCGGCGGTGGAAAGTCTGCGGGCGCCGATCTACGAGGACAAGATCGTCGATTTTCTTCTCGAGCTGGTAACGGTGACCGAGAAGGCCGTGTCGCGCGAAGAGCTATATCGCGACGAAGACACGAGCGCGAGCTGACGCCGGCGACGACGCGGCGCGGATTCGATCCGCAAGGGCAGGGCGCGCTATCCTCGCGGCGCGTGATTCGTGCGTCGCCGATCCGGACAGAGGAGCTGCAATGAGAGACCCCGTCGATACGTACATGAACTACCTCGTGCCGGTGGTGGTCGAGCAGACCAATCGCGGCGAGCGTGCCTATGACATTTACTCGCGGCTCTTGAAGGAACGCATCATCTTCATCACCGGACCGATCGAGGACGGTGTGGCGACGCTGATCGTGGCGCAATTGCTCTTTCTGGAGGCGGAAAACCCCAAGAAAGAAATCTCGATGTACATCAACTCGCCGGGCGGGGTGGTGACATCGGGCATGGCGATCTACGACACGATGCAGTTCATCCGCCCGTCCGTGTCGACCCTGTGCGTAGGCCAGGCGGCCTCGATGGGCTCGCTTC
>CAZSAW010000115.1:0-15267 GCA_964604745.1 uncultured Hyphomicrobiales bacterium
GGTGAAAGGCGCCTTCCCCTGCCCGGTGACCGTTACGCTCGATTTCGGATCGCCTCCAGCGCTGTGCCCGGCCTTCGCGCTGCGTCTGGTCAAGGGCGTCAAGAATGGGCCCTCGCCCGAATGGCTACAGACAAAGCTCAAAGCCATCGGCCTCCGCCCGATCAACGCGCTCGTCGACATCACGAATTTCCTCACATTTGACCGCGGCCGTCCCCTGCACGTATTCGACGCCGCCAAGGTGCATGGCAATCTGCATGTGCGCCGCGCAAAGAAAGGCGAAAGCCTGCTGGCGCTCGATGGCCGCACGTACGAGCTAGACGACACCATGTGCGTGATCGCCGACGACAGGGCGGTTGAGTCGCTCGCCGGGATCATGGGCGGCGAAGCCTCGGGCTGCTCGGAAACGACGACCGACGTGCTGATCGAGTCGGCGCTCTGGGTGCCGAACAACATCGCGCAGACCGGCCGCAAGCTCGGCATCAATTCGGATGCGCGCTATCGCTTCGAGCGCGGCGTGGACCCCGCTTTCATGCTCCCCGGTCTCGAACTGGCGACGCAGTTGGTGATGGACCTGTGCGGCGGCACGCCGTCGGAGATTGTCGTCGCCGGCAGTGCGCAAAGCGACAAACGGCCGATCGATTTTCCCGTCGACGAGACGAAGCGTCTCACAGGCCTCGATGTCCCTTTCCCGGAGGCCAAGCGGGTTTTGAATGCGCTCGGCTTTCATGTCGCCGGAACCGGCAAGAGCGTAAAGATTGCCGTGCCGACCTGGCGGCCGGACATCGAAGGCAAGGCCGACATCGTCGAGGAAATCACGCGCATCGTCGGCGTCGATCGCGTTCCGGCGACCCCATTCGAGCGTGGCGACGCACCGCGCAAGCCGGTGCTGACTCCGGCGCAGGTGCGAACGCGCAAGGCGCGCCGCGCATTGGCGGCGCGCGGTCTTGTCGAGGCCGTGACGTGGTCCTTTATCTCGACGGAACAGGCGAAAATGTTCGGCGGTAGCAAAGCCGAACTGGCGCTCGCCAATCCGATCGCGGCCGATCTTTCGGATATGCGGCCGAGCCTCATCCCCGGCCTCGTCGCCGCCGCACAGCGCAATGCCGATCGCGGCTTTGCGGATACCGGACTGTTCGAAGTGGGGCAGATATTCGCCGGCGACCGGCCGCAGGATCAATTCACCGCCGCTACCGGCGTACGGCGCGGCCACGCCAAGACGTCAGGCTATGGCCGTCATTGGATGAATGGCGGCGAAGCCGATGTTTTTGATGCCAAGGCCGATGCACTTGCCGTGCTCGCGGCCGCAGGGGCCCCGATGCAAGCGTTGCAGATTGTGCCAGGTGGGCCCGCCTGGTTTCATCCCGGCCGCTGCGGAACGATCCAGATGGGACCGCAGAATGTGCTCGGCACGTTCGGCGAAATGCATCCGCGCATTCTGGAGGCATTCGATACCGAAGGACCGCTGGTCGCCTTCGAAGTCATCCTCGAGAGGATTCCCGAGCCGAAGCCCAAGGCCACGCGTGTGAAGCCTCCGCTCGATCTATCGCCCTTCCAGCCGGTCGAACGGGATTTTGCCTTCGTGGTCGACCGTGCCGTGAAGTCCGCCGACATCGTGCGCGCCGCGCAGAATGCGGACAAGAAACTCATCGCGAATGTGAGCGTGTTCGACGTCTATGAAGGCAAGGGCATCGAACCCGGCAAGAAGTCGATTGCGATCGCGGTGACGATCCAGCCGCGCGACAAGACGATGACCGATGAGGAAATCGAGGCGCTCGGTGCGAAGGTCGTCACCGAAGTCACCAAGCGCACTGGCGGCGTATTGCGCGGCTAGCGCTAGCCTTTCTTTCTCAACGTCGATCGCGCGGGGGCCGGCTCTGGCGCGTAGCGCTTGATCAGCGCATCCGCCGCACGTTCGCCCGATTCCCATGCGCCGCCGACCGTCCCCCACAGGGACTCGTGCACAGCCTCGCCGGCGAAATAGATGCGCTCCCGCAACGGCTCCATCAGGATGCGGCGCGAGGGCTGCCCGCCGGGCGCCGCAGCGGAAAATGCGCCCATCGCCCACGGCTCCTTGAACCATTGGGTCGCGTGCGAACGCTTGACTGATTTCTTCAGGTCTGCGCCGTAAAGATTACCCAGCCATTCGAGCGCAAACGCCGTCATCTCCTGCTGGCCCTTGCCGGCCAGCTCCATCCCGAATTTTCCGGCCACGTCAACGAAGACGAGATTGGTCCCGGAGACATTCGCCAGTACGGCGGCCGTGCGCCCGCTCTCGGCCTTTTCGAACACGAGATCGTCCCGCTGCAGCCCGAGTGGATTATCCGGCAGTTCGAGGGCGATGCGCTCGTAGGTGCCGAGCGACAATGCGGCGAGCGCATCCACCTGGCGCTTGGGCAATTCGGGGACGAATTTGATCTTCCCCGCCGCGATCACATTGGTTGGCGCGGTGACGATGGCGGCGCGCGCGATCAGGCGGCCCTTGGTCGTCTCAACTTCGACATTGCTGCGGCCATAGGCGTCGAGCGCGGTCACCGGTGTCGACAATTCGACCGGCAGGCCTGCCGCGAGCTTTGCGAGCAACGTCCCGAAGCCTTGCCGGCAAAACGCATCGACATCGCGTTCCCATGATTTCGCAAAGTCGACGGCCGAAATTTCGCTGAGTTCCTTGCCGCACCCGAATGGGCCGAGAAAAAATTCCACGGTGGACTGCCAGTCGCCCAGATCTTTTGGCATCACGCGGGCGCAGGCGACGTCGGTCTTGCCACGCGCGGCGTCGGCGATGGCGCGCTTTCCCCGAACGGCCGCAGCGAGGAAATCCTCCATCTCGCCTTCGCGCGCATAGCGGCGGCCGATCCGCAGCTTCTGTCCCGGCGGGGCTGGATAGACCTCGAGTCCAGAACGCGGCGCGAGCTTCGCCACCGGATTGAGATCCGGCATGTGGATCCAGTGCGCGCCAAGGTCGTAAGGCACGCCAAAGAGACGCATATCGGTGAAGCAGCGTCCGCCGATACGGTCGGCGGCCTCGATCACGACGACGCGCAGCCCGCGCTCGGTGAGGCGGCGTGCCGCTGCAATCCCGGCGGCACCCGCACCGACGACGGCGACGTCCACATTGCCGGGCAAAGCCAGCGCCCGCGCGGCGGGAACGGCGGCAACAGCCGCCGAAGCGGCAAGAAAGGAACGGCGGCTTAATCGCGGCATGGTTTCCAAAATCTTGCGTGGACCGGGTCACCTTGCCCAAATTCGCCTTGATCGGCAATTCGCACGGTCGGCCGCACGCAGCCGCGGCGTTCGGCCATGAACCGAATGGCAAGACTGCCCGCCTAGCATGCATGCCGAGAGGGTGCGCCACAGAACGTTGCGCCCGGGGACCGATCTCGATGAGCGTCGTGCTCGACCGTGTCGGCGGCTTGATCGCGCGATATCTGGAAAAGCCGGTGAAAGGGTATGAGCCCTTCACGCCGAGCGATCCCGATGCGTTGCGCGCGGCGCTGAAACCCGGCGACGTGCTTCTGGTCGAGGGCATCAGCCGCGTAGCCGGCGTCATCAAATATCTGACGCAATCGACTTGGTCGCACGCCGCGCTTTACGTCGGGCAGATCGGCGACCGCGAGACCGCGCATGGCGAACCGCTGGTTCTGGTCGAGGCCGAGCTTGGTCTGGGTGTCATCGCCTCGCCGCTTTCGAAATACGCGCGCTTTCATACCCGCATCTGCCGGCCCAAGGGTCTGTCGGCAGACGAACGCGCGCGTGTTTGCGCCTACGCCGCCGAGCGCATCGGCTTCGACTACGATCTGAAGAACATCATCGACCTCATGCGCTATCTGGTCCCTCTGCCGGTGCCGCAACGATTCCGCCGCCGCATGATTGCGCTCGGCTCCGGGCATCCCTCCCGCATCATTTGCTCGGCGCTGATCGCGCAGGCATTCGACCTTGTGCGTTATCCCATTCTGCCGAAAATCACGCGGCTCGACAGCGAGGCCGCACGTGCCGAAATTCTCGAGATCCGCCATTCGTCGCTCTATGCGCCACGCGATTTTGACATTTCCCCGTATTTCGAAGTGGTGAAGCCGACGCTCCTGAACGGCTTCGACCACAAGAAAGTGCAATGGGCGGATCTGCCGCCGACGCCGGCCGATGCACCGCTCATGCCAGACGTTGACCGCGCCGCCGCTCCCGCTCTTTAAAATCTCCCGATCCGGACTAGATGCATCGCGATGCCGCACGTTGTCGGCGTCGCTGGCAATTGGGGATTCCAACGATGTTCGATGCCGCCGCCAAGGCGTTGCAGCAGATGGCTTCGCCGCCGTTTCGCTCTGTGCTGATCAAGTCGATCCTGCTCGCGCTGGCAATGATCGTCCTGTTCGGCACCGGACTGCACCGGCTCCTGTCCTGGATCGCCGTCAGCGGCGAGACCTGGGCCGAGGGCGTGCTTGGCCCGACCGCGCATTGGCCGCTCGACATCCTGATCTGGATCGTGTCGATCGCCGCGGGCCTCGGCATCGTCGTCGGCGGCGTCTTCCTCATGCCCGCAGTAACCGCCTTTGTCGGCAGCTTCTTCGTCGACGACATCGCCGAGGACGTGGAGCGCGTTTATTATCCGGCCGAAGGTGTAGGCAAGGCGCTTCCCGTCGGTCGCGCCGTCATCGAAGGATCGAAGACGGCGCTTTTGTCCGTCGTTGTCTACCTGTGCGCGCTACCGTTTCTGTTTTTCGCCGGGCTCGGGCTGTTCATAATGTTTTTCGCCAGCGCCTATCTGCTCGGACGTGAATATTTCGAACTCGCCGCCATGCGCTTTCATCCCGTGGCGGACGCCAAGGCGCTGCGCAAGGCCAATCAAAGCACGGTGTTCACCGCGGGGCTGCTGATCGCCGCTTTCGTGTCGATTCCCGTCATCAACCTCGCGACGCCGCTTTTTGCGATGGCGCTGATGGTGCACGTCTACAAGCGCGTCGCCGGACGGCACACCGAACTGATCGAACGCGCACGCTGACAAGCTCAGGCGCGCGCGCGATGGGTGACGCTCGGCACCGTCTTGCCTTCCCATTTGCAGAGATCAGCAATGATGCACGTCTCGCAGAGCGGGCGACGGGCCAGACACGTATAGCGGCCGTGCAGGATCAGCCAATGATGCGCGTGCAGGCGGTATCTCTCCGGAATGACTTCGCCGAGCCTGGTTTCGACTTCGAGCGGCGTCTTGCCGACGGCGAGACCGGTACGATTGCCGACGCGAAATACGTGGGTGTCGACAGCAATCGTCGGCTCGCCAAAGGCAATGTTGAGCACCACATTCGCGGTCTTGCGGCCGACTCCCGGTAGGGCCTCGAGCGCCTCGCGATCATGCGGCACCTCGCCGGCATGTTCATCGATCAGCTTTTGCGACAACGCCACGACGTTTTTTGCCTTGTTGCGATAAAGTCCGATGGTCTTGATCAGGTCGCGCACCTTGGCTTCGCCAAGCTTGACCATTTTCTGCGGCGTGTCCGCGAGCTTGAACAAAGCGGGCGTGGCCTTGTTGACGCCGGCATCGGTCGCCTGCGCGGAAAGAACCACCGCCACCAACAGCGTGAAGGCATTGATGTGCTGCAGCTCGCCTTTGGGGGTCGGATTCGCGGCGTGAAACCGGCGAAAGGCCTCGGCGATCTCCTTCTCACTCCATTGCGGCGAGGAGCCTTTGGCTGCCTTGGCGTCGGCGCGGCGGCGCTTGCCTGGAGCTTTGACCTTGGCGGCCTCTCCTTTTTTTGCCGCCTGAAGGCTCTGCCGGGTCGTTTTTCGCGCCATCCCTCCCCTATATTAGTCGCGATGACCTCCGACAACGCAACCGAGCGCGAGCCGGCCCTTTTTTCCGCCGTGCTGACGCCTCATCGCTCGCTGAACAGCGCGGGGTTCCTCGCCGTGATGATTACGGTGGGCGCCGTGAGCTTCATCGGCGGCATCGCCTTTCTGCTCATGGGCGCCTGGCCGGTCGTCGGCTTCCTCGGGCTCGACGTGCTCCTGGTCTATTGGGCGTTTCGCGCCAATTACCGCGCCGCGGCAGCCTATGAGGAAATCACGGTCGGCCCGTCCGAGATGACGGTTCGCAAAGTCAGTCATCTCGGCCGCGTCGCCGAATGGACGCTCAATCCGCTATGGGTGCAATTGCACCGCGAGAACCCCGACGAATACGGCGTTCAGGGCCTGTGGCTCATCTCGCGCGGCCGCAGGCTTGCGATCGCGGGCTTTCTTGGGCCAAGGGAGAAGGAAAGTCTCGCCGACGCTCTCATGAAGGCCTTGGCCGAAGCGAGGCGCGGGCCGACGCGCACGGTACTGGACTGACGGGCCTCAGAAATCGGGTGGGCAGCAGCTTGAGCGCAGCCTAGATCAGGAGCGAACCATGGAGACGACCATGCTTTCTCCCGACCGCATCGTTTCTGCGCATCCCGGCGCGTTGCTGGACTACGACATCGTCCGGCGCGCCATCGCCTATATCTCCGAGCACCGGCGTGAGCAGCCGGAGGTCGAGGCAATCGCCGCCGCGGCCGGCGTCAGCCCGGCCGAGCTGCATCACCTGTTCCGGCGCTGGGCCGGGCTCACGCCGAAGGCCTTCCTGGCCGCGCTGACTCTTAATCACGCCCGCACGCTCCTGCGCGATTCGGCAAGCGTGCTCGACGCCTCATACGAAGTGGGCCTGTCCGGGCCGGGGCGATTGCACGATCTTTTCGTGACGCACGAGGCGGTGTCTCCAGGCGAATGGAAATCCGGAGGCGCGGGCCTGACCATCGTCTACGGCTTTCATCCTTGCCCGTTCGGCATGGCGCTCGTGATGATCACGCCGCGCGGCCTGTCCGGCCTCGCCATGGCGGATTTCGGCGAGGAGGCGTCCGCCCTCGCCGACATGCAAAGCCGGTGGCCAAATGCGCGCTATGTCGAAGACGTCGCGCAGACCGGACCGATCGCCAAACGCATCTTCGATCCCAGGCAATGGCGTCCCGACCGTCCGCTGCGGGTGGTCTTCATCGGTACGGACTTCGAAGTGCGGGTCTGGGAGACGCTCCTGAAAATCCCGATGAGCCGCGCCACCACCTATTCGGATATCGCACGCTCAATCGGCAATCCCAAGGCTGCGCGCGCCGTCGGCGCCGCCGTAGGAAAGAACCCGATTTCGTTTGTCGTGCCCTGTCACCGCGTCATCGGCAAATGCGGCGATCTCACCGGCTACCATTGGGGGCTGACGCGCAAGCGCGCCATTCTCGGATGGGAAGCGGGAAAATCGGCAGTGGCGTGAGCGCGCTGTCGGTGCCCCGGCGCCGGTCAGGTTCTATTGCCTGACACTGTGCGCGTCCTGCGCTTCCGCTGATGCGGATTGGTGCTCGCCGACATGCGGGAATTCGCCTTTGCGATAGGCCTGCAACGTCTCCGGCTTCAGCCCGTCCATGAAATCGGCAAGCTTGGCGTAGGTGACGCAGCGCACTTCCGGCAGCCCGCAAACCTCGCGCGCGAATTGCATCAAGGCCTGCTTGTATGCGCCGCCCTGATAATCGAAAAAGTGGTGGCCAATGTGCAGCGGCGCGCGGTTGCCGTAATAATTAGCGCGGAAGTAATCGAGATAGGTCTGCAGGATCTGTTCGCGAAACGTGTCGAAGTGCTTCGGATCGACCCGGCCGCGCGATTGCAGCATGAAGAAGTTGTAGTCCATCGACAGCGTCGTTCTGCGCATGTTGTGCAGCTTCAGCCGCGCCAGATTGAAGCGCCAGATACCGTCAATCTTTTCCGGCCACGCATCGGGCGCGCTGTCGCTGCTGGTGTCGTAGCGAAAGCCGTTTTCCTTCAGCACCGTGTAAAGCCCGTTGCTGCGCGCGAGATACGGCGCGCGGAAACCGACGACATGCGCGAGCGGCACCGCGAGATTCGGTGAGTTCGCCGGCAATGCGTTGTTGTCGACGACATGGCCGAGCACGGATTTGAATGAACGAAATTCCTGTCCCCATTGTACCGCCGACCATTTCGCGCCGTTGAAATGGCCGACCGCGTGCGAGGCGATCTCGTGTCCCTGACGATAGAGATCGTTGACGTAATCGATGCGCTTTCGCACATCGTCCGGCGTGCCGCCAAAATTGATGCGGGAGAGCCCGCGTCCCA
Organism: uncultured Hyphomicrobiales bacterium; assembly: GCA_964604745.1. Lineage (GTDB taxonomy): Bacteria > Pseudomonadota > Alphaproteobacteria > Rhizobiales > Xanthobacteraceae > Pseudorhodoplanes. Next base: position 8,119 of record CAZSAW010000115.1, read on the forward strand.
GCGGGCTTTCGTAGATCTTGCGATAGGCGTCGGCGAGGAAATTGACGCCGCTGACGAAGAAGGTGAAGTGGACCCGATCACCGCTCTTGTTCATCTCGGCAGCGAAGTCGGTGAGCTCCTGCCATCGTTCCAGCTCGGTGCAATTATCGAAAGCCATCACCACAAATTGCGGCGGGCGTTCAACCGACTGAGCGGGAGCAGGCGCAGGTACTGAAGCGAGACTTGCGGCAAGCGCAAAGACCGCGGCGTCCAATTTTCTCATCCCCCCATGTGAACGCTAGGACAGCGAACACACTCAACCCCGACCTGGATTTTACCTTACCGCGAAAGCTTAACGGGAATCCTGACGGTCCATTCATATCCAACGCTTTCGCGCAAAATCGACGGAGCCGTTACGAAAAAGGCACGCCGGCCGCCAGACGCGGTGCAGCGAAACGAGCGCGCTGTAACGGTTAAAGTTTCTTGAAGAAGAACGTGGTGTCGCAAAATCCGCCGTCGGGCCACATGGCGTAATCCGGCACGACACCGACGCGCTGCCAGCCACCGCGCTCGTAGACACGTTCTGCCGCGCCACTCGCTGTATCGAGCACGAGAAGCGTGCGCCCGCGCTTTTTCGCTTCCGCCTCGAGACGATCCATCAAGGCCGCGCCAAGTCCCTGTCCGCGCGCGGCACGGTGGACAAGCAGCTTCTTCACGTCACCACGGTGCGGCTGATTCGGGGGCAGATCGATACCGAGCTGGACGGTGCCGACAATGCGTCCGCCCTGTGTTGCCGCGAGCAGAATTGTCTCGCCCCGCGCGACGCTTGCCGCGACCTTGCGAAAAAAAGCAGCCGCGTCGCCCCGCGTGAATGGCAGCATGAACGACACCGACGCGCCGCCCTGAACGCAGTCGGCAAGCACATCGGCCAGCTCATCGACCGCGGCCAGCGCCTGTGCGGCATCGAGAACGACGATGTCGGTTCGTTCGGTCACGCCAGATCGAGCTGAGAAGCAACCGTGGAATCGGCATTGAGATGGTAGATGATCGGCGCGCCGGTCGAAAGCTCGCGCTTGATGATGCCCTCGGGCGAAAGGCGCTCCAGCACCATCACCAGCGCGCGCAACGAGTTGCCGTGCGCCGAAACGAGCACGCGCTCGCCGCGCAACACGCGCGGCAAAATCTCCTGCACATAGTAAGGCAGGGCACGGGCAATCGTGTCCTTCAGGCTTTCGCCACCGGGCGGCTGGATGTCATAGGAGCGGCGCCATTTCAGCACCTGCTCCTCACCCCATTTCTTGCGCGCGTCGTCCTTGTTCAACCCGACGAGATCACCATAGTCGCGCTCGTTCAATGCCTGATCGCGGAAGATCGGCAACTGGCTCTGGCCCATTTCTTCGAGAATGAGATCGAGCGTGCGCTGCGCCCGCTTGAGCGCCGAGGTGTAGGCGACATCGAACGAAAGGCCCTGCGCTTTCAGTTTCCGGCCGGCGTCGCGCGCTTCCTTAATGCCCTGCTCGGTGAGATCGACGTCACGCCAGCCGGTGAAAAGATTTTTGAGATTCCACTCGCTCTGACCATGACGCACGAGCACGAGAAGCCGATCGGACATGTCTTACCTCAGTTTATTAACGCGGCCTGAAATGGAAGGGCCGGACAGATGAGCGAGGAGCCGTTCCTGCATAAAGTGGCGCGATTCAGGACTCGTTCAATCCCAGCACGTCGAGCATCGAATACAATCCGGGCTTGCGTCCGCGCGCCCACAATGCCGCCTTGAGCGCGCCGCGCGCGAAGATCATGCGATCCTCCGAGCGATGCGTCAGTTCGATGCGTTCGGACGGGCCGGCGAAAATCACCGAATGCTCACCCACAACCGTACCGCCACGCAATGTGGCAAATCCGATGTCACCGGTCTTGCGTGCGCCGGTGTGGCCGTCACGCGCGCGCACGGAGCGCTGCGCGAGATCGATACCGCGCCCTTCCGCCGCGGCGGCTCCGAGCAGAAGTGCGGTGCCGGACGGGGCGTCGATCTTCTTGTTGTGATGCATTTCCAGAATTTCGATATCGAACTCTTCGTCGAGCGTTCTGGCGACGCGCTTGGTCAGCGCCGCAAGCAGATTGACGCCAAGACTCATGTTGCCCGACTTCACGATGACGGCGCGCTCGGCGGCCTTGGCGACAAGCTCCGCTTCGCCGGCGCCGAGACCGGTCGTTCCGATGATATGCACGCGGCCGTGCCGCGCCGTCAGTTCGGCAAAAGCCAGCGTCGCTGCGGGAATGGTGAAGTCGATGAGGCCATCGGCATTTTTCAGTAGCGGCTCCGGATCGGTCGAGACGGCGATCTTGTTCGCACCGAGACCGGCAAGCTCGCCGGAATCGCGGCCGATCACGGCCGAGCCGTCAGCCTCCACCGCTCCGGCGAGAACCACGCCCGGCATGTCGGCGATCGCCTTGATGAGCGTGCGCCCCATGCGCCCGCCGGCGCCGGCCACTACGAGCCGCATGTCAGCCATCGATCATCTCCACCTGTCCGCCCGGGCGGATATAGCGGGCGTGGCGGCGCCTGTCAGCCGCTAGGGCTGCGGACCGTCAAACCCTTCGATCACGACTAGGTCGGCATCGGCATTGGCCTGCCGAATGGCAATGGCCTTGGCATAGTCCGGCGATCGGTAGCAGGTGATCGCCGCGTCGTAGCTCGGAAATTCGATCACGACGATCCGGCTGCGCGCCTTGCCTTCAACGATTTCGTTCTTACCGCCGCGCGTCACGTAGCGTCCGTTAAACTTGCGGAAGATGTCCGGCAGCATCGCGACATAGTTCTTGTAGCCGTCCGCATTGCGGACATCGACATTGGCGATCCAGTAGCCTTTGGCCATCCCCGCTTCTCCCCCTGTTACGCGTTTGTTGCTTCTGCGATTTCCGTGACGATCGCCTCGGCTGCCGCTTTCGGATCGGCACTTTCAATGATGGGGCGGCCGACGACAAGATAATCGGCGCCGGCCGAAATCGCCTTGGCAGGCGTCATGATGCGCTTCTGGTCGCCCGTCGCAGCGCCCGCGGGACGGATGCCCGGCGTCACGAGCGCCATGTTGCCGACCAACGGCCGCAGGAGCGCAGCCTCCTCCGCCGAACACACGAGCCCGTCGATGCCGATGTCGAGCGCCTGTTTCGCGCGCCGTTGCACGAGCTCACGTACAGTCCCGCGATAGCCTGCTTCGGCGAGATCGGCGTCGTCATAGGATGTGAGCACGGTCACGGCGAGGATCTTCAATCCGGTGCCGCGCGCCGCATCGACGGCCGCCTTCATGGTTTGCGGATAGGCATGCACGGTGAGGAAGGTCCCGCCAAGCTTCGCCACGCTCTCGACCCCTTTGCCGACGGTGTTGCCGATGTCATGCAGCTTGAGATCGACGAACACGCGCCTGCCGGCGCGGGAGAGTTTCTGCGCCAAGACGAGCCCGCCGGCGAAAGCGAGTTGATAACCGATCTTGTAGAACGTGACCGATGGGCCGAGTCGCTCGACCATCGCCTCGGCTTGCGACACCGAGCCGATATCAAGCGCCACAATCAGCCGGTCGCGCGGGTTGAGCATCGCGTGTCAGCGCCCTGTCAGAAGCTGAGCCACTTCCATCAGACGCTGTAGCGTCGATTTCAGGCGATTCGCCATTGCTTCGTCCTTCAAATTCTCCATCTCGTCGAAGGCTTCGCTCGCCTTGTTGACGGCGATCTGTTCCGGAATGACCAGCGCGCCACAGCCGATCTCCAGCACCTGACGCAGCGCCAGCAGCGACCGCATCGCCCCATACTGGCCGTTCGACGCGCCGCCAAGCGCAAATGCCCGGTTCTTGTAGGCCGCAAGCGCCGCCTCGCGCGCGCCGCGCACGCGCGAAATCCAGTCGAGCGTGTTCTTCAGGAGCGGGGTGATCGAGGCATTGTATTCCGGGCTCGCAATGAACACGCCCTGATGCTGCATCATCATCTGCTTGAGCGTCACAGCCATTTCAGGCGGGCCTGCCCGGCTTTCCAGATCGCCGTCGTAGAGCGGCAGCGGGTAATCGGCGAGCGAGATATGAGTGACCTCGGCGCCGGCCAGGGCCAGTTCCTTGGCGGCCAGCGCGGCCAGCCGCGCGTTATACGACCCGGTGCGGATCGAGCCGGCGAAGACAAGGATCTTAGGCAAGGCCATCGGTTGCTCCGCGACACGCGCCGCACATCATAGCCCGCGATGGCCGATCCGGTGCGGCGCTGTCCTGCTGCAAAAATGCGGATGGCCGGGACAAGCCCGGCCATGACAAAAAAGCCAACAGAAGCAAGCGGCTCAACTCCGCCGGTAAACCCAGACGCGCGCGGGCGGCAGGTTCATCCAGATGCGTTCGGAAGGCTCGGTCTCGACCCGCGAAAGGCCACGCGGCACGGGCGGCGTCGTCATCGAGTAGGTGAACTGAATGAACGGAGCCTCCGGCTTCATCAGCGAAAAGGCGTCATGCACGAGGCGCAGCCGCGTCTTGAACGGCTTGGTCAGGAGCGGGAGGCCCGAAACCACCGCCGACGCCGGCTGACGCAGCAAATTCTCAAGCAGCCGCTTGAGCCGGTAGGCGTCGCCCTGAACGACAGTGGCCTCCGGATAACGTGAGCGAAGCAAGCGGCAAAAGACGGGATTGAATTCGACGAGCACGAGCCGCGATGGCTCGATGCCGCGCTCGACCAGTGCCTGGGTGACCGGACCCGTGCCGGGTCCAAGTTCGACCACCGGGCCGTTCGACTGCGGATCGACGTACCGTGCCATGGTCCGCGCCAACACCTTGCCCGACGGCGTGACGGCGCCAATCGACAGCGGCTTTTCGATCCATGAACGGATGAAGCGCACCTCGTCATCGAGGCGCAGGCTTTTCTTTTCGACTCTGACAGACGACGACTGGAGTGGCATTCGATTCACAAAAACAGACCGCTGAGGGCCCCAAATTCACCACGGCTGCGCATTGCTGCCATTAACTTTACGCGGAATCGCCGCGGGTGCCCAGCCCGTCGAAGAGGTCTTTGACGCGAGAGAAGAAATTCGTCGATTCCGGTTGCGTGTCCTTGGATTCCAGCTTCTGGAACTCAAGGAGCAGCTCCCGTTGCTTTTTCGTGAGATTTTGCGGGGTTTCGACCACCACCTGCACGTACATGTCTCCGGTCTGCCGTGAACGCAGGACTGGCATACCTTTGCTCTGCAAACGGAAGCGCCGCCCCGATTGTGTCCCGGCGGGCACTTTCACCCGGCTTTTTGCGCCGTCGATGGAAGGGACCTCGAATTCACCGCCGATCGCCGCCGTCACCATGGAGATCGGAACGCGGCAATGCAGGTCGGCGCCGTCACGCTGGAAGAAGGCGTGCGGCACGATCGAGAGAAAAATGTAGAGGTCGCCGGCGGCCCCGCCCCGGATACCGGCCTCGCCTTCGCCGGCGAGGCGGATGCGTGTGCCGTCTTCAACGCCCGCGGGAATATTCACCGACAGCGTGCGCTCGCGCGTCACACGGCCGGAACCGGAGCACGACGGGCATGGATTCTCGATGGTCTGGCCCCGGCCATGGCAGGCCGGACAGGTCCGTTCCAGGGTGAAGAAGCCTTGCGCGTGACGCACCTTCCCCTGCCCGCCGCAAGTGGCGCAAACCTTCGGCTTGGTGCCGGCCTTTGCGCCCGAACCGGAACAGGCTTCGCAGGTGACGGATGTCGGGATGCGGATTTCGGCGGTCTTGCCCTCGAACGCTTCCTCGAGCGTGATCTCCATGTTGAAGCGAAGATCGGCGCCGCGCTCACGGCCCTGTGCGCGTCCGCGCGTGGCGCCGGCCATGCCGAAGATGCCTTCGAAGATATCGGCGAAGGTCGTTCCGAAGTCTGCACCGAAGCCGTGCGCGCTTGCCCCATTGCCGTGCTCAAAGGCGGCATGACCGAACCGGTCATAGGCGGCACGCTTGTCGCCGTCCTTGAGGACGTCGTAGGCCTCGTTGATCTCCTTGAACTTGTGCTCGGAATCCTTGTCGTTCGGATTGCGGTCGGGATGCCATTGCATCGCCAGCTTGCGGTAGGCGGCCTTCAGCTCGCCGTCGCTGGCCCCGCGCGAGACTCCGAGCGTTTCGTAATAGCAGCGCTTGGACATCGTTCTTCTGCTTCAGAAAAACGAAACCTCATCCTGAGAAGCGATCACGACCGATCGCAGCTCCAAGGATGAGGTTTCGCTTTCCACCCTCCGATAATGACCCCCATCTTTCGACCGGCGCTGTGCGCTCCTCCAGATGAGGGTCATTGCTTTCGCTTAAGCCGATTTCTTGTTCTTCTTGTCGTCGTCGACCTCGGTGAATTCCGCGTCGACGACATCCTCCTTTTGGCCATCGCCGCTTGAAGCACCGGCGTCACCGCCCGGGGCGCCTTGCGCCTCGGCCTGCTGCTTGTACATTGCTTCGCCGAGCTTCATCGAAGCCTGCGCCAGAGCGTTGGTCTTCGCCTCGATCGCGGAAGCGTCGTCGCCCTTCAGTGCCTCTTTCAGGTCGGCCATGGCATTCTCGATGGCGCGACGCTCGGTCTCGCCGACTTTCGAGCCGTGTTCGGCGAGCGCCTTCTCGGTCGCGTGCACGAGGGCTTCGGCGTGGTTTTTCGCCTCGACCGCGGCCTTACGCTTCTTGTCCTCCTCGGCATGCGACTCGGCATCCTTGACCATCTTGTCGATGTCGGCCTCAGACAGGCCACCAGAAGCCTGGATGCGGATCTGCTGCTCCTTGCCGGTGCCCTTGTCCTTCGCCGACACGTTGACGATGCCGTTCGCGTCGATATCGAAGGTGACTTCGATCTGCGGCACGCCCCGCGGCGCCGGCGGAATACCGACGAGATCGAATTGACCGAGCAGCTTGTTGTCGGCCGCCATCTCGCGCTCGCCCTGGAAGACCCGGATCGTCACCGCATTCTGATTGTCGTCGGCGGTCGAGAAGACCTGGCCCTTCTTGGTCGGGATCGTGGTGTTGCGATCGATGAGGCGCGTGAACACGCCACCAAGCGTCTCGATGCCGAGCGACAGCGGCGTGACGTCGAGCAGGAGCACGTCCTTGACGTCGCCCTGCAGCACGCCCGCCTGGATCGCCGCGCCGACGGCGACGACTTCGTCCGGGTTGACGCCCTTGTGCGGCTCCTTGCCG
>CAZSAW010000116.1:0-6436 GCA_964604745.1 uncultured Hyphomicrobiales bacterium
CAGATCACCTGGTCCGAACGGCTCCACGAAATCTATGGCCTAGGGCCCGACCAATTCGGGGGAACTTTTGACGAATTTACGGCTTATCTCCACGCGGAGGACCGTGAGCGCGTGACGGCGACCATCGCCAGGGCGCTTGCGGAGGGTATCGAGTTCCAGATGACCGAACGCATCGTGCGGCCGAGCGGGGAAATTCGCGTGCTGCAAAGCGCCGGGGAGATCATCAGAGACGATGCGGGTCACCCCTCCCACATGGTCGGCGTCTGCCAGGACGTGACCGAGCGAACCAAAGCCGAAGCGACATTGCATCAGCGCGAGATGCAATACCGGCTCATTGTCGAGAGCATCCACGACTACGCCATCTACATGCTCGACCCGGAAGGGCACATCGTCAGCTGGAATCCGGGCGCCGAGCGCATCAAGGGCTATTCGGACAAGGAAATCATCGGACAGCATTACAGCCGTTTCTTCCCCGATGCCGACCGCGAACGCAGGCTGCCCTGGGAAGCGCTACGCATCGCCGCCGAAACCGGAAAATACGAGGCCGAAGGCTGGCGCGTGCGCAAGGATGGGAGCCGATTCTTCGCCAGCGTCGTCGTGGACGCCGTCCGCAGCACGACCGGCGAACTGCTCGGCTTTGCCAAGATTACGCGTGACATCACCGAGCGGCGGCAGACTCAGATCGCACTCGAACAGGCACGCGAGCAACTGGCCCAGGCGCAAAAGATGGAAGCACTCGGCCAGTTGACGGGCGGGATTGCGCACGACTTCAACAATCTCCTGATGATCGTCAGCGGCCATGCGCAGCTGCTGCAGCGCCGCCTTTCCGACCCCAAACAACTGCAGGCGATCGAAGCGATCCGCTCGGCCGCAACGCGCGGCGAAAACCTGACGCGGCAATTGCTCGCTTTCTCCCGTCAGCAGGCGCTGACCCCGACCGTTATCAATCTGCGCGAGCGAATTGAAGCGTTGCAGGAAATGCTGGGAAGCTCGCTGCGAGGCAATATCGAACTCATCCTGGATATTCCTGAAGACGTCTGGCCGGTCGAAGTTGATATTGGCGAACTCGATCTTGCGCTCGTCAACATCGCGGTCAACGCGCGCGACGCCATGCCGGATGGCGGCACTATCAATGTGTCGGCGCGCAATGTGGCTCTCGCTCCCGGGACGGTCCCGGACGTGGCTGGCGAATTCGTCAAGCTCACCGTAACCGATACGGGGAGCGGCATCCCTGCCGAAATCCTGCCGCGCATTTTTGATCCTTTCTTCACCACCAAAGCGGTCGGAAAGGGCACTGGGCTTGGTCTTTCGCAGGTCTACGGCTTCGCGCAGCAATCGGGCGGCGCAATCCGCGCTACGAGCGTTGTCGGCAAGGGCACGACGATCACAATCTACCTACCGCGCAGCCACAACAGCGTGGCATCAAGCAACGACTCGCAGCCTGTCGAATCCCCTTCCTCTGCCGAAGGTCTTGTCCTGACCGTCGAGGATAACCCCGATGTCGCCGCAGTAACCTCGACCCTGATCGAGGATTTCGGATATCGGGTGGTACGCGCGGAAAACGCAGCCGATGCGCTTAGGTGTCTGCATGAAGACGAGACGATCGATTTGGTCTTCAGCGACATCGTGATGCCCGGCTCGATGGACGGACTTGCCCTGGCGCAGGAGATCCGCCGGCGCTATCCGAAGATGCCGATCATTCTGGCGACCGGCTACAGCGAAGCAGCCGCGTCTGCGGAGCTGGAATTCCCTGTCCTGCGCAAGCCCTTTTCTGCCCCCGCTCTCGAGCGCGTCCTGCGCGAAGCCTTGCGCCATGCCGAACAGCGCGCCTGAGAAATCGCCCGCGTTCGCACCCGCAAGACAAATTTAAGCAATTTGGAGCACTCATCTTGAGTTTGGACGCGGCGTCCGCCGCGGTGCCGGACCTGTGGCCTGTGAATGACAGAATCCGCCCCCACCGCGCCAACGGCTGATGCTCCTGCTGACGGCGTCGCAGCGTCACACGACACTCGGTCGGGCCGTACACCGCTTTGCTTCGTTGTCGACGAAGAATCCAGCATCCGCCATTTCGTTTCGCTGGTGATGCAGGGCTCCGGCGTCGATGCACAGGAATTCGTAGACGGTCTCAGCTTTCGTGAGGCCGTTGGACTCCGGACACCGGATATCGTCTTCATCGACGTTCCGCTGGAAGCGGGCGAGGCCATCGCCTCGATCTCCGCTCTTGCACACAAGGAATTTCGCGGCGCGGTCCAGCTTATGAGCACGCGCGGCGGCGCCGTGCTCGAAAATATGAAGAGCATCGGCGAGCAGCATAACCTCACCATGCTGCCCGTCCTGAAGAAGCCGTTCGACTCAGCATCAATTGTGAGGGTCATCCACGAGCTGAAGATCGGGATTCCACCGACCGTTGCCGCGCGTATCGATCTGGAGGATGCGATCAACAACAACTGGCTGGAATTCTGGTACCAGCCGAAAATCGACCTGCGCCGCAAACAGCTTGCCGGAGCGGAAGCATTTGCGCGCGCGCGCCACCCCGAATTCGGCGTGCTGCCGCCCGGCGCGTTCATGCCCGGCGCCGGCGAGCCGGTCGTGCAGAAGCTGTCCGAGCTGGTCCTTGCGCGCGCGATCCAGACTCAATCGAAATTTTCCGAACTCGGCGTGCATCTGCGCATAGCCGTGAACATCCCCGCTGCCGCATTGCGCAAAATACGCATCGACGAAATCGTGCGCAGCCAGAAAGGCAACAGCCTCGACAATTGGCCCGGGCTTCTCATCGATCTGCCGGAAGAACAGGCTATCGGCGAAATCGACTTGATACGCGATCTCAGCGCGACGCTTTCGCCGCTGAAGGTCAATTTCGCCATCGACAATTTCGGCCGAGGCCACTCAACGCTGATGCGTCAGGTCGATATTCCGTTCGTCGAGGTAAAGCTCGATCAGAGCCTTGTCATCGATTGTTCAACCGACAAGGCGAAAGCACCCACCTGCAAGACTGTCATCGATCTGGCCCATAACTTCCGCAGCACGGTGGTCGCGGTCGGGCTTGAGAAGGCGGCCGACCTCGTCGCCATGGTCAGCATGGGCTGTGACTATGGGCAGGGATTTCTGCTCGGACAGCCCATGCCCGAAGAGCGCTTCCTCGCGCTTCTGCGTCAGCGCGCCAACACGCCGCGCCCGGCAGCGTCGGCCATTCCGGTCAAGAAGGCGTCCTGACACTCCGTCGGACGCTTAGTGCGTCCACAGCCCGCGGCGCTGGAAGGCGAAATTGTCCGCATAAGCGATGCCCCGCCGCGCCGGCTCGTGTGCTTCCGCGACCTGATAGGGAATGCCACGGCGCTCGCAATAGGCAACCGCCTCTTCCCTGGTCGCAAAGCGCAGGCGGATCTGGCTCTTCATGTCGGCCGACGATGTCCAGCCCATGAGCGGTTCAACGACGCGCGCCTCATCAGGCTCATAATCGAGCACCCAATCCCTGGTCTTCGCCTTGCCCGACTGCATTGCTGTCCGCGCAGGCTTGTAGATGCGTGCCACCATGTCCGCAGGTCCGTCGTTGCTACCCCGGCCACAAGCCGGATCGTTGGTCGGGGCAGCAGGATTTGAACCTGCGACCCTCTGCTCCCAAAGCAGATGCGCTACCAGGCTGCGCTATGCCCCGAATTCGCCCTCCTCATATGGAGATCGGCGGCGCGGCGCAAGCTCTGGCCACGCCGAGGCCTTGCGCGTCGAAAGCCCGGAGTTGGCCTAGTGCCCACTGAAAATGGGATGGGCAACCTGGTCGCCGGGCGCAATGCCGAGTTTGCGCGCGGTGCCGCCGATGACCTCAAGCACGGCTCGCACCGGGCCGCCGGACGGCACCGTTTGCGTCGACAGCGGCGTCGTGTTTTCGGCGATGCGCAGGATACGTCCGTTGCCGCGGATGAAAATCATGTCGAGCGGGATGTAGGTGTTCTTCATCCAGAAGGCGACGTCCTGGTCGTGCTGAAAATCGAACAGCATGCCGCGGCCCTCGGGCAATTCCTTGCGAAACATCAAACCTTGTGCGCGCTGCTCGTCATTCACCGCGAGTTCGACGGAAAAGACATGCACGCCCGTCTTGCTGACGATCTCAAGCGTGTTGGGATCGGCCGCACGGCCCGGGGCGGCAGCGAAAAAAAATAGAGCGGCTGCCAGAAGGAGCCGCTGCCAAAACCGGTGCCGCAACGAATACGAAATTGTCTGCACGCGAACGCTCTCAGTGCGAGGCGGGTCCGTGCGGTCCACCGTCCGGTTGCACTTCCGCCGCCATCAGGCCCTTGGGGCCGGGTCCGAACCGCACCAGAACCGTCTGGCCTGGGCGCAATTCGGTAATACCGTAGCGGCGCAGCGTCTCCATGTGGACAAAAATATCCGGCGTGCCGTCGCCGCGCGTCAGGAAACCGAAGCCGCGCAGGCGGTTGAACCATTTGACCATGGCGCGTTCGAGGCCACTGGTGGGCGTGACCGTGACGTGGGTCCGTGCCGGCGGCATCTGCGCGGGGTGGATCGCCGTCGACTCATCCATCGACAGCACGCGAAATGCCTGCAGGCCTTTCGGACGCTGCAGCACTTCGCACACGACTCGCGCGCCTTCATACGCGGTTTGGAATCCGTCGCGCCGCAGGCAGGTCACATGCAGCAGAACATCCGGCATGCCATTGTCAGGAACGATGAATCCAAATCCCTTGGACACATCGAACCACTTGATGATGCCGGAAATCTCGATGACGTTCGCTGCGGTTTCATCCGCAACGTCCACGCCCCTGTCGAGTCCAATGCCGTAGGCTTCGCTCGGCAACTTTGGCCCCATTCCATCCGACGCCATGACCGCCGCCGCGCCGCCGCTTCCTGGCGCCTCTTGATGGGCGCTTCAACGAATCTCTCAAATGAAGATAACACCCGTTGGCCAGCGGAAAAGTGGAAAATGGGCCCTTGCCGCGACATGTGCGGGACCTGTGCACAAGTTACCACAGCCCGAATCAGGCGGTGATGAAGGGTTCCAGCGCGGCTCCGATGTCATCGCGAACGACGAGATCGGCAATTTCGTCGAACTCCGTCGGCTCGCGATTGATGATGACGAGACGCGCACCAGCACGTTTTGCGCGCAAAGGGAATCCTGCAGCCGGCCACACGACAAGAGAAGAGCCGATCGCGACGAAAAGATCGCAAGTCACGGAGAGTGCTTCGGCTTTTTGCATTGCCTCCTCGGGCATTGCCTGTCCGAACGACACGGTCGCGCTCTTGACGTAGCCACCGCACCCCTCGCAATCGGGCGCCTCGCCGCCTGACGTCTCGAATTTTTCGCGTATCCAATCAAGCTCATAGCGTCTGGCGCAACGCAGGCAGCGCGCATAGCTCGTATTGCCATGCAGCTCGACCACATCCGCATCGGCAAGTCCCGATGCCTGGTGCAGATTGTCGATATTTTGCGTCAACACGGCGGGAATCTTGCCGGCACGATACAAACTTGCGAGCGCGCGGTGCCCGCGGCCCGGCCTTGCAGACGCAAAATGCGGCTCCATCGCAAAACGGCGGCGCCAGGCCTCATTGCGCATCGCCTTGCTGGACAGGAATTCGTCAAAGGGAATGGGCTTGGTCGTTGCCCAAAGCCCTCCAGGGGAACGAAAATCGGGGATTCCGCATTCGGTTGAAATGCCCGCGCCGGTGAATGGCACGAGGGTGTCGGCCTGCTCGACCAACAAGCGCAGCCGCTCGATCGCAGTCTCAAGGTCGGGCGCAATCATGTATATGTTCGGTCCCTGTTCTCCACATGGATCGATTTTGACAAGGCAAGGAGGATTTTCGAATGCGATATCTGCATACCATGTTGCGCGTGCGCGATCTCGACGCGGCGCTTGATTTTTATTGCAACAAACTAGGCCTCAAGGAAGTTCGCCGCTACGACGACCAAAAAGGCCGGTACACCAATGTCTTTCTGGCCGCCCCGGACGACGAGGGACTCGTTGCCGACAGCGTCAAGCGCGGATTGCGTCACGCGCCGCTGGTCGAACTGACCTACAACTGGGATGCGGAAGATTATGGCGAGGCGCGCTATTTCGGCCATCTCGCCTACGAGGTCGACGACATCTACGCCACCTGCGACAAGCTGATGAAGGCCGGCGTCACCATCAACCGCCCGCCGCGCGACGGCCGCATGGCCTTCGTCCGCTCTCCGGACCGCCAGTCGGTCGAAATCCTGCAGAAGGGTGATGCCCTTCCTGCGCAGGAGCCCTGGAAGTCGATGCCGAACACCGGCCATTGGTGAGCCGCCGACACTGGCCAATGCCTTGATCGCGCGCCTTGGCCTCTCTATACCTCGCCCCGCGCTTTGGCGGCTGTCAGCGGCCGGCTTCGGCGCGTTGCGCCCTTCGTCTAGCGGTCCAGGACGCCGCCCTTTCACGGCGGAAACACGGGTTCGATT
>CAZSAW010000117.1:0-7526 GCA_964604745.1 uncultured Hyphomicrobiales bacterium
TCGCCTTCCAGCAGAAATACTCGCCGCTCGGGCGCGGGGTAACGCTCGAGGAACTGGGCGGCGCCGGACTTTATCTCGTCTCCGACTTGTCGACGGGTGTGACCGGCGAAATCCATTTCGTGGATTCCGGCTACAACGTCATCGCCATGCCGCAGCCGGACGCGTTGCGCGCGGCGACCGACAATAACGGACAATAGAGATCAAGCAGCGCAACAAAAAACAGCCGGGAATGTCCCGGCCGTTTTCTTCTGACCTGTAAGGCGATCAAGCGCGAAGGTCGAACCGATCCGCGTTCATCACCTTGACCCATGCCGCTACGAAGTCCTTCACGAACTTCTCCCGCGAGTCGGCGCAGGCGTAAACCTCCGCAAACGCGCGAAGCTGCGAGTGCGAGCCGAAAATGAGGTCGACGCGCGTGCCGGTCCACTTGACTGCATTCGTCTTGCGATCGCGGCCTTCATAGACCCCTTCGGATCCCGTAGCCGGTTGCCAATACGTCCCCATGTCGAGCAGATTGACGAAAAAGTCATTCGTCAGCTTTCCAGGCTGCTGGGTAAAGACGCCGTGCTTCGAGTCGCCCACATTACCTCCAAGGACGCGCAGACCGCCGAGGAGCACCGTCATTTCCGGTCCGGTCAACGTCAGCAGCTGGGCGCGGTCCACCATCGCCTCTTCGGGCTGCATGAACTGCTGCTTCATGCTGATGTAATTGCGGAATGCATCGGCTCGCGGCTCAAGGGGCGCAAAGGACTGCACGTCCGTCTGCTCCTGCGACGCATCCATGCGGCCCGGCGTGAAGGGGACCTTCACGCCGATCCCGGCGTCTTTTGCCGCCTTCTCGATCGCCGCACAGCCGCCGAGAACGACAAGGTCGGCGAGCGAAACCTTCTTGCCGAATTCCTTCTGGATTGCTTCGAGCTTCGCGAGCACGGTCCGCAATTGCGCCGGCTCATTCACCTGCCAGTCCTTCTGAGGGCTCAGCCTGACGCGCGCGCCGTTTGCGCCGCCGCGCTTGTCGGAACGGCGGAACGTTGACGCCGAAGCCCAGGCGGTCGCGACAAGCTGCGGTACGGTGAGGCCCGAGGCGAGAATCTTTGCTTTCAGGTCGGCGATATCCTTGTCGCTGACCAGTTCATGGTTCACGGCCGGAATCGGATCTTGCCAGATCAGCGTTTCCTTCGGCACAAGCGGCCCGAGATAACGAGCCCTCGGACCCATGTCGCGATGCGTGAGCTTGAACCACGCGCGCGCAAATGCGTTAGCGAATTGATCCGGGTTCTCGTAGAAGCGCCGGGAAATCTTTTCGTACGCCGGGTCCATGCGCAGCGACAGATCGGTCGTCAGCATGGTCGGCACATGCTTCTTCGACTTGTCGAAAGCATCCGGAATGTCAGCCTTTGCGTTTTTTGCCTTCCACTGTTTCGCGCCGGCAGGACTCTTGGTCAGCTCCCATTCGTTTTCGAACAGGTTCTTGAAAAAGAGATTGCTCCACTTGGTCGGCGTCTGCGTCCACGTCACTTCCGGGCCGCCGGTGATGGCGTCGGCGCCGATGCCGGTGCCATGCTTGCTCTTCCAGCCGAGGCCCTGATCCTCCAGGGAGCCGCTTTCCGGGTCGGGTCCAACCAGTGATGGGTCGCCCGCGCCGTGCGTCTTGCCGAAGGAGTGGCCACCGGCAATCAGTGCGACGGTCTCTTCGTCGTTCATCGCCATACGAAAGAACGTCTCACGGATATCCTTCGCCGCCGCGATCGGATCCGGATTGCCGTTCGGTCCTTCCGGATTGACGTAGATGAGACCCATCTGAACGGCACCGAGCGGCTCCGCAAGTTGGCGTTCACCGCTATAGCGTTCGTCGCCGAGCCACGTGCCTTCCGGTCCCCAGAAAAGCTCTTCCGGCTCCCACACGTCCACACGGCCGCCGGCAAAGCCGAAGGTCTTGAAGCCCATCGACTCGAGCGCGACATTGCCGGCGAGGATCATCAGGTCGGCCCACGAGATTTTGCAGCCGTATTTCTGTTTGATCGGCCACAGCAGCCGGCGTGCCTTGTCGAGGTTGGCGTTGTCCGGCCATGAGTTGAGCGGCGCGAAACGCTGCTGACCCGCACCGGCGCCACCGCGGCCGTCGGTGATGCGATAGGTGCCGGCGCTGTGCCACGCCATGCGGATCATGAGGCCGCCGTAATGGCCGAAGTCGGCCGGCCACCATTCCTGCGAAGCCGTCATCAAGGCCTGTAGGTCCTTGATCCCCGCTTTCAGGTCGAGGGTCTTGAACTCTTTGGCGTAGTCGAAATCCTTCCCCATCGGGTCCGACAAGTTGGAGTTCCGGTGGAGCATCTCGACGTCCAGCGCGTCTGGCCACCAGTCGCGATTCCGCTGTCCGCGAGCGCCGCTGAACGGGCATTTGCCTTGGCCCTTGTCGTCAGTTTTCGCATCCATGTTTCTCTCCTCGCGTTTCGTCGCCTTTTTGAGCCATTCCAGTTGGCGGGGGTGTGACATTCATAGGGCGCCGGACTCATAAGGTCTAATCGGATTGATTCAGCTTCTCGATAAGCTTAACTGATCGTCGTGATTACCCTGCGCCAATTGCGCTACCTCTCCGCACTCGCCCGGACCCGGCATTTCGGTAGGGCTGCGGAAGAATGCGCTGTCAGCCAGCCGGCTCTCTCGATGCAGGTGCGCGAGTTGGAGCGCGAGCTTGGCGTTGATCTCGTCGAGCGGCGGCCTGGCGATATTGTGCTCACCGAAACGGGCGCCGAGGTGGCGCGCCGCGCCGGACTCGTGCTCGCAGCGGTTCGTGACCTGGACGATTTCGCACGCCATCGCGGACGCATATTGTCGGGCTCGCTGCGGCTCGGCGTCATTCCCTCTCTTGCGCCTTATCTGCTGCCGCGCATTCTGCCGCTTCTCCAGGAGCGGCATCCCGATCTGCGGCTTGAACTGCGCGAAACGCAGACGCGGATGCTGATCGACGAGCTGGTGCGCGGTAATCTTGACGCCGTCATGCTGGCGCTTCCGCTGCATCAACCCGAGCTCGAGCTCGTGTCGCTGTTCGACGATCCGTTCCTGCTCGCGACGTCGGTCGACGATCATTCGTTCGGAAAAGCGCCGGTCAGGCTGCGCGATCTCGATCCGCAGCGCCTCATCCTTCTCGAAGAAGGGCATTGTCTGCGCGATCAGGCCCTCGCCCTCTGCGGAGCGGCGGGCAATCCGACCTTGAAGGAATTGGGAGCAACCAGTCTCGCGACCGTGATGCAAATGGTGGCGAGTGGCTATGGGGTCACGCTCGTGCCGAACATCGCCGCGCCCGTCGAGGCGCGCGATGAACGCGTGAGACTTCTGCGGTTTGCCAAACCCGAGCCGTTTCGCACGATCGGTCTCGGCTGGCGCAGGACATCCTCGCGTGTGCAGGATTTCCGGGCGCTGGCCGAGATCGTTTCCCGGGCGGTTCGCTAGCTACCGCGCGAGCGCGAGCTTGCGCCAGCCGTTCATCAGATTGCGGAGCTCGTCCGGCGTCATTCCGTAGCTGTCGGGCAGCGCAGAATTGCGGCCGACGAGGCTTACGTTGAGTGAAGCAAGCTTGCTTTGCCTTGCGCCCTTGTCGTCGAAAATAACGAGCGTCGACCAGCCGCCGCCATAGGTCGGGATGAGCGAGACATTGCGGATGTCAAAGTCGCTCGTATCGTCCCAGCGCGTGAACCGTTTGCGCCACGGCTGCGTCATCCGGAACCCATCGGCCTCCAGACGAAGACCTGAACCTTTGACAAGCTGATAGAGCATGAAGGGCAAGGCGCACGCCAGCAGCGCGACGCAGAGCCAGAGGAAGGCCGCAATCATCGGCTGCGGCGGATCCTTGTAGAGGTACCACAGGCAGACGGCTGCGAAGACGATCAGGCCTACAAGCAGCAAGGCTGTCTTGCGTTGCGGCACGCGCAGATCAACCGGACCTGGAAAACGCTGCAGCAGAGACTCCGGCGATGCCAAAGGTTCGGCAAGAAGGACTTTCGGCCAGAGCTGCGCAGTAAAGACTGCCGTACACAGACCGAAAAACAGGAGCGCGGGCCAACCTCCTTCGGCGCCGCTCACGACCATCCCGATGCCGGTGAGCGTGAATATCAGACTGATGATCCAAAGTGCGACAAGCGTCCAGCGTGGCAGACTCATCATGATGCCCCTCGCGGCGTTTTCGATGGCACCAGTCTAGGATAGCTGCGACGCCCGTTAAGTGATGCAGGGCACAGAAACAAAAAGGGCGGCCGGATCGGCCGCCCCTCTTTAGCCAGGTGTTCGTCCGCCTGGAATTACTCGCCCGCGGCCTGCTGGCGTTCCCCTTCGGCCTTCTGCTTGGCCTCGAGGTCCTCGCCCGTTTGCTGGTCGACGACCTTCATCGAGAGCCGCACCTTGCCGCGATCGTCGAAGCCGAGGAGCTTCACTTTCACCTTGTCGCCTTCCTTCACCACGTCGGATGTCTTCTGCACGCGGTGTGATGCGAGCTGGCTGATGTGGACGAGACCGTCCTTGGCGCCGAAGAAGTTCACGAAGGCGCCGAAATCCATCACCTTGACGACGGTGCCCTCGTAGATCTGGCCGACTTCGGGCTCCGAGGTGATCGACTTGATCCACTTGATGGCGGCGTTGATCGACTCAGCGTTGGCGGAGGCGACCTTCACCGTGCCGTCGTCCTCGACGTTGATCTTGGCGCCGGTCTTCTCGACGATCTCGCGGATCACTTTGCCGCCGGTGCCGATGACGTCACGGATCTTGTCGGTCGGGATCTTCAGCGTCTCGATGCGCGGAGCGTGTTCGCCGAGTTCGGCGCGCGCCTGGGTGATCGCCTTGCCCATCTCACCAAGAATGTGCATGCGACCGTCCTTGGCCTGGCCGAGCGCGATCTTCATGATCTGCTCGGTGATGCCGGCAATCTTGATGTCCATCTGCAGCGAGGTGACGCCCTTCTCGGTGCCCGCGACCTTGAAGTCCATGTCGCCAAGATGATCCTCGTCACCGAGAATGTCGGAAAGCACCGCAAAGCGCTCGCCTTCGAGAATGAGACCCATGGCGATGCCAGCCGTCGGCCGCCGCAGCGGCACGCCCGCATCCATCAGCGCCAGCGAGGTGCCGCAGACGGTCGCCATTGACGACGAGCCGTTCGATTCCGTGATCTCGGAGACGACACGCAGCGTGTAAGGAAATTCATGATGCGGCGGCAGCACCGGATGGATCGCGCGCCAGGCACGCTTGCCGTGCCCGATCTCGCGGCGCCCGGGAGAACCGATACGGCCGGTCTCGCCGACGGAGAAGGGCGGGAAGTTGTAGTGCAACAGGAATGTTTCCTTGTACGTCCCCTGCAGCGCGTCGATGAATTGCTCATCCTCGCCGGTACCGAGCGTGGCGACGACGAGAGCCTGAGTCTCACCGCGCGTGAACAGCGCCGAGCCATGCGTGCGCGGCAGGACGCCGACTTCCGACAGGATCGGACGCACAGTTTTCACGTCGCGGCCGTCGATGCGCGTGCCGGTGTCGAGGATGCTCCAGCGCACGATCTTGGCTTCGATCTCCTTGAACACGCCGGAGACGCGCAGCTTGTCGTATTTCGGCTCGGCACCTTCCGGGAAGAAATGCGCCATCGTCTTTTCCTTGGCCGCGTCGACCGCATGGTGGCGCTCGGCCTTGGCGGGGATCGCGTAAGCGGCACGCAGATCCTTTTCGATCACGCCGAGCATCTCCTGCTCCAGCGACGCATTGTCGGGGAGTTGGAAATCGCGCGGCTCCTTCGCCGCTTTCTCCGCAAGCTTGATGATGGCGTTGATGACCGGTTGGAAGTATTTGTGGCCGAACATCACCGCGCCGAGCATGATTTCCTCGGGCAGTTCCTTGGCTTCCGATTCCACCATCAACACCGCGTCGGCGGTGCCGGCGACGACGAGGTCGAGTTGACTTTCGGTCATCTCGTCGATCTGCGGATTGAGCACATACTCGTTGTTGATAAAGCCGACGCGGGCCGCGCCAACCGGGCCCATGAACGGCACTCCGGACAGCGTGAGCGCCGCGGACGCAGCGACCATCGCGACGATGTCGGGATCGTTCTCGAGGTCATGCGACAGCGTCGTAACGATCACCTGCGTGTCGCAGCGATAGCCGTCCGCAAAGAGCGGACGGACCGGACGGTCAATGAGACGCGAAACGAGCGTTTCCTTCTCGGTCGGGCGGCCTTCGCGCTTGAAATAGCCGCCCGGGATACGGCCAGCGGCATAGAAGCGCTCTTGGTAGTTGACGGTCAGCGGCAGGAAATCGATGCCTTCCTTCGGCGTCTTGGCGGACACGACCGTCGCCATGACGGTGGTCTCGCCATAGGTCGCAACGACCGCGCCATCGGCCTGACGCGCCACTTTACCGGTTTCGAGAACGAGCGTGCGCCCGCCCCAGTCGAGTTCAACTCGATTGATGTCGAACATTGTGATTGTCTCTCATGGTTTTCGGACAAGGCGAAAGCCATGAGCAAGACGGCGAGAGGCTGTTGCGCGCGTTCGCGCCAGAATTTGCAACAGCATCCAGCGATCCTGCCATGGCTTTCGATCCCTCCAGGGATACGAATGAGTCTTTTTCCTTTGACTCATTCCTGAGCCGGCGGACATCGCCGCCGTCGAACCGTGGATGCAATCCTTTTGCACCCACGCAACGCTACGCGCGGAACGCGCAGCAATCAGCGGCGAATATTGAGCCGCTCGATCAATTCTTTGTAACGCGCCTCGTCATGCCGTTTGATGTAGTCGAGCAACTGACGGCGCGTCGACACGAGCTTCAAAAGCCCGCGGCGCGAATGGTTGTCTTTTACGTGAGATTTGAAATGCTCGGTGAGATTGTTGATGCGTTCGGAAAGAATCGCCACCTGCACTTCCGGCGAACCCGTATCGCCCGACTTGCGTGCATACGTCTTGATGACTTCCGCCTTGCGGCTGGTCGTAATCGACATCGTCAATGACCTTTTTTCAGGACGGCGCTGCCCATCAGGCCGGCCAGGTTGAACACTCGCTTAGGGATGATTTCGCCGCGGTCGACTTCAGCAAGAGCCACAAGTTGGCCCGATGCCGTGATGTAAGCCGTGCCACGGAGAATGGGTGCATCCCGTCCACGCAGGAGAACGGCTTGGCCCCTCTGGAGCCTTGCCGCGTCCGCTCCGCTGACGGCCAGCGCCGGGATGTCGTCCAGCGCGGTCTCAACGGGCAGAATTGCCTCGGCGAGGCTCGCCTCGCCAGCGGCGGCTCTATGACATAAAGCCGCAAGTTGTTCCAGTGAAATCATGTCGGCTTCGGCGAAGGGGCCGACGGCGGTCCGGCGCAGCTCTACGACGTGCCCGCAACAGCCTAGGGCCTGCCCGAGGTCGCGGGCGATGGCGCGTACATAGGTTCCCTTGCCACATTCGGCTTCAAGCACGGTGTGGTTGGCATCAGGCATCCCAACGAGGTCAAGCCGGTCGATTTCGACCTTCCGGGCCTGCAGCGAGAAGCTCTCGCCATCGCGGGCGAGAT
>CAZSAW010000118.1:0-16937 GCA_964604745.1 uncultured Hyphomicrobiales bacterium
TTGACCAGCTCGATTCCTTCGACATGACCGCGCGCTATGTCGCGGTCTCCGCTGCCATGATCGCGGTGGCCACCCTTTAGCGGCTCACCCTGTCTGCGAGGCTCCGGCCGCTAGCGGCCGATCCCGGCTTTCGCCAGCACCGTCCACGCCTCGTCGGCATTGTCGACCCAGGTGATGAGCGAACGGTCGATCGGTGGAAGCAAATCGGCATCGACCAGCGCGTCGATGTTGATGACCGTGCGCCAGAAGTCGCGGTCAAATCCAAGGATGGGCAAGGGCTGCATCTTGCCGGTCTGCGCCAGCGTCAGCATCTCGAACAATTCGTCGAGCGTACCGAATCCGCCGGGGAAGACGACGAGCGCGGCCGCGCGCATCGCCAGATGCATCTTGCGCATCGCGAAATAATGAAACCGGAACGTCAGCTCGGGAGTCGAATACGGGTTCGGCGTCTGCGCGACCGGCAGTTCGATATTGAAGCCGATGGACGGGGCGCCGGCATCGTGCGCGCCGCGATTGGCGGCTTCCATGATGCCCGGTCCCCCGCCGGTCGCGATCACATGCCGGCGCATGCCGCCTTCGGTCAGCGCGCCGCCGCGCTCCGACACGATACGGGCCAGACGCCGCGCTTCGTCATACCAGCGCTGCGCGCGCGGGCTCGATTCGGCGGTGTCGCGCACGCGCGAACTGCCGAACACGACGACGGTCGATTCGATACCCCAGCGGCGCAGCTCCTGCTCGGCGGCTGCGAATTCAAGCTGGATGCGCAGGCCCCGCGTCGATCCGTCGAGTGCGAGATCGCTGTCGAATTCGGCGAGGCGGTGCAGTTTCGTATGCGGGTGTCCCTGATCAGTCGACATGACATCTCATCATGAGGAGGAAGACGGCAAATCGAACAGGCGCACTTCGTGCCCTTTGCAGGCCCCGAAGCGCGCCCTTCGTTCTCTCCGTCTTATAGACCAGTCAGGATTGCAAGGCTTCGCTCTTGCGGTCCTCTTCCGATTCGATCGCCATGCCTGACATGGGTTCGATCCAGACGAGATGATCCTCGATCTTTTTCACGCCTGCGACATTCTCGGCAGCAACGCGCAAGGCGGCGCGCTGGCGTTCGTCGAGAACGGAGCCGCACAATTGCACGACGCCATTGCGCACGATCACATCCACCAGCCCGGTCGGCGCCCATGGCTGCTTCTTCAGTTCGGCGACGATCTTGTCGCGGATGGCGGCGTCGCCAGGCTGTGACGGGGCCGCTTCGCGGGCAAGCGCGACGAGCGCGCGCAGCAGATTGGCGCGGGTGACGATGCCGACGAGTTTCGTGTTGCGCACCACCGGCACGCGCTTGATGTGATAGCGCTCCATCAGTGCGACGAGATCGGCGAGCGACGTATCCTCGCTGGCGTTGCGCACCTCCGGCGTCATGACCTCCCCGACCTTGCGGCCGCTGGCATGAACATAGTCGGTGGCGAGCGAACCCGGCCCGAGAAGGAATTCAAGCCAGCGCGGATGCGTGCGCTGCGTGCCGATTTCGGAGCGGCGCAGGAAATCGCCTTCCGTGACCATGCCGACCAGCTCGCCCGTCTCGGACACGACCGGCAGGCCGCTGATCTTCTTCTGCAGCATCAGACGCACCGCCGTCAGGATCGGGGTATCCGGTTGCACGGTGATGACGCCGGGCGTCATGACATCTTTGGCTTTCATTTTTCGAACTCCGGTTCGCGCCGCCCCCGCGGTGATACCCAAAAGACTAGAGCTCGGCCGGCCGCGAGCCTTGATATGCGTCAAAGGGCCGGCCACGACCGGCGCGAAAAAGGCGCCGGATCAACCGGCGCCTTGCGCGATGGCAGACTTTTGCCCGCCCCTAATGGCAGACGAGACGCCAGCGGCCCAGCGGACCGCGCACCCACCAGCAAGGCCAGTTGGGTGTCAGGTTGCGCCGGCAACCGCCCAGCGGTCCGCGGTGAAAGCCGACCCCACAGCCGCCGGCGACGCGGATGACGTCTGATCCCGATTGCTGCGGCGCGACTGGCATGGCCTGCACCGGAAGTGCCGCGAGCAGAACAAGCGCGGCGGATAAAAACAAACCTTTGGTCATCAGAGAACTCCGATTCCGTTCGCCCCTGGCGCGAAAGGTCCGGTTCGACTTTGCCCGATTTGCGGCAAAGGACAGCACCGCACCGGCAATATTGTGTAAAGGGTTTCATCAACACGACGGCAGCGCGCGATTCAAAGCGGCGAAGCGAAGGCTGCGCGGCCGGAAGAGCCCGATCCCGCGCCCCTTGACGCATTCGCTTGCATCGCAGCAAAGATAGCGCCGTTAATGTGAGGGCGACATTTGCCGACTTCCCCCGCCGTCGCGCCTTCCGCGACCCCCGGCACACGCACACAGGCGCCGCGCGGCCCGCTCAAAACCGACGCGATGCGCCAGATTGATTTCTGGGCGGGCGTGCCGCTCTGCGCGCTGTCGAGCATCTTGCTGCGGCTCATGCGCCTGTTCCGGCGCGAGCGCGCGGACATGCCGCGCAACGTGCTGCTGATCGAATTGTCGGAAATGGGCAGCGCCATCCTTGTCGATCCGGCCATGCAGGACCTGAAAAGCCGCGGGGCCAATCTGCATTTCGCGATCTTCAGACACAACAAGCCGAGCCTCGACCTTCTCGGCACCGTGCCCGACGACAATATCTTTTGCATCCGCGCCAACGGTCTTGTGCCGCTCGCGATCGACACGCTGCGGTTTCTGCTCTGGACGCGCGCAAAGAAGATCGACACCGTGCTCGATCTCGAGTTGTTTTCCCGCTTCACCGCCATTCTCTCGGGCTGGAGCGGCGCTGCCCGCATCGTCGGCTATCATCGTTTTCACAACGAGGGTCTCTATCGCGGCGAAATGCTGACCGAGCGCGTGCTCTATAACCCGCACGTCCACATCACGCGCAATTTTCTCTCGCTCGTTCACGCCGCCTATGCGAGCGAGCGCGACATCCCGCAGGCGAAGATCCGCTCGCCCGATTCCGCGCTGGCGCTCAAACGCGCGAGCGTGAGCGACGAGGCGCTGGCGCGGATCGGCTCCGAATTGAAGGCGCGCGCGAACTGGACCGGGCGCGGGCCGCTCGTTCTTCTCAACTGCAACGTCAGCGAATTGCTGCCGCAGCGAAGCTGGCCGCGCGAACGCTTCATCGCGCTCGCCAGGCGCATCCTCGCGCATCGCGCCGACGCTCTCGTCATCCTCACTGGCGCGCCCGGCGAGAGCGCGGCGCTGAATGCGGTCGCGGCCGAGATTGGCGATGCACGCTGCGTGAATTTCGCCGCGGCCGGCCTGCCGCTGATCGATCTTCTTCCGCTCTATCATTTGAGCCTCGTCATGGTCACGAGCGATTCCGGCCCCGGCCATTTCGCGGCGGTGACGCGCATGCCGACCATCGTGATGTTCGGCCCGGAGACGCCCGCGCTCTATGGCTCGCTCGGACGCACCGAGACGGTGTTCGCCGGATTGCACTGCTCGCCTTGCGTCTCCGCCTGGAACCATCGCAAGACCGAATGCAACGATCCGAAATGCATGGCTGCAATCGGGGTCGATGATATTTTCGCGCGCGTGCGCCGCCATCTCGACGCCGTGCCGCAAGGCCGCTCGCTGCCGGTCGGAGAATGAGCGAGCATCGCCTGCCGCTCGTCGCTGCGGCGATTCTCGCCGCGGCCGCTATCCTGCATGGCCTGCACAATGTGACCCTGCCGCTCAGCGGCGACGAAGCCTATTACTGGGTGTGGTCGCGGCATCTGCAGGCCGGCTATTACGACCATCCGCCGGCCATCGCGTTTGTCATCTGGCTGACGACGCATCTTTTCGGCGACGACCTTTTCGGCGTGCGCATGACGGCATCGCTGTGCATGGCGGGCGCGCTGTTCTTCATGGTGCTGACCGCGCGCGACATCGGTGGCACACGTGTCGCGCTTCTGATGTTGGTTGGCGGACTGGTCGCGCCTGCGGTTCACTACGGTTTCACGCTGGCGACGCCCGACGGTCCGCTTGCGCTGTTCTGGGCGGCGGGACTTTATTTCGGCCTCCGTGCCGTCGCCGGCGAGGGACGCTGGCACGATTTCCTGCTCGCCGGCCTCTGCGCCGGACTCGCGATGACGTCGAAATATACCGGCGTGCTCTTGCCTGCCTCGGTCGCAGTCTTCCTGCTGGTGCGGCGGCGGGACCTGTTCCTGTCGCCGCGCCTGTGGGCGGCGGTGGCGATCGCCGCTCTCGTTGTCGCGCCGGTGATGTGGTGGAACGTGCAGAACGATTTCATCAGCTTCCGCTTTCAGGCCGCGCATGCCGCGCGCGAAAGCCGAAACGACGTTCTGCGCAATGTCGGCGAATTCGTCGGCGGCCAGGCGCTTTTGCTATCGCCGGTCTTCTTCGTGCTCCTGATCTGGCGCGCCGCTGCCTGGCGCTCGTGGTGGAATGACAACGCGCGGCTCTTTCTCATGCTTTGCTGCCTCCTTCCGCTCGCGCTGTTCCTCGAACGCTCCTTCATCAGCAAGATCGAGCTCAACTGGGCGACGCCGGCCTACATCTCCGCCGCGCCGCTGATCGCGCAATGGGTGGCGGAGCGGAAACTGCGCCGCACCGCGGCGCTCGGCACCGCGCTCGCCGTGCTGATCGTGCTCGTCTCCGCTTTCCCGCTGGTCTTCGGACTGTCGGGCAAGCGCAATCCGCATGATCGGCTGAACGGCCCGCCGGATGCAGCGGCGGCGCTGCAGGCGCTGCGGCAGCCGGACGATGCGATCTTTGCCGATCACCTGCAGCGCGCCTCGCTCCTGCAATTCTATCTGCCGGATCATCCGCGCACCTATGTGCCCGTGCCCTCGCGCCGCAGCCAGTTCACCCTGTGGGACGAAAAGACCGATTTCCGCGCCATGCAGGGCCTGTGTCTCGCCGAACGCGATGTGCTGAACGACCTGCGCAATGTGTTCGGCAAGGCCGAGCTCGTGCGCGAATTCGTGGTCGAGCGAAAGGGCTTCAACCCGCGCCGCTATTTCATCTATCGCGTCGGCGGCTGAGAGCCGCGCGGTCACGTTTTCGTGCGCGCCCGGAAGCGCGTTTCACAAAGACAATCACGGCCCGGGAGCGGTGGGCACGACAGCCGATCCGCGCCGGTCACGCTCCGGTCTCTTTTTCGTCATCGCGCGCGCGGGCATTCTGCCGCGAAGTTCATGCCGCGTGATCGGGAGTTGTAATTCCTTTGCGTGCCGGAGCCGCTAGGGAAAGACGCCATCGCGACGGTGGCGTTCAAACAACAAGGAGTTCAGCTATGTCGATTACGCGCAAGACTCTGATTGCAAGCTTCATCGGCGGCGGCCTCGCCGCGTCGGCCTTTGCGCTTCCCGCCAACGCCGAAGGCGGCGAAGGCTGGGCCATGCACGAACGCATGCTCTATGCGGTCGACATGGCCGGCCATCTCGACTCGTTCAAGATGACCGACAAGGCCAAGGGCATGACGGGGCGCGCGCACCGCGTGCCGAAGGGCACCGTCTTCTTCATGAAGGACGGCTCGCTCTACATGATGCAGATGAACGGACCGAATTTCGATCGCGCGGTCGGCCGCGCGGGCGGCGCCTGACCGCCCGGCTGTTCTGACGAACTCCTTCACGCCCCCGGCCGCGGCCGGGGGCTTTTTTGCGTGCGCTTCGACGGCCGCGCCACACCTGAACGGCATGGCCGGAACAAGCACGGCCATGACGCAAAAATGATGCTGTGGCGTGCGGCCCGAGCAATGTCAGCCGAGATTCAGTTCCTTGAAGAAGTCGTTGCCCTTGTCGTCGATGACGATGAAGGCGGGGAAATTCTCCACCTCGATCTTCCAGATCGCCTCCATGCCAAGCTCGGGATATTCGAGCACCTCGACCTTCCTGATGCAGTGCTCGGCAAGATTCGCCGCGACGCCGCCGATCGAGCCGAGATAGACGCCGCCGTGCTTCTTGCATGCTTCGCGCACGGCCGGCGAACGATTACCCTTGGCGACCGAGATCATCGTGCCGCCCGCGGCCATGAACTGGTCCATGAAGGAATCCATGCGCCCCGCGGTGGTCGGCCCGAACGCGCCCGAGGCGTAGCCCGCCGGAGTCTTGGCCGGGCCGGCGTAATAGACCGGATGGTTTTTGAAATAATCCGGCAGCCCCTGCCCGCTCTCCAGCCGCTCGCGCAGCTTGGCGTGCGCGAGATCGCGTGCGACGATCA
Source organism: uncultured Hyphomicrobiales bacterium (assembly GCA_964604745.1). Taxonomy (GTDB): domain Bacteria; phylum Pseudomonadota; class Alphaproteobacteria; order Rhizobiales; family Xanthobacteraceae; genus Pseudorhodoplanes. Next base: position 6,215 of record CAZSAW010000118.1, read on the forward strand.
TGGTGCCGGTGAGCGAGAGCCGCGTCCTGATCGGATAGCGCGAGAGCATCGCGAGAATCTCTTTCATCGGCTTGCTCAGATCGACCTGTACGACATCGCCGCCAAGTTTGCTCTCGTCGATCTCCGGCAGATATTGCGCCGGATTGTGCTCGAGCATTTCCAGGAACACGCCGTCGCGCGTGATCTTGCCCATCGCCTGCCGGTCGGCGCTGCACGAGACACCGAGCCCGATGGGAAGCGACGCGCCATGCCGCGGCAGGCGGATCACGCGCACGTCATGGCAGAAATACTTGCCGCCGAATTGCGCGCCGACGCCGGTCGACTGCGTCATCTTCAGGATTTCCTGCTCCATCGCGAGATCGCGGAAGGCGTGGCCATCCTCCGAGCCTTGCGTCGGCAGGTCGTCGTAATAGCGGCACGAGGCGAGCTTCACCGTCTTCATCGTCATCTCGGCCGAGGTGCCGCCGATGACGATGGCGAGATGATAAGGCGGGCACGCCGCGGTGCCGAGCGTCAGCACCTTCTCTTTCAGGAAGGCGAGCATGCGGTCATGCGTCAGGATCGACGGCGTCGCCTGGAAGAGGAACGCCTTGTTGGCCGAGCCGCCACCCTTGGCGATGAAGAGAAACTTGTAGGCATCCTCCCCGCCCGATGAATCGGCGAAGATTTCCACCTGCGCCGGCATGTTGGTCCTGGTGTTCTTCTCCTCGAACATGGAGAGCGGCGCGAGCTGCGAATAGCGCAGGTTCTTGCGCAGATAGGAATCGCGCGCGCCCTCGGCGAGCGCGGCCTCGTCGTCGCCGTCGGTCCAGACGAGCCGCCCCTTCTTGCCCATGATGAGCACAGTGCCGGTGTCCTGGCACATCGGCAGCGTGCCGCCCGCGGCGCTGTTGGCGTTCTTGAGAAAATCGTAGGCGACGAACTTGTCGTTATCCGACGCCTCGGGCTCGTCGAGGATCGCGCGCAGCTGCTTCAGGTGTCCCGGCCGCAGATAATGATTGATGTCGTTGAAGGCTTGCTCCGCGAGCGCGCGCAACGCCTCGCGCTCGACGACGACGACATCCTTGCCGAGCGCCTTCTCCACCCGCACGCCGCCGGCATCGAGCTTGCGATACTGGGTCTTGTCCTTGCCGAGCGGAAACAGCGGCGTGTGCTTGTAGGGCGGGACGGGCGTGGGCGCGGTGAAGGGGGCGTTCATGGGGCCAACTCATATATTCTCTCGGAATGCTTTTATGCGCTTGGCTAACTTTTTAAAAGGCAATCCCAATGCGTTCCCTAATTTTGCGCTTTGCTAACTTCCTGATCGAGCGCTTCGGTACGAGCCTTAGCCATGCCGAAATTGCTGCTGCCGGCGCGCTGGCACCAGAAATATCGATAGATTACCAAGCTAGCCTCGACCTGTTAGACCAGATCCTACGAGATTGCATTCGCGTATCAAAACGATACGAAGGAATTTCCTCGCCAACACCGAAACACTTTTATGCATCGGTGCTCTTTACGGCTCTTATTGCCAGAAGCGTAAGTCTGGCCGTATTGGCGCCCCATAGCGCGTGGTCAGATAAGTTGATTGAACATTGGGACTATGCGTCCGCAGCAACAATCACCCGGTCAATGTTAGAAATACGAGCGGCATTTCACTATTTGTGCATTGATAAATGCCCTGACGATGAATGGGAATGCAGATGGACTCTTTTAAGTCTCCACGATTGCATATCTCGCCTGAGGTTATTTGCGGAAAGCCTGAACCCAGACGCGAAACTAAAAAAGCAACTGGAGAAGCAGACAGAAGAATTGCGTCATCGGCTTGAATTCAACCAACATTTTCGGCAGCAAAAACATCAGAAGAAACTTCTAAATGGTCGAGTTGCATATCTGTATTCGCTTGAGGACATCCTTGAAAAAGCCCAATTAGAAAAGAGAACATATCGCTTTCTGAATATTCTATTTTCTAGCGCCGTCCACGGTTTACCGATGTCGTACTATCGAATGGGACAACAAGAGCGCGGCAGGGGCTTACCCAGTCCCGTCGAGAGTGGCTACACATCGATCTGTCTATCTCTTGCAGCCTCACTCCTGCTGAGCACTCGGGACGACGTTACCGCTCTTTTTGCAGGCCTACGAAAAGAGGAATGATCTGCGGCTTAGAAATTTCCTGAACAATGATTTGCTCAATCAATTGGAAAAATGTGATGTGCCAGCAGTGACTCTCTGTAATCGGTCAGTGTTTGGAACCTGATCGGATTTCTTATTATAGCCTACGAATGGCACCACATGTACTCGCGTGATCGTGAAAACAGAATTTCGGAATTGCAAAAGGCTTTTGAACGGAATCAAGCTCACAAAGAGCAGCGCGAGTTCGAAGAACTCGACGAAGATGCAGCGATGTGGCGTGAGTTTCAAAAACTCTCCTCGCGGAGTGGCGTTGGCGAGCCAAAGTATTCTACTCAGGCATGGCATTCGTGATATTGGGGTTTTTGGGACAACTGCTTGGTAGCTGGCCTTTGGGAATTATCGGGACCAAAAGCTGCTGAGTCGCGCTTCAAAAAAACTTATCCCCGCGCGCCAAACCCCCTTATCTTCCCGCTGTCGAACCGAACGCGGGGCGTCCATCTAGCGGCGTTGCGGCGCCTTCAGCTACCGCCCCTTCCCCGCCCGCTCCGCATACAAATCCACGAGCGAGCGGATCATGCGCTGATAAGGGACACGACGCTTTTTTGCTTCGCGCTTGAAGAAATCGAGCGAGCGTTTCGAAAGCGACAGCGTCACCTTCACATTATCCTCACGTGGCACGAGCCGGTCCGGGGACGGCAGGAAGTCTTCGACGACCCGCACGCGGCCGATCTCGCCGGCCGTGTATCTAACGGTTCTGCTGCTCATAGATTTTCTTTCCTTTCCGCCAATAGCCCGCGCCAAAGATGCGGATGCGCCTACCGCGATACGTGAAGCGCACGGTCAGCACCCCATCCGCGACCACACCAAAACAGAAGTAGCGCGCCTCACGCCCGCTATGATCGAGGTCTTGCGCGATCACGCGATTCAAATCGAAGAACGCCAGCTGTGCCAACGCAAACGACACGCCATGCTTGTCCTGATTGACGCGATCCTTGGCATCGTCCCATTCGAAGCTCGGCTCGCGTTGCATATGGCATATATGCCATATTTTTATATGGCGCAAGGCGTGGATGGCCGGGACACCTTGTTGCGGCGGGCTGGCGGAGCCAGCCCGGTTGCCCGGCCATGACGATATGTCAAACAGGACCGGGCGCAGCAGCAGCGACTCGCTCCTCCGAAAAACTTATCCCCGCCCGCCAAACCTGCCTTATCTTCTCTCCCGTTCTGCTCTTTGAGGGGCGCTTCTAGAGGCGTCTTGAAGCGGAGCAGCCTGCGTTGCGGCGGAAGCCGCGCGCGGGGAGCGGGCCGGAGATGCGGCCCGTTCGATGCGGCGCCTGCGGGCGTGGTTCGCAAGCCACGCACTCGGGCGGCGCCGGGGCTCCGCCCGGGGTCACTACGGACCCCCGCCAGGAGCTTGGCTGACGACCGGGGACGAAATCCCCCGGCGAAAGCGCGGCCCGGTGTCGAATGAACGCCGCCAAATGAGCGCCCGGACGGCGCAAGCCTCGTCCGGGTGTGGAGCGCCGCAAGGCGCGCGGGTGCTCGCACCACCCGCCCTGCATTCCGAAGGGAATGCAGCGTCATATTGGATGCGCCTTGCGGCGCTCCATCCCCTCATGCGCCGCGCAAGGCGCCGAGGGAATGCTCCGCACATGCGGAGCGCGGAATGTTCAGGCGCACCCGGCGCCTTGCAAAACAATACGGGCGATGGCGCGCGCCTTGTGCGCTGGGTCGGACGGCGCACTTATAATTGAAGGCCGGCCGCGGAGCCGCCCGCTTGCGCTTTGGCAAAAAGTGCGGTCGCATGGCGCGCCCGCCGGAGTGCCCCCACCCCGATGTCGTATGTGTCCTGGTCGAACGTCCGCAACGATCTGATCGGCGGCCTCGTCTCGGCCGTGCTCGCCATTCCGCTGGCGATGGCCTTCGGCATGTTTGCCTTCAGTGCGATGGGCGATGCCTACATCGTCTATGGCGTGCTTTCCGGCCTCTATGCGGCGATGCTCGCGGGCTTTTCCTGCGTCCTGTTCGGCGATCGCGGAACGACGACCTACGCCCCGCGCGTCACCACCACCTTCTTCCTCGGCGCGCTGCTCGCGCATCTCGTGCATTATCAGGTGGTCCAGCACGACAATCCGCGCCTCACCATCATCGCCTTCTTCGCCATCATCCTGCTCGGCGGCGCATTCCAGGCGCTGTTCGGCATGGTGCGGCTCGGCACGCTCATCCGCTTCACGCCGCATCCGGTGATGGCGGGCCTGCAGAACGCGGCTGCGATCCTCATCTTCCTCGTGCAGCTCGGCAATGTCTGCGGCTTCGATCACAACGTGCCGTTCACCGCGGTCGCCGATCATGCCGCCGAGATCAAGCCGCTGAGCCTCGCCGTCGCCGCCGTCACCTTCGTCGCCATGTGGCGGGCGCGCGAAATCATGCCGTCCATCCCCCCGCTCGTCGTCTCGCTCGGCATCGGCTGCGTACTTTACTATGTGCTCGTGCTCGCCGGCCTTGGCGACTATCTCGGCCCCGTCATCGGCCTCCCCGATGAATCGATCAGCCCGGCGCCGCTGAAAAATCTCCTCGAGATGGGCGACCTGAGCAAGCTCGTCCCGCTCTGGCCGCTCATCACCGGCGGCGCGGTGGCGCTCGCCTTCGTCGGCGCGCTCGACGGGCTGCTCTGCGCCAAGCTCATCACCCCACCCGGCACGCCGAAGATCGACGGCGACCGGCTGCTCGTGCGGCTCGGCCTCGCCAATGTCGTGTCGCCGTTCTTCGGCGGCATCACGAGCGGCATCAATATCGGCGCGACGCTCGCCAACCGCGCCTTCGGCGGGCGCACCGCGCTGTCGGTGCTGATCAATTCGCTCGCGCTGCTGATCGTCATCCTCGTGTTCTTTCCCGTGCTGGCGCAGACGCCGCGCGTCGTTCTCTCCGCCGCCATCATGGTGGTGGCGATCCAGCACATCGATCCCTGGTCGATCGATCTCGTCCGCCGCATCGCGCGCCGCGCCTCCCGCCACCGGCTGATGATGCTCATCGATCTCGGCGTGGTCGTGCTCGTCGCCGTCCTCTCCGTCAGCATCAACATCGTGCTCGCGGTGTTTCTCGGCATCGTCATCGCCATCGCGCTCTTTGTCGTGCGCATGAGCCGCTCCAACATCCGCCGGACCTATCGCGGCGACACCGTGCGCTCGCGGAAGGCGCGCGCGCCGCAGGAACAGGCCGTGCTCGACCGCGCCGGCAAGAGCATTCTCGTGCTCGAATTGCAGGGCGCGCTCTTTTTTGGCAGCGCCGAGACGCTGAGCCAGCATATCGATGCGCAAGGCGATGCGCGCACGATCATCCTCGACCTGCGCCGCGTCACCGAGATCGACGCCACCGGCACGCAGACGCTGGCCGAGATCGCGACCGGATTGTCGCGCCGCGGCGGGCATCTTGCCCTCGCCGTACGGGCCGGAGGCGACATCGCCGCGCGCCTGCACGAGGCCGGCACCATGGAAACGCTCGGCGAGGCGCGCATCTTCGAGGACGTCGACCGCGCCATCGAATGGGCAGAGGACGATCTCCTGCGCGACGCGCTGCCGGCGGAGAGCGGCGAAATCGAGCTGACGCATCTCGACCTGCTGCGTGAATTGTCGGCCGAGGAGGCCGGCGTGCTCGCGGGCTATCTGCGGCGCGTCGAATTTTCGCGCGGCACGGAGATCTTCCACGAAGGCGATCCGGGCAAGGAGCTCTTCATCATCGTCAAGGGCCGCGCCAGCGCCTACCTCAAGGCGCCCGAGCGCGGCGCCATCCGGCTCGCCACCTTCGCGCCGACCACCGTGTTCGGCGAACTCGCCATCCTCGACGCCGGCCCGCGCTCGGCGACAATCACCGCCGACGAGGATGTGGTTTGCCACGTGCTGAGCGAGAGGGCCTTTGCGGCGCTGGTCAAGGATTCGCCGAAAGTCGCGGTCAAGCTGCTCGCGGGATTGGGGCGCGAATTGAGTGCGCGGCTGCGGCGCGCCAACCGCACCATCCAGCAGCTGGAAAGCTGAAAAGCGCGATTTGTCCCCAATCGCGCACAGAGGCGAGAACGCAAGCGTCACTCGCGCGTTGACGCGAGCCGCTGACTCGCGTTATGCGGCGCACGTCACCGTTTCTCGCAACGCTCTCTGTTGGAAATGTCCCGCCGTCCTTTTCGTCTCGGCCGCTCCCGCACCGGGTTCGGCGTCTTCGCCACCCGCCCCATCAAGAAGCGCACGCGCCTCGCCGAATACAAGGGTCCGCTGATCGGCCCGGACGAGGCGCTGCGGCGTGAGGCGCGCGGCAACCGTTACCTCTACGAGATCAATTCGCGCTGGACCATTGACGGCACCCCGCGCCGGAACATCGCCCGTTATTTCAACCACTCCTGCAACCCGAACGCGGAATCGATCATTGTCAAACGGCGCGTCTTCATTCGCGCGATCAAGAACATCAAGCCGGGCGACGAGATCGTCTACGATTACGGCACCGACTACCTGAAGAACGTCATCGGCAAGTCGCGGTGCAAATGCTCGCGCTGCCGCAGGCGCCGGGCCAAGGTCGCGCGCGAGCGCCGCGCCAAGGCGAAGCGGCAGGCGGCGCGGCGGCGCCGCTGAGGCGCTGAACCGGACGCAGGCCCGGCGCGACTCAACCGATAGCGCTTCCGTTCCTCGCAGGGCTCTCCGACCGATGACCGATCCGACCAGCGTCCATCCCCAGCCGGTGCTCCCCCTCCTCTGGCGCATCGTGCTGATTGTCATTGCGGCGATCGAGGTCTTCAGCGCGGCCTTCGCCGTCCCCGCCATTTTCGAAGATTACGGCACTACCGATCCGCTCGCCGTCTTCGCCCAGCGCGCCGGCAACGTCGATCTTGCGCTCGCTCCGCTGCTCACGGGTGCCGCGCTGATCCTCGCCCTCGTCGGCCGGGTGCGCTACGCCATCGCTTTCCTCGCCGTGCACATGCTCGTCGCCTGGGCGATGGATCTGCCCGGCATCGCCATCCACGGCCTCGAACTCACCCCGGACTACGGGGGCGCCTACGCCTTCTGCGCCCGCTTCATCTATCCGCTGATCGCGGCCGGCGCGCTCCTGCTCGCATGGCGCAACCAGCGGCTCATCCTTGCCACCATCCTCGTCGCCTTGCCGACGGTCGCGAACTGGGCCGGCATTCTGGTCTTCGCGCTTGGCGTGTCGATCTACGGCTTCTGAAGATCGCTCAGCCGATCCATCCGAAGGACTGAATGAAGGCGCGCACGCGTTCGAGCATGCGCGCGAAGGCCTCCCGCCACGGCCCGCGGTCGGCGACATCCGCGCAATGGCGCGAGACGTTCGCCATGCCGCCCGCTTCCGGTGTTTTCATGACGTAGGATTGCTGCGCGGCGTCGCCCTTTGACTGCGCGGCGAGCGTTCAGCGTCGCCCGGCCCTGCTGCGGCCCGCGTGCGCCGACGATGTAAACATTGACGACGCAGCGCTGACGCTTTTCGCAAGCACTGGTCAGCGTGACAACAAACACATTGGCGCCATCCTTCTCGCGAAAGCCGACGTCGTCGGTAACGCATTTCTGCTCGGACGCCTTGATCTCGTCCGCCAAGGCTTCACTGCTGACGCACATTAAAGCCGCAAGGAGCAGGCACGATTTGAGGTGCGTCATGATCTCGACCCGATTTGAATCCTGGCTTGGGTCGGATATCGCCGCGATCCGGTTCACCAGGAAAGGTCTGACCCTTGCGCGCCGCAAGTCGCGTGCGCAATCTAGTGTGTCATCTCGCCCCCACGAGGATCATCCCATGCTCGACATCGTGATCGAGGCCCGCCGCCGCTCCATCGGCGCATTCGAGGTCGGCCGCGTTCTGCCGTTCGCCAAGCGCCGCATGGTCGGCCCATTCGTCTTTTTCGATCACATGGGACCGCTTGTCCTGCCGCCGCATGTGCCGCGCGAGACGGACGTGCGGCCGCATCCGCACATCGGCCTGTCGACCGTCACTTACCTGTTCGAGGGCGCGATGACCCATCGCGATTCCATCTGTGTCGAGCAGGTGATCCGCCCCGGCGCGGTGAACTGGATGACGGCGGGCGGCGGCATCTCCCATTCGGAGCGCTTCGACACGCTGCGCGAGAGTGGCGGCCCGATGCACGGCATCCAGGCCTGGGTGGCAATGCCGGAGGAGGACGAAGAACGCGCGCCTTCGTTTGCGCATCACGATGCCGATGAACTCCCGGTCTTTCAGGACAAGGGTGTCGAGGCGCGGCTCATCGCCGGTCGCGCCTACGGCCTTGCGAACAAAGTGAAGACGACATCGCCGCTCTTCTATCTGCATGCCGAGATGCAGGCGGGCGGCCGCATGTCCCTCCCCGCCGATTACAGTGAGCGCGGCGCCTATGTCGTGCGCGGCAATATCGAGCATGAAGGCCGCAGTTACGGGGCGGGGTCGCTGCTCGTCTTTGCGCCGGGGGCGGCCGACATCGTCGCGCGCGAGACAAGCTGCGTGATGCTGCTCGGCGGCGAACCGCTTGGACAACGGCATATCTGGTGGAATTTCGTCTCCTCGCGCAAGGAGCGCATCGAACAGGCGAAAGCCGACTGGCAGGCCGGGCGCTTCCGGCTGCCGATCCATGACAATCTCGAATTCATTCCGCTGCCGGAGGAGCCGAAGCCGCATCCGCCGGAAGCCGAAGCGATGTCGTGATCCTAGACACGGAACGATCCGCGCGGCCGCTGGGTTGAACTTGATGGCGTTCGATGAGAGGGCGCATCGGATCGGGGGCCAATATCAGGAGCGTGACGATGGGCAACGCATTGGTACCGATCGAGCGCGCGCGAACCTCCCGAGACCTTCACCCTGCCGTGTATGCGATGATGATCGGGCTATCCGTCCTGTTCGTCGCAGCCGCATGGGTGTTCTTCGCCGGCGGCTATAGCGATCTCGATCTCCTCGTCATCAGCGTCTTCTTCGCGATGGCGATTGGCATTCCGTACATTCTCAGCCGTGTCGGCCGCCACGATGAAGCGTCGATCAGGGCGGGCGCGCGCGACGGTCCGCTGCGTGACTGGTTGGCCGGCGATTTCGAGGATTGGCAGAGCCGCACGAGCGCACGTGCCGCTGCGACCGAAATTTTACTGCCGCTTTGCGCCGTGGCGTTCGGTCTCGTCGCGATCGGCGCAGTATTTCACTTCGCCGGCTGACGGCCCAGGGGACGCATGGCCCCTGAGCCGGCCAGCCCTCGGCTAATTCGCGGCGAAGCAATAGAGCAAGCCGGCGCCGCCAGTGGTCGGCAGGTCCGACTCCGCGCAGCCACCGCCGGGCCCGCGCGTGGTGTGCGACGAATTCCACGATTTGGCCGGTGCCGATTCATCGAGACCGGTGCGATCGGAATGTCCGACCATCGCGGCACCCGCACTGCTCTTTGTCCAGTTGCCGCAGGTCATGTCCTTATCCGGCGGAAAGGCTGTGCCGTCTGCCTGCGTGCCGGTGAGAACGTCATGCTTGTTCGGGCTGTCGCCGCGGCCGTTGACGATATCGCCCTTCTCGGTCAGCGCGGTCTGCTTGGTGAGATTGTTGGTGCCGTGCAATTCGGCGACATCCTTGGCGATGATCGTGCCTTTGACGTTCTGCCACGGTCCATGCCCGATGCGATCCTTCGCATTCACGGCCTGTGCACCGCCGACGGCCTGCGTGCTCAAATAGGCGCGCCAGGTCTTGCCACCTGCGCCGGCGGCTTGCGCCAGCTGCTGACAGTGACGATCGGCGCCTTCGAGACCGCCAAGGTCGCCACCTTTGCCGGGACCCGCGCTGGTCACAAAGAACGTCATATTGGCCTGCTGCGCCTGCGCGCCACCGAGCGCCGAAAGAAAGGCAATCGCGGCAATCGAAAGAACTGCTATTTTCATGGGGTTTCCTCCGGCTTTTCTTGAGCACCACAGGAAAGAACCTCGCAGCATCGGCGTTATTCCATCGCTGCTCCGGGGCCTTGCCGAAATTGCAGATAACATCAGGCAATGACGGATAAGGCGCTGCCCGCGGCGAAACGGCGCACCGGCAGGTCAGCCTTCGCGAAACCTGCAATCAATCAATTGGAGCTCGGCTGCGGCGGCACAGCAGCGATGGTCGCCAGAATGATACCGCGCTCTTCCATCTGCAGCACCTGAGCGGCCGCCAGTGACAGATCGATATCCCGCCCCGTCCACAGCGCCGGCCCGCGATCGTTGATCGTCACGACGACGCTCTTGCCGCTCGAAGCGTCGGTGACCTTCACCTTCGTGCCGAACGGCAATGTGCGATGCGCAGCCGTAAAGCCGAACGGATTGTAGGGTTTGCCGTCAGGCAGAAGCTGGGGTTCGTCATAGAACGACGCCACGACAACCTGCGGCGCCGACAGCACCGCAGCCGGAGGCTCGAATTTCGGCGGCGGCGAGTCATACCAAACGGTCAATGACAACGCGGCAATCGTTACAATACGCTCAAACATCCAATCAAGAATTCCATAACATTGCGCGACGTTCCCGCAGCTTTTCGAAAAATGTCCCTCAAAGGGTCGTGAGCGCTGAAACGCGGCGCGTGAAGTGTCGCACGTGAGTGTGAGATTGATCGGCATTACGCCGAAATGAATTGG
>CAZSAW010000119.1:0-19046 GCA_964604745.1 uncultured Hyphomicrobiales bacterium
ACGCAGCGACGCGCTCGACCTCGACCGCGGCGTTTTCAGCCTGCGCGATCCTGCAAAGATCGCGGCCTCGCTCAAGCGCTCGGCGCAGCACAGCCGCCGCCGCAAGAGCGATCCCTATCGCTCCGCGATGTCGATGCTCACCTTCTACATCAACCGCGGCGGCAAGAATTTACCGGCGTCGCGCAAGCGCATTCTCGAGCGCGCCACGGACAAATTGCGCGAACAATTCGGCCGTGCCTGACTTCAGGCACTCGGCTTCGGAGCGAAGAAGCAGCGCCGCGTTCCGTCCGCGCGATGGCAGCGCCAGTTATTGGCCGTCGACGCTCGGCAACGCTTCCGAGTACGGCACGACGTCCCTGACGCTCGAGCCCGATGCCGAGCCATCGGTTGCAAAGGAGCGCAACTTCGTAGCCGACGCCGTTGGCATGAACCCGCTCGCTCGGAATCATCGCGCGATCGTTCGCGCTGCAACACCATTCGTTGTTCAGGGGACCACGGAATTGTCCGCGCGAGATCCAGCTATCATGCGCCGGCGCGGGCCGTGCAAGGGCGACAATCGCGGTGGCGATCACGCCAGTCACAATCAGTTTTGAAATCATTGGGCCGTTCTTTCCTCGGCCCCTCGCGTGACCGACAAGGACGCCAGACCGGGGAAAGTTCCGCGGCGCGAATCGGGACACCGCCGGCCGGCCGCAAGTCTCTGATGCCGCTCATGAAAACGGCGCCGGCGTTACGCCTTTTTCACCCAGCGTCCCTGCTCGTCCGTCTGCCAATAGGTGACGTCGTGTCCGGCGGACTTGGCATGCGTCCAGCGTTCGCGCGCGGCGGCGAGCGCCTCATCGTCTTCGCCGTCGAAGAGAAGAACGATGCGATCGTAGGCCGATGCATCGGCCGGCACTGGTGCGCCATCGACAAGGAAGCGCACGGTCGCCGCGTTGGGATTGCCGGCGTTGATCGTCAGCAAGATCGGCTGATCGGCCGCTTCGCTTTCGCGCCACGTTCCATGCGGCAGAAACGAGCGTTCGTTATAGGTCCACAGATGCGCGTCGAGCGCCTCGATCCGTTCTTCGCTCGACCCCTGCACGACGACGCGCCAGCCGCGCTCGAAGGATTTCTCCAGGAGTTGCGGCAGCACGCGTTCGAGCGGCTGGCGATGCAGATGATAGAACAGGATCTCGGTCACGCGTCATCGCTCCCCGACAAAGCGATTACTTCTCGTAGTATTCGGATACGAGTTCGTTCAGCAGACGCACGCCGAAGCCGGATGCCCAGCTCTTGTTGGTGTCGGTCTGCGGCGAGCCCATGCCGGTGCCGGCGATGTCGAGATGCGCCCACGGCGTCTTGTCGACGAAGCGCTGGATGAATTGCGCGGCGGTGATCGCGCCGCCATCGCGGCCGCCGGTATTCTTCACGTCGGCGAATTTGGAATCGATCTTCTTGTCGTATTCCGGTCCGAGCGGCATGCGCCAGACGCGTTCGCCGGTCGCCTCGCCCGCCTTGAACAGACGCTCGGCGAGCTTGTCGTCGTTGGAGAAAAGCCCGGCATATTCGTGCCCGAGCGAAATGATGATCGCGCCGGTCAGCGTCGCCAGATCGATCATGAATTTCGGCTTGAACTTCTTCGCCACGTACCAGCACACGTCGGCGAGAACGAGCCGGCCTTCGGCGTCGGTGTTGATGATCTCGATCGTCTGGCCCGACATCGAGGTGACGATGTCGCCCGGACGCTGCGCGGTGCCGCTCGGCATGTTCTCAACGAGTCCGATCGCGCCGATCACGTTCACCTTCGCCTTGCGCGACGCGAGCGCGTGCATCAGGCCGGTGACGCAGGCCGCGCCCGCCATGTCGCCCTTCATGTCCTCCATGCCGGCCGCCGGCTTGATCGAGATGCCGCCGGTGTCGAAACATACGCCCTTGCCGATGAAGGCGAGCGGCGCCTCGCCTTTCTTGCCGCCGTTCCAGCGCATCACGACAACGCGGCTTTGGTGGGCGGAGCCCTGCCCGACGCCGAGCAGCGCGTTCATGCCCAGTTTCTTCATCGCGTTCATGTCGAGCACGTCGATGGCGACGCCGGCTTTGCGCAGCTTCAGCGCACGGCGCGCGAATTCCTCCGGGTAGAGAACGTTGGCGGGCTCGTTGACGAGATCGCGCGCCATGATCACGCCGTCCGCGATCGGCTGCTGCGCGCTCCATGCCTTGCGCGCGGCGTCGGCGTCGGCGGTCGCAATCGTGATCTTCGTGTTGGTGCGCTTCTCCTCGCCTTCCTTCTGCTTGGTCTTGTAGCGGTCAAACGAATAGGCACGCAGCGAAAGGCCGAGCGCGAGTTCGACCACGGCTTTCGCCTTCATCGGCCCGTCCGGCCATTCGGCGAGAATCACTGCGTCCGCGGCGCGCGCGGGAATGCGGCCCATGGTGGCGCCGCCGAGCTTGACGAGGTCCTGCGATTTCAGGTCGTCGGGTTTGCCGAGGCCGATGACGATGAGTCGGTCGACGTTGAGAACGGCGGGCGCCACGATCTCGAGCACCGTGCCGTTTTTGCCGGTGAAGCGGTCCGCACCCGCCGCGCGGCGGACTAATTCCACAGCGGGCCCGAGTGCTTTGCGAGTCGAGGCCCCCATCTTCAGCCCCAAGTCGCAAAAGACAACGAGGACACCCTTCGCGGGAGCGGCCAAGGGGACAAAGCCGAGCTTCACGGCGTCGGTCATGTGATTACTTTCCTAAAATAGGCCCATTTCGCGCCCGGCGGCGCGCTGGATGGAGGGGCGGATGGCACGACCGATATGGCTTAGCGCCCGCCCCCTGAGAAGGGCAAATTACCGTCTCTCAACCTTCGTTAACCATCGCGGAAAATGCCCCTCCCGGCAGGCGTGATCGGCTTGCAACGGAGCGCTATTTCTTGCCGGGGCCTTAACATTTTATGATGCATTTTCAACAGCTTTGCCTTGCCAGAGCCATTTTGTGACGCGATCACAGAGCCGGGGTTCGGCATCGGGGGACAGCCGGATTCTTGGGGCCGCGCGGCAGCCACCGGCGAGCCGCAAAAGGGGGGACGTCGTCAGACGATGGGGTCGATCGGCCGATACGTCTTTCGCACGACGATGGGTGCGTTCCTGGTGGTGCTCGTCACGTTGACGACGCTCATCTGGATGTCCCAGGCGTTGCGCGACGTCGACCTGATGACCAACCAGGGTCAGTCCGCCCTCGTCTTCGTCGGCATCACAAGCCTCGTCATCCCGCTGCTGGTCGTGTTGCTGGCGCCGCTCGCGCTCGTCGTGGCGATGGCTTACGTGCTCAACAAGCTGTCCAACGATTCCGAACTGATCGTGATGAACGCCGCCGGCATGTCGCCGATGCGGCTGTTTCGCTGCTTTCTGCCCGCGATCGGCATCGTGGCATTGCTGGTCGCCTTCACCACCGCTTATCTCGCGCCGAAAGGCCTGCGCGAGTCGCGCGCATGGCTGACGCAGGTGCGCGCCGATCTTCTCAGCTTCGTCGCGCAGCCCGGACGTTTCATCTCGCTCGAGCGCGGCCTCACCTTCCACGTGCGCGAGCGTCAGACCAACGGCATGCTTCTCGGCATCCTCGTCGACGATCAGCGCGATCCGGCCGAGCGCTCGACCATCCTCGCGCATCACGGATCGATCATCAAAAACGACGATGGCACGTTCCTCGTGCTCGAAGACGGCACCGTGCAGCGGCAGCGGCCCGGCGAGCGCGACGCCGCGATCGTCGCCTTCGACCGCTACGCGTTCGACCTGTCGCGCTTCTCCGCCGTCGGCGCGATCAACTATCCGCCGCGCGAGCGTTATCTCACCGAACTCCTGTGGCCGGATCAGAACGATCCTTCCTACAAGGAGCGCGCGCCCGCCTTCCGCAACGAATTGCTCGATCGTTTCGCGGCGCCATTCTATCCGGTCGCATTCGCGATCGTCGTCTATGCCTTCCTCGGCGCGCCGCGCACGACACGCCAGACGCGCGAATTCGCCGTGCTGGGCCTGATCGGGTCGATCGCGCTGATCCGGCTGATCGGCGTCACCTGCAGCGTGCTGGGCACACGTACGCCGGCCTTGCAGATGGGGCAATTCGCGGTGCTCGCGATCGCGACGGCGCTGGGATTGATGATGATCCGCCGCGCGCAAGTGGTGGAGACGCCGGCCTTCGTGTCGAATGCGATCGCGTCCGTTCTCGCGCGCTTCACCCGCCCCGCCATGGCCAGTTGACGGAGCGTGATCTTGCGCATCTCCGTCACCATGTCCCGCTACTTCGGAGGCCGCTTCTTCTGGCATCTGATCGCGCTGTTCGTCGGCATGACGATGCTGGTCGCGCTCGTCGATTACATCGAGACGCTGCGGCGCACGGCGGGCATCGCCAATCTGCATTCGTTCGTCGCGCTGCAATCGTCGATCTTTCGCGTGCCGCAGATCACCGAACGGCTGCTGCCGTTCTGCGCGCTGATCGCGACGATGTCGTGCTATCTGACGCTGTCGCGGCGGCTTGAACTCGTCATTGCGCGCGCGGCGGGAATTTCCGCCTGGCAATTCGTCACGCCTGCGATCGCGGTCGCGCTCCTCACCGGCATTGTCGGCACCACCCTGTACAATCCGGTCGCGGCGGTCCTCGCTGAACGCTCGAAGCGCCTCGAAGCGCAGATGTTCGGCGAGCAATCCGGCGCGCGCAACGCCGATGGCAGCTTCTGGATGCGTCAGGTCAGCAGCGATGGCCAGGCGATCATCAACGCCAAAGGCAGCCGCGATCAGGGTGTGCAATTGTCCGGGGTGACGGTGTTCACCTACACCCCGCAAGGCGATTTCCGCGAGCATATTGAGGCCAAGAGCGCATTGCTGGAACGGGGCCATTGGCGCCTGCAGGACGTGCGCGTGCTGTCGGCGGGCGCCCCGCCTCGCGAGGAAGATTCCTACCTGCTCAAGACCGACCTCACCCCCGAACAGGTGCGCGAGAATTTCGCCACCCCGGAAACCGTGCCGTTCTGGAGCCTGCCGGCCTACATCGCGATTGCCGAGGCGGCGGGGCTGCGCGCCGCCGGCTACCGCCTGCAATACCAGAAGCTGCTGGCGCGGCCGTTTTACCTCTGCGCCATGGTGCTGCTGGCGTCCGGCTTCAGCCTGCGGTTCTTCCGCTTCGGCGGCATCCGGAACATGGTTTTTGGTGGTGTGGTTTTTGGCTTTCTGCTTTACGTTTTCTCGAAGATTACCGACGACATGGCCGAGGCCTCCATGGTTCCGCCGATCGTGGCGGCATGGCTTCCGGTGGCTATCGGCGGGCTGACCGGCGTGATTGCGTTGTTGTACCAGGAGGACGGGTGATGGGCTGGACGACCGCCGCTCACCCTCCATTCCTGCGACCGCGCCGGCTGATCCCGAGCGCGGTGATCGCGTTATTCGGGCTTGCTCTTCTCGCGCTCGGCGCCTCGCCCGCCGCGGCCCAGACCAACTTCCTTGCCTTTCCCCAGCGCCCGGTCACGCCGGCGAAACCCGTCCCCACGCCGCCGCCGGGGCAGAAATCGCAGATGCTCGTGCAGGCGAACGAGATTCGCTACGACTACAACAACGAGCGCGTGTCGGCGGTCGGCAACGTGCAGATGTACTACGAGGGATCGACGGTCGAAGCCGACCGTGTCGTCTATGACCAGCGCACGAGGCGCATGCACGCGGAAGGCAATGTCCGCCTGACCGAGCGCGACGGCAAGATCACCTACGGCGAGATTCTCGATCTCAACGACGACTACCGCGACGGCTTCGTCGATTCGCTGCGCCTCGACACGCCGGATCGCACGCGCCTTGCGGCCACGCGCGCCGAACGATCGAAGGGCAATTACACGGTCTTCCACAACGGCGTCTACACCGCCTGCGAGGCCTGCAAGGACGATCCGAAGAAGCCGCCGCTCTGGCAGGTCAAGGCCGCGCGCATCATTCACGACGAGACCGAGCGCACGATCTATTTCGAGGATGCGCGTGTCGAGCTGTTCGGCATGCCGATCGCCTATCTGCCCTACTTCTCCGCGCCCGATCCGACCGTGGTGCGCAAGAGCGGATTCCTCGCGCCCGTCATCACGCAGACCGACCTTTACGGAGTCGGCGTGCACATTCCGTACTACATGGCGCTCGCGCCCGATTACGATCTGACGGTCGCCCCGACGCTCACGTCGCGTCAGGGCGTTCTGATGCAGGGCGAATGGCGGCAGCGCCTGATGAACGGCGCGTACATGGTGCGCGGCGCCGGCATCTTTCAGCTCGACAAGGACTATTTCCCGGTGAACTCGCCCGCCAATCGCGAATGGCGTGGCAATGTCGAAACGTCCGGCCAGTTCGCACTCAACGACAAATGGGTCTGGGGCTGGGACGCGCTCTGGGTTTCGGACAAGACTTTCCTGCAGGATTACAAAATCCCGACGAACCGGATCTCCGATCCGCTGCAGGGCGCGGCGGAAGGACTGTCGCAGGTCTACCTGACCGGCAAAGGCGACCGCAGCTATTTCGACATCCGCGCGATCAACTATCTCGGCCTTTCCGTCTATGACCGGCAAAACGAACTGCCGACCATCCATCCGGTCATGGATTACAACTACGTCTTCGGCAGTCCGATCCTTGGCGGCGAACTGAGCTACAAGCTCAATCTCACGAGCCTGTCGCGCGACAGCGCCTCGTTCGAGCCGCTCAATGCCGCCTACGCCGATCCGAACAACCCCTATGTCTGCGCGCTCGCCAACCGCGATCCGACCAAGTGTTTGCTGCGCGGCATTCCCGGCACCTATTCGCGCTTCTCCGCCGAGGTCGACTGGCGGCGCACCATCGTCGACGGCTTCGGTCAAGTGTGGACGCCGTTCGCCAGCGTGCGTGCCGACGCGGCGCAGGTCTCGATCCTCGACCAGCCCGGCGTCTCGAACTTCATCGAGCCGGGCGACCGCAGCATCGCGCGCATCATGCCGACGGTGGGCCTCGAATATCGCTACCCCTTCATCAACGTGCAGTCCTGGGGCACGCAGACCTTCGAGCCGATCGCGCAGATCGTCCTGCGGCCGAACGAACCCGACATCGGCAAGCTGCCGAACGAGGATTCGCAGAGCCTGATTTTCGACGACAGCAATCTGTTCAAGGTCAACAAATTCGCCGGCTGGGACCGCGTCGAAGGCGGCGGCCGCGCCAATGTCGGCATGCAATACACCGCCCAGTTCAATCAGGGCGGCTTCGTCAATGTCCTGTTCGGCCAGTCCTACCAGCTGTTCGGCACGAATTCCTACGCCGCCGGCGACATCACCAATGCCGGCATCAACAGCGGTCTCGAAACGACGCGATCCGACTACGTCGCGCGCGTGTCCTATCAGCCGGACAAGGTCTACACCTTCACGACGCGCTATCGCTTCGACGAGACGAACTGGAACGTTCGGCGCTTCGAGGCCGAGGGCAAGGCGAATTTCGACCGCTGGTCGCTCTCGCTTCTCTACGGCAACTATGCCGCTCAGCCGGAACTCGGCTTCCTCACTCGCCGGCAGGGATTGCTCGGCGGCGGATCGGTGAAGGTGAGCCAAAACTGGGTGCTGCAGGCGGCCGCGCGCTACGATCTGCAATCGGGGAAATTCGATCAGACGCAGATCGGCGCCGGCTACGTGGATGACTGCCTGCTGCTGGCGGTCAACTACATCACGAGCTATAATTACAACTTCAATCCGGCCACCGTCGATCACAGGATCATGCTGCAGATGAGCTTGCGCACGCTCGGAGCAACATCCATGTCGCAATCCGTTGGTGGCCTGCCCGGTGGATTGTGATCTCCCGGCCCGGCGGAGAGCAGTAGCGATGAGCCGACCCAGCCTGGCAAACAGAACAGCAACGATGTCGCAGCGCGGCGTGCTGACGCTCGCGGCTGCGCTGCTGCTGGCGACGTTCTGGCTCGGCGCCACGCCGGCTCACGCGCAGGTGGTGCTGCTCGTCAACGGCGACCCGATCACGGGCTTCGATATCGAGCAGCGCGGCCGCCTGATCAAATTGTCCACGCACAAGGATCCGCCGCGCCAGGATGTCATCAACGAGCTGATCGACGAGAAGCTCAAGGTTCAGGTCGGCAAGCGCTATGGGCTCGATATCCCGGCGAGCGAAGTCGATACCGCCTACGCCAATATCGCGCGGCGCATGCGCGCATCTCCCGAGCAGTTTTCCAAGTCGCTGGAAAGCTCGGGCGTCAATCCCGTCACGCTGAAGTCGCGACTGCGCGCCGACATTGCCTGGGGGCAGATCGTGCGCGGCAAATTCGCGACGAGCCTGCAGATCGGCGAAAAGGACGTCATCAACGCGCTCGACTCGCGCAAGACCGAAGGTGAGGACGTCGGCTACGATTACACGCTGCGGCCGATCCTTTTTGTCGTCCCGCGCGGCGCGAGCGAGGCGATCATCGAGGCGCGCAAGAAGGAAGCCGAGGCCCTGCGCATGCGTTTTCAGAGTTGCGATGAAGGCGTCGCCTTCGTGCGCGGCCTGCGCGACGTGGTCGCGCGCGACATCATCCACCGCAACTCGTCCGATCTGTCGCCGCAGCTGCGCGGCATTCTCGACGGCCTGGCCATCGGCAAGCTCACCAATCCGGAAGTCACCCAGGGCGGCATCGAAATGTTCGCGCTCTGCGCCAAGGACCGCACGACGGCGGAAACGCCCGGCAAGAAGGAAGTGCGCGATCAGCTCTTCTCCAAGCGCTTCGACGAACAGGCCAAGCGCTATCTCGCCGAACTGCGCCGCGGCGCGATGATCGAATACAAGAAATAGGCGTCATGCCGCCCTCGCCCACGCTGCGGCCTCTGGCGCTGACGATCGGCGAGCCGGCGGGGATTGGCCCCGACATCACGCTCGCCGCCTGGCTTGGCCGCAACGAACGCGCGCTGCCGCCCTTCTTCGTTCTCGGCGATCCCGATTTCCTGCGCCGCCGCGCGCAGGCGCTGCGGCTCGACATTCCTGTCGTCGCGATCAGTCCGGGCGATACGCACGCCGCCTTCGCCAAGGCGCTCCCGGTCGTGCCGCTGCCGCAGGTGATCAGCGCGGAGCCGGCGCGTCCCGACGCATCGAGCGCACCGGCCGCAATCGGCGCGATCCGCGAAGGCGTTGCCGCGGTCGCGCGCGGCGACGCATCCGCCATCGTCACCAACCCGATCGCGAAGTCCGTGCTGCACCAGGCCGGCTTCAGCCATCCCGGCCATACCGAATTTCTTGCCGAACTGGCGCGGGAGCAAACCGGCCGCCGCGTCCTCCCCGTCATGATGCTGTGGTCGCCCGCGCTCGCCGTGGTGCCCGTCACCATCCACATCGCGTTGAAGGACGTGCCGCGGCAATTGACCTCCGATCTCATCGTCGAGACCGGGCGCATCGTCGCGCGCGACCTGCAGCGGCGTTTCGGCACCGCGCGCCCGTGCCTCGCCATCGCCGGACTCAATCCGCACGCCGGCGAGAACGGCGCCTTCGGCACGGAGGAGCGCGACATCATCCGTCCGGCCATCGATGTATTGAAAGCCGAAGGAATCGACGCGCGCGGTCCCCTTCCCGCCGACACCCTGTTCCACGCAGCAGCGCGCGCAACCTACGACGCCGCGCTCTGCATGTACCATGATCAGGCGCTGATCCCGATCAAGACGGTCGCCTTCGATGATGCCGTGAACGTCACGCTCGGACTTCCGTTCGTGCGCACGTCACCCGATCACGGCACCGCCTTCGACATCGCCGGCACCGGCCGCGCCAATCCAGCGAGCCTGATCGCCGCGCTCACACTCGCCGCGCGCATGGCGCAGGCCGAGCGCGTCACGCAGCCGGCGTGACCACGCCCGACCAGCTGCCGCCGCTGCGCGACGTGATCCGGCGATACGATCTCGCCGCGAAGAAATCGCTCGGCCAGAATTTCCTGCTCGCTCTCAACCTCCCCGGCCGCATCGCCCGTGCGGCCGGGCCGCTCGACGGTGTCACTGTCATCGAGATTGGCCCCGGCCCCGGCGGACTGACGCGCGCTCTGCTGGCGGAAGGCGCAAAGCGCGTCATCGCCGTCGAGCGCGACACGCGCGCGGTCGCCGCGCTCGGCGAACTGGTGCAGCATTATCCCGACCGCCTGCAGGTCATCGAAGGCGACGCGTTGTCGTTCGACGCGGCACCGCATCTCGATGGCGGGATGGCGCGCATCGTCGCCAATCTTCCCTACAACATCGCCACCGCGTTGCTCATCGGCTGGCTCACGCCCGAACGCTGGCCGCCCTGGTACGACCGCCTCGTGCTGATGTTCCAGCGCGAGGTCGCCGAACGCATCGCCGCCGCGCCGAAATCGAAAGCCTATGGCCGCCTCTCCGTACTTGCGCAGTGGCGCACGCGGCCGAAAATCCTGTTCGACATCGCGCCGAGCGCATTCGTGCCCCCGCCGAAGGTGACGTCGAGCCTGGTCGAACTTGTGCCGCGCGCGGAGCCGCTGCCCTGCGATGCCGCCGTCCTGTCGCGCGTCACCGCGGCCGCCTTCGGCCAGCGGCGCAAGATGCTGCGGCAAAGCCTGAAATCGCTGGGCGCCGATCCGCTCGCGCTCTTGAGCGAGGCCGGCCTCGATCCCACCGCGCGCGCGGAGGAGATCGATGTCGAGGGATTCGTGCGGCTGACGCGCGCCTTCAGCGGCCGCGTGTGATCTTCTTCAGATCGGCGAGAAGCCGCGCCGTCGCCTTCACGAACTTGCGGCGGCGCAGACGCTTGGCGCGTTCGGCTTTCAGGATGTTGCGCAATTCGCCGTAAGCCTCGTTCAGATCGCGATTGACCACGAGGTGGTCGTATTCGGTCCAGTGCTGGATTTCCTTCGCCGCGTTCTTCAGACGGCGCGCGATCACGTCGCCGCTGTCTTCCGCACGCCGCTCGAGCCGCGCCTTCAACTCCTTGGCCGACGGCGGCAGCACGAACACGCTGACGACGTCGGTACGCATCTTCTCGTAAAGCTGCTTGGCGCCCTGCCAGTCGATGTCGAACAGCACATCGCGGCCGGCGTTGAGCGCCTTTTCGACCGGGCGGCGCGGCGTGCCGTAGAAATTGCCGTGCACTTCGGCATATTCAAGCAACTCGCCGGACGTGCGCATCTCCTCGAACTTGTCTTTCGAGATGAAATGATAATGCACATTGTCCACCTCGCTCGGCCGACGCGGACGTGTCGTGACCGAGATCGACAGGTCGAGATTGCGGTCCGCGTTGACGAGGTTGCGCGTCAGCGTCGTCTTGCCTGCGCCGGAGGGAGACGACACGACAAGCATGATGCCGCGGCGCGGCTTGCGCGTCCTGCTCATTCCAGATTCTGCACCTGCTCGCGGAATTGCTCGACCACGCTCTTCAGTTCGAGTCCGATATTGCTGAGCTCGAGATCGTTCGCCTTGGAGCACAGCGTATTGGCCTCGCGGTTGAATTCCTGCGACAGGAAATCGAGCCGCCGGCCGACCGCCCCGCCCTTCTTGAGCAGTTCGCGCGCCTGCCCGACGTGCGCGTGCAGGCGGTCGAGTTCCTCGCGCACGTCCGCCTTCGACGCGATCAGCAGCGCCTCCTGATGCAGCCGGTCCGGATCGAAGCGGCTGCCGCTGTCCATGAGAAGCGCGATCTGCTCGCCGAGCCGTTTCTTGATCGCGTCGGGCTGACGGCCGGGCACGCTTTCAGCCCGCGCGGTCAGCGCCGCGATCTCGTCGAGGCGCGTGGAGAGGATGCGGCCGAGCGCATCGCCTTCATGCCGGCGCATCGCGGAGAGACCCTCGACCGCGGCGGCGAAGCCTTCGACAATCGCGGTTTCGGCGGCGCCATGCGCGGCCTCATCCTCGACTTCCTCGATCACGTCGATGACGCCCTTGATGCCGAGGATGCCGTCGAGCCGCGGCGGCGCCGCGTCGAGCCGCACGGACACGTCCTGCATCGTCGAGAGGACGGCGGACAACACCGCCTCGTTGACGCGCACGACCGGCGACACGCCTTCGCGCTTCACGGTGAGCGTCGCGTAGACGTTGCCGCGCGACAGCTTTTCGGCGGCGCGTGCGCGCACCGGCACTTCCACCGCGTCCCAGCCGGGCGGCAGGCGCAGGCGTAATTCCAGTCCCTTGGCATTGACGGATTTCAGCTCCCACGCCCAGCCGTATGTCCCGCTTGCACCATGGCTGCGGGCAAAGCCGGTCATGCTCGACAGCGCCATGGGTTTGGATCTCGGTGTGCGGAAAGCTCGGACGTTTCAGTTAGCGGCGCAGACCTTAACGGCGCGTCACTGGGCTCACAAGCCGGAGCACGCCGCCGCCGATATTATTGCTGTTTCGGCGCGGCGGCAGGCTTCGTGCTGCCGGTCGCTCTCGGCTTCTGTGCGCGCGTCTGGGGAATCGCCAATGGTTCGGGCGCGGACGGCGGCGTCGGCGCGAATTGCGCGGCGGTCGGCTCCTTGCCCTGCTCGATCGCGCGCAGCCGCGCGACATTCTTCTGGTGCTGGTCGTAATTCTCGGCGAAGGCGTGCCCGCCGGTGCCGTCGGCGACGAAATAAAGCTCCTTCGTGCGTGCCGGATTGGCGGTCGCTTCGAGCGAAGCGCGGCCGGGATTGGCGATCGGACCGGGCGGCAGGCCTTCGATCACGTACGTATTGTAGGGCGTGTGCTGCTCGATCTCGCTGCGCATGATCGGACGGCCGAGCGAGCCTTTGCCGCCGACGAGTCCGTAAATGATGGTCGGATCGGATTGCAGCTTCATGCGCGTCTTCAGGCGATTGAGGAAGACGGATGCGACGCGCGTGCGCTCTTCGGGCTTGCCCGTTTCCTTCTCGACGATGGACGCGAGCACGACGAGCTGGTCCGGCGACTTCAGCGGCAGATCGGGCATGCGACGGTCCCAGATTTCCTGGATCGCCTTGCGCTGCGCCTGCTGCATGCGCTGGATCAATTGCTCGCGCGAGGTTCCGCGCGTGAATTTGTAGGTCTCCGGCAGCAGCGTTCCCTCGCGTGGGATTTCCTTGATGTTGCCGGTGAGCACGTCGTTCTCCAGAAGCCGCGCGACGATCTGCTCCGAGGTCAGGCCTTCGGCCACCGTGAGCTGATGCTGCACCACCTTGCCCTCGACGATGGTCGAGGCGACATCGCGCAGGCTCGCTTCCTTCTGGAACTCGTATTCGCCGAACTTGAGTTCCTCGCCGCGCGACTTCAGCACCACCGCGCCGGCAATGAACACGTAAGGCTGATCGATCACGCCCTCGCGCATCAGCAGATCGGCGACGTCGCGCATGCCGTAGCCGCGCGGAATGTTGACGACCTTGTCCTCGCGCAGCGGGCCGGGCGCGTCGAAACGCTCCTTGCCCCACCAGGCGAGCACACCGAATGACACGGCGACCAGAAGGATGAAGGTGAAAATGGCGTTGCCGATGATCACCAGCGGGTGCCGCACGCGGCGCGAGCGGCGCACGGGTGCTTCCACGCGTTCCGGTTCGAGCGCCGCGCGTGGTGAACGCGGCGTCGTCATGCGCTGCGCGTCCGAAGGAACAGGGCGCGCCGGCGATGCGGCGATCGGAGAATGCGGCTCATTCGGTCGGTAGCCCGCGGGATTGGGAATCGGGCCAGTCTCCCCGGAAATGGGGCGAGCCGGTGACGGCGTCGTGCGGGCCTGCGTCGCCGTTGTCGCATCGTCGCGAATAAGCTTCGCGCCCGTCTGCGCCGGACCATTGCCTGCTGGCGGCTCACTCACCGTACCAACCCCTGACCGCATAGCGGATGGCCGCCATGCTCCCCGTCCATTCCAACATGGCCCCCGCCGCGGCCCGTGATCCGGACCTTATCTCATTATCTTCGTCCCGCCTTGGAGGCGCGGGATACCAGCCTTAGCCGTCAATGTGGGCAAAGCTGGGACGCGATGTCCCGGCTAGTCCACAACGCGACGGAAGATGAGCGACGCGTTGGTGCCGCCGAAGCCGAACGAATTCGACAGGACGACATCGATATCACGCTCGCGCGGCTTGTGCGGCACGAGATCGATCGGCGTTTCCACCGAAGGATCGTCGAGATTAATGGTCGGCGGCGCGATACGGTCGCGAATGGCCAGAATGGAGAAAATCGCCTCGACCGCGCCGGCGGCGCCGAGCATGTGGCCGATCGACGACTTGGTGGATGACATGGAGACCTGCGCGGAGGCGTTGCCGAGCACGCGCTGCACGGCGCCGAGCTCGATCTCGTCGGCCATGGTCGAGGTGCCATGCGCGTTGATGTAATCGATGTCGCCCGGCGTGATGCCGGCACGCTTGATCGCGGCGTTCATGCAACGAAAGGCGCCATCGCCTTCGGGTGACGGCGCGGTGATGTGATAGGCATCGCCGGAAAGGCCGTAGCCGATCAGCTCGGCATAGATTTTCGCACCGCGCGCCTTTGCGTGCTCATATTCCTCGAGCACCACCGCGCCCGCGCCTTCGGCCATGACGAAGCCGTCGCGATTCTTGTCGTAAGGACGCGAGGCGCGCGTCGGCTCGTCATTATATGCGGTCGACAAAGCCTTGCAGGCGGCAAAGCCGGCCATCGACAATTTGTCGATCGGAGATTCGGTGCCGCCGGCGACCATCACGTCGGCGTCGCCGAGCGCGATCAGGCGGCCGGCGTCGCCGATCGCATGCGCGCCGGTCGAGCAGGCGGTAACCACGGCGTGATTCGGGCCCTTCAGACCGTGCGTGATGGAAACGTATCCGGAGGCGAGATTGATGAGGCGGCCGGGAATGAAGAACGGCGAAACGCGCCGCGGCCCCTTCTCCTGCAGCACGAGCGATGTCTCGGCGATGCCCTGAATGCCGCCGATGCCGGAACCGATCATCGTGCCGGTGACGATCTGATCCTCGTAGCGCGTCGGCTTCCAGCCGGAATCGTTCAGCGCCTGCGTCGCCGCGCACATGCCATAGATAATGAATTCATCGACCTTGCGCTGTTCCTTCGGCTCCATCCACTGATCGGGATTGTAGGTGTCATTGGAACCGTCGCCGCGCGGAATCGTGCAGGCGATTTTGCAGGGCAGATCGGAAACGTCGAAGGTTTCGACCTTTTTGGCGCCGCTTTGGCCGGCGAGCAGCCGCTTCCAGGTCGGCTCGACGCCGCATGCCAGCGGCGTCACCATGCCCATACCTGTGACGACGACTCGTCTCATCTGCCGGCTCTCCGGTCGAACGTCACTCGTCCTCCGTGCGCGGAGGTCCCGGCCCTCTCGCTCAGCGTGATGGCGAGGGCCGGACGACGGCCTTTGATGGAATCAGCTCTTGGCGTTCTTTTCGAGGAACTTGACGGCGTCGCCGACGGTAAGAATGGTCTCCGCTGCGTCGTCGGGAATCTCGCAACCGAATTCCTCTTCGAACGCCATCACGAGTTCGACCGTGTCGAGGCTGTCGGCCCCGAGGTCGTCGATGAAGCTCGCATTCTCGACAACCTTGTCAGGTTCGACGCCGAGATGCTCCACGACGATCTTCTTCACCCGCTCGGCAATGTCACTCATCTTCGAACCCCTGCTTTTGTGATTGGCTTGATCGATGGTGCCGATCAGAGCCGTCGCGGCACGGCCAAGTCACTGTGGATCGAGGCAACCAACGGTCGCGTCGTCGTGACGGCGTCGGGTCATCCTGCTGCAAGGCCTTATAAAGCCTTGCAAACTGAGCGTCCCCAGCCCGGCCGAAGGTTCGGTTATCATACTTCGAATCCATTGGCCAGTACGCCACAACCGCCCCAAGCCCATCCCGTCCACAGTTCAAATCATCGCCATTCCGCCGTTGATGTGCAACGTCTGGCCGGTCACATAACCGGCCTCGTCAGAGGCCAGATACACGACGCCCGCCGCAACGTCGGACGGACTTCCTAGGCGATTGGCAGGCACCCGCGCAAGAATTCCCTCGCGCTGCTTGTCGTTGAGCTTGTCCGTCATCGGCGTCTCGATGAAACCGGGCGCGATGCAATTGGCAGTTACGCCGCGCCGCGCGTATTCCTGCGCGATCGACTTCATCAGTCCGATCATTCCCGCCTTCGCCGCTGCATAATTGCCCTGGCCCGGATTGCCGGTGACGCCGACCACCGATGTCATACCGATGACGCGGCCGAAGCGACGCCGCATCATTCCCTTCACCGCCGCGCGCGCGAGCCGGAAGGTCGCGGTGAGATTGACGGCGATCACGGCATCCCAGTCCTCGTCCTTCATCTGCACGAACAGATTGTCCTTGGTGATGCCGGCATTGGCGACGAGGATATCGACCTGCCCCATTGCCTCGTCGGCGCGCGGCACGAGCGTTTCGACATCGTCCTTGTCGGCGAGATTGCACGGCAGAACATGCGCGCGCTCGCGCAGCTCGCCGGCCAGTTGATCGAGCGCCTCGCGCCGCGTGCCGGAGATCGCGACCGTCGCGCCCTGCTGATGCAGCGCCTTGGCGATCGTTCCTCCCAAGCCTCCGCTCGCGCCGGTCACGAGCGCCGTCTTGCCGGTGAGACTGAACATCGCCTTCTCCTCGCGTTCTTCCGCGACAATCAGCCGCGCGCGGACTTGAATGCCGCAATATCGTCGGGCGCGCCGATCGCCATGCCGGTCGCGCCTTCGGCGATGCGCTTGCTCAGGCCGGTGAGAACCTTGCCGGCGCCGAGTTCGTAGAACGTCGTGACGCCCTGCCCCACCATGTAGCTCACGCATTCGCGCCAGCGCACGGTGCCCGTGACCTGCTCGATCAGCGCGCGCACGATCTCTTTCGGATCGGTGAGCGGCGATGCGCGCACATTGGCGACGACCGGCACCTTCGGCGCCGCGACATTCACTTTCGCCAAGGCATCCGCCATCGCATCGGCCGCAGGCTGCATGAGGGCGCAATGGAAGGGAGCGGACACGGGCAGAAGCATCGCGCGCTTTGCGCCCTTGCCCTTGGCGATCTCGACCGCTCGCTCGATCGCCGCCTTGTGTCCGGAAAGGACAACCTGTCCGCCGCCATTGTCGTTCGCCGCCTGGCAGACCTGGCCTTGCGCCGCCTCCTTCGCGACCGCCGCTGCATCGTCGAAGGACATGCCGATCAGCGCCGCCATCGCGCCCTCCCCGACGGGCACGGCCTTTTGCATCGCGTTGCCGCGAATGCGCAGAAGCCGCGCCGCGTCGCTGACGCTGAAGGAACCCGCGGCGGCCAGCGCCGAATATTCGCCAAGCGAATGGCCGGCGACGAATTTGGCGTCGCGCGCAAGATCGAGACCCGCCTCCGCTTCGAGCACGCGCACGACGGCAAGCGAGACCGCCATCAGGGCGGGTTGTGCGTTCTCGGTCAGCGTCAGCTTCTCGGCCGGGCCGTCCCACATCGTGGCCGAGAGCTTTTCGCCGAGCGCGGCATCGACCTCGTCGAACACGGCGCGCGCTGAGGCGAAGCCGTCGGCCAGCGCCTTGCCCATGCCGACCGCCTGGCTGCCCTGCCCGGGGAAAACGAATGCTGCCGTCATGCCCGCCGCCCTTTGAAAATCGGGCCGAGAGACACCGCGATCCGGCGCGCTGTCAAGCTGCGGACGCAGCCAAAACGGCTTGTCATTCCGCGGAAAGTCCCTATAACCCCGGCTTCCGCTCGTCCCGGCCGGGGGCTGAACGGACGGCCGCCCTTCAAGGCGGCAGGGCCCGAAAAAGGCCCGGCGTCCCGTGTCCCCGCCATCAGAGCATCGAGCCTTTCCGAAGGTCTCGTTGGGCTTTGCGCCGGGAGAGCGCCGAACACAAGGAAAGGCATCCATGCCCCTTTACGAGCATGTTTTTCTTGCGCGCCAGGACACCAGCGCGCAGCAGGTCGAGGACCTGACCAATCAGTTCAAGGGCGTCATCGAAGGTCTTGGCGGCAAGGTCACGAAGACCGAGTCGTGGGGGGTGAAGTCGCTCTCCTTCCGCATCCGCAAGAACCGGAAAGCGCATTTCACGCTGCTCAATGTCGACGCCCCGCCCGCGGCTCTCGCCGAGGTCGAGCGTCAGGAGCGTCTGAACGAAGACATCCTTCGCTTCATGACCATCCGCGTCGAGGAGCTGGAGGAAGGGCCGTCAGCGATGATGCGCAAGTCGGACCGCGACGAGCGCGGGGACCGTGGCGACCGCGGCTTCGGCCGCGACCGTTTCGACCGCGGCCCGCGCCGGGAGCGCCGTGACGACGCCAGCGACGATGCAGTCGCCGAAACCGCGACGGAGGAATAAGCCATGGCTTTTGCAGGTGGCGGTGGTGGCGGCGGCGGACGCCGTCCTTTCTTTCGCCGGCGCAAGACGTGCCCGTTCTCGGGCGCCAATGCTCCGAAGATCGACTACAAGGACGTGAAGCTGTTGCAGCGTTACGTCTCCGAGCGCGGCAAGATCGTGCCGAGCCGCATCACCGCGGTCTCGACCAAGAAGCAGCGCGAACTGGCGCAGGCCATCAAGCGCTCGCGCTTCCTCGGTCTCTTGCCCTACGTGATCCGCTGATGCGGCGCGGATCCTCCCGCACGCGGGAGGATCGTTGAGTTCATGAACGAGGCCTGCGGGGATTGCTCCGCCGGCCGATGGTTGGGGCGGACGCATTGATCCGCCTCTAACCGCTCTCGAAGCGGGACAGCTCGTGTGATGCGACAGATCATTCTCATCGGTTTGGGCGCAGGCGCCGCGGCGGCGCTCCTGTTCGCATCCGTCATTTCCGGATCGCTTCTCTCGGTCCTGCTCTTTTATCTGGCGCCGCTGCCGATCCTTATCGCCGCCATCGGCTGGAGCCACTGGGCGGCGCTCGTCGCCGCGATCAGCGCGAGCGTGGCGCTGGCGCTGATTTTCGGCGGCTACTTCTTTCTGGCCTTCCTGATCGGCATCGGCCTGCCGTCGTGGTGGCTCGGATATCTCGCGTTGCTGGCGCGGCCCCTGCCCGAACCGCCGGGCGGACATGAATGGTACCCGGTCGGCCGCCTCGTCATCTGGTCGGCGATTTTCGGCGCGCTCATCGTCGTGGCGACGATCCCGAGCTTCGGCCTCACCGAAGAGAGTTTTCGCGCCGGCCTGCGCGCCGCGCTCGAACGTCTCATCCAGGTGGAGAAGGGCGAGGCCGGCGCCGCT
>CAZSAW010000120.1:0-9343 GCA_964604745.1 uncultured Hyphomicrobiales bacterium
GGCGCTGCGCAAAGACGTGACCGCGAAGTGCTACGGCGGCGACGCCACGCGCAAACGCAAGCTTCTGGAGAAGCAGAAGGAAGGCAAGAAGAAGATGCGCCAGTACGGGAAGGTCGACATCCCGCAGGAGGCGTTCATCGCTGCGCTGAAGGTGGACGTCTAAGCGCGTCCACGGAGACGGTCCGAAAGCCACGGAACGAACGCTTTGCCTGTCGATTTTCCGATGGCATGGAGCCGTCCGTCATTCTCTCGCGCCAATCTCATCGCCTCGTGCAAACTGGCGTGCCACGGGCAGCGTCCTCACCGCCTGATCCCACGGCGTGGGCCGGAACTCACCACGCGTATGTGACATTGCGGCCGACCCCGTTCCGATCACGATGCGCGTATTGCCTGGGCCCTCGCGCTGCACGATGGCGAACAATGTCGCCGCATTCTGCGGATGCAGCCGCACGCAGCCATGCGATGCGCGCCGGCCCAGTTGCGAGACGTAGATCGTGCCGTGAATGGCATAGCCCTCGCGAAAGAAGATCGCGTGCGGCATCGGTGACATCCCGTATTTGCGCGAGAACCACTGTCGCTCGAGCCGGATCGGCCGGTAGGTGCCGGACGGCGGGCCGCCGCCTGTGCCGGTCGAGACCGGCCAGGTGTATTGCTCGAAGCCATCGACCAAGACACTCATGCGCTGGGCCGCCTTATCGATGCGGATCACCACGTCGGCGCGCGCCGTCCACGGCATCGCGACCCCGACAACAAATACAGCAATGGCTGCAGCCTTTCCGAGAAAGCGCATCCCGAGCCCCGAATCGCAATCGCCGTTCCTTTGGGAAAATTTCCGCAAAGGTTCCGGCTTGTAAAGTCGATGCTGACAGGTCGCCCCAACGGGGCTAGATGGGCGAGATGGCATCACGCGCGCTCAGACTGATTCTCGCCGCAGCCGGCATGACGGTGGCGGCGACGGCGCTCGCGCAGGACAAGGGGACGCTCACACCGGTAGCCCTGCCGCCGATCGCGAACCCGAACGATCCGAAAGTGCCGGCCAAGGAATTGTTCGGCCGTAAGACTACGCCCATTCCGCTGCAGGCGCGTTCGATCGGATTTTATACCGCCGGTTGTCTTGCCGGCGCTGTGGCGCTGCCGATCAACGGCAAGACCTGGCAGGTGATGCGGCTCTCGCGCAACCGCATGTGGGGCCATCCGAAGCTGATCGCCTTTCTCGAACGCTTCGCACCGAAAGCAAAAGCCGCCGGCTGGAACGGGCTTCTCGTCGGCGACATGGCGCAGCCACGCGGCGGCCCCATGCGCACCGGCCATCTCAGCCATCAGGTCGGGCTCGATGCCGACATCTGGCTGACGCCGATGCCCGATCGTGAACTGACGCGCGAGGAACGCGAAGAAATGTCGGCGACAATGATCGTGCGCGAAGACCGTCTCGACGTCGATCCGAAGGTGTGGACGCCGGCGCATGTTGCCGTCATCAAGGCGGCGGCACAGGACAAGGATGTCGAGCGGATCCTCGTCAATGCCGCAATCAAAAAGGCACTATGCCGCGACGCGGGCGCCGACCATTCATGGTTGCATAAGGTGCGCCCGTGGTGGGGACACGATTACCATTTCCACGTGCGGGTCGGCTGCCCGTCCGGCAGCCCCGAATGCAAGAGCCAGCCGGAGACCCCGGCGGGGGACGGGTGCGGCAAGGAGCTCGATTGGTGGTTTCGGGACTCGATCCTGCATCCGAAGCCGCCGACCCTGCCCGCGAAACCGCGGCCTCCGATGACACTGGCGCAGCTCCCCGCAGCCTGCCGGCAGATCGTGCTCGCGCCGTAATGGCCGTCATCAACATCCGGTGCGGAAGACTTGTCCGCTTCAAAGGCCCGTCATGCTAAGATAAGGCATGACCGCATCCCGCCTCGCCATCCTTCACGAACTGGAAAAAAAGGTTCTCTGGCTCGCAAGCTGGATGATCCACAATGCCAACCACCTGCGCGAGAATGGCGACGGGTTGAAAGTGGGCGGGCACCAGGCATCGTCGGCGTCCCTCGCTACCATCATGACCGCGCTCTATTTCGACGCGCTGCGGCCGCAGGATCGTGTCGCGGTGAAGCCACATGCGTCGCCGAATTTCCACGCGATCCAATATCTGCTTGGACGGCAGACGAAGGAAAAGATGGAGCATTTCCGGGGCTACAAGGGAGCGCAGAGTTATCCTTCCCGCACCAAGGACGCCGACGACGTCGACTTCTCGACCGGCTCCGTCGGGCTCGGCGTGGCGCAAACGCTATTTTCCTCGCTTACACAGGATTATGTGCGCGCGCATGGCTGGGGCATGGACCGGCCGGAAGGGCGCATGATCGCACTCGTCGGTGATGCCGAACTCGATGAGGGCAACATCTTCGAGGCGATCCTCGAAGGCTGGAAACAGGGCCTGCGCAATTGCTGGTGGATCATCGACTATAACCGCCAGAGCCTCGATGCGGTCGTGCGCGAAGGCCTGTGGGCGCGCATCGAAAATCTTTTCCGCGGTTTTGGCTGGGACGTCGTCATCCTCAAATACGGCTCACTGCTGCAGGAGGCATTCCGCGAGCCGGGCGGCGATAGGTTGCGCGACTGGATAGATAATTGTCCGAACCAACTCTATTCCGCACTCGTCTTCCAGGGCGGCGCGGCCTGGCGCAAGCACCTGCTCGATGCGATCGGCGATCAGGGCGACGTCACCCGTCTGATCGAGAAGCGCTCCGATGATACGCTGGCGCGGCTGATGACCAATCTCGCCGGCCACGATTTGCCGTCGTTGACGGATGCCTTCGCTGCGGTCAATCACGACAGGCCGACATGCTTCATTTGCTACACGATCAAGGGTTTTGGCCTGCCGATGGCCGGCCACAAGGACAATCACGCCGGACTGATGACGCCGGCGCAGATGGAGACCTTCCGCGCGGCGATGAACGTGCGACAAGGCCACGAATGGGACAAGTTCGAGGGCCTCGCTTTGGCGGAGGCAGAACTCGAAACGTTTCTGTCGCGTGTTCCTTTTGGAAAGCGCGAACCCCGGCATTCTGCCTCCGAAATCGATGTGCCCGACACGTTGACTGTGCCTATGCAGCCGGTGATGTCGACGCAAACCGGCTTCGGCCTGGTGCTGAACGAAATCGGCCGCCTCGATGCACCCTTTGCCGAGCGAATCGTCACCACGTCGCCGGACGTGACCGTCTCGACCAATCTCGGCGCATGGGTGAACCGGCGCGGGCTGTTCGCGCGGCAGGCGATGGCCGATACGTTCAAGAGCGAGCGCATCCCCTCGACATTCAATTGGGAATTCTCGCCGAAGGGACAGCATATCGAGCTCGGCATCGCCGAGATGAATCTGTTCATCCTGCTGTCCGCGCTCGGGCTCTCGCACGCCATCAATGGTGAGCGTCTGCTGCCGATCGGCACGCTTTACGATCCCTTCATCGCACGCGGGCTCGATGCGCTGAATTACGCCTGCTATCAGGATGCGCGCTTCATTCTTGCGGCGACGCCGTCCGGCATCACGCTCGCGCCGGAAGGCGGCGCGCATCAATCGATCGGCACGCCGCTGATCGGCATGGCGCAGGACGGCCTCGCCGCCTTCGAACCGGCCTTCGTCGACGAACTCGCGGTCATTCTTTCGTTTGCTCTCGCCTACATCCAGAAAGACGGAGAAGGCGAGCCGTCCGAACGTAACTGGCTGCGCGACGAAACCGGTGGCTCGGTCTATCTGCGCCTTTCCACCCGTCCGATCGAGCAGCCGCAGCGCGACATGACACCCGAGCTGAAACAGGGCATCGTCGATGGCGCCTACTGGCTGCGCAAGCCGGGGCCGAATGCGCAGGTGATCGTCGCCTATACCGGCGCCGTGGCGCCAGAAGCGATCCAGGCGATCGGGCTGATGGCCGAGGATCGCCGCGATGTCGGCCTGCTCGCCGTGACTTCGGCGGATCGGCTCAATGCCGGCTGGACGGCGGCGCAACGCGCTCGCGAGCGCGGCCTCGTGCATGCCCGTTCCCACGTCGAAAGACTTCTTGCCGATGTACCGCTCAATTGCGGCATCGTCACGGTTCTCGACGGCCACCCGGCAACGCTCGCCTGGCTCGGTGCTGTCGCCGGTCATCGCGTGCGACCGCTCGGGGTCGAGCATTTCGGCCAGACCGGCACCATTGCCGATCTCTATCGGCATTACGGGATCGATGCGAATGCGATTGTCGCCGCGGCTCAATCGATCGCGCCCGGGCGGCCGATCCGGCATCTGCGTGCGCTGCCGTAGACGCGGCGTTTACAGCACGCGCGACTGGATCAGCGCCAGCGCGATGGTGATGCCGAATGTGCAAAGTCCGACGATCGCCACGTAGAAAACACCCTTGCCGCGCGGGGCCTGCATCAGCCAATGCAGCCCGACCCAAAAGAGATAGAGCCCATACAGAGACAGGATGGTCAGGACCTGCAGGCCGGGCAGCAGCAGGAACAACCCCGATAGCCACACCGGCGTAAAGGAATAGACAGCAAGTTTCAGCGCGCTCGGAAAATAACGACGCGCGCCGAAATAGGGCGCGAGAAAATCGATGATCAGCGCGACGACATAGACGATCACGAACGTGAAGCAATAGGTGATCGCCGCGTAGACCAGCCCGCTGACCGCCGGCACGCGAAAAATGCCGGCCGAGACTGTAACACCGATCACCGACATACCGATGAAACCGCAGACAGCCGGGATGAGTGCCAGCGGCGCCACGTAACGCACGAACAAATGCGCCGGTTCGCCGGATTCCCGTTCGATCATGCGCCATTCGCGCTCGGGCGAAAGCAGAATGCCCTTGACGCGCGCGAACAGGTCCATCGCCGCACTGCCTTCGCCAAAGAATTGCCGGGTCATGTCAGCGTCTGGCGTCTTCGATCATCATCGTGGCGCCCTTTTCCGCGATCATGATCGTCGGCGAATTGGTATTGCCTGACGTGATCGTCGGCATGATAGAGGCATCGATGACGCGTAAGCCCTCGATACCGATGACGCGCAATCTTTCATCCACCACCGCCATCGGATCCTCGACGCGGCCCATTTTCGCCGTTCCGACTGGATGAAAGATCGTGGTCCCGATGTCGCCAGCGGCTTTTACGAGAGCCGTTTCGTCGTCATTGCGCACGGAAGGCCCCGGCAAATACTCGCTTGGATGAAAGCGCTGCAATGCCGGCTGCGCGACGATCTTGCGGGCGACACGGATCGACTCGGCGGCAATGCGCTTATCCTCATCCGTCGACAAGTAATTCGGTTGAATGAGGGGCTTATCGTTCGGATCGCGCGACCGCAGCCGCAGATAACCGCGACTCGTCGGCCGCACATTGGCAACGCTGACGGTAAAAGCCGGGAAGCGATGCAGTGGATCACCGAACTTGTCGAGTGACAGCGGCTGCACGTGGAACTGAATGTTCGACCGCTCCTGATCCTTGTCCGAGCGGGTGAACGCGCCGAGCTGCGACGGCGCCATCGTCATCGGCCCGCGCCGGAACAACGCATATCCCAAGCCCATGCCGGCGCGGCGGAAGAGCGATCGGTAAACCTCGTTCAACGTCTGCACGCCCGAGACTTTGTAGATCAGGCGAAGCTGCAGATGGTCCTGCAGATTTTCGCCGACGCCCGGCTTGTCGAGGATAATGGGAATACCGAATTCACCCAGTTGCTGTGCCGGACCAACGCCTGACTGCAGCATCAATTGCGGCGAGCCGATTGCCCCGGCCGCGAGAACGATTTCGCGGCGGCAGCGCACGCTCTTTGTTGCGCCATTCTGCCTGAAGCGGACGCCAGCCGCGCGCTTGCCCTCGAACATCAGGCCTTCGACCAGACATCCGGTCTCGAGCCGCAGATTGCGCCGCCGCAGCGCGGGCCGCAGAAAACCGCGCGCCGTTGACCAGCGCCGGCCGCGGCGCTGGTTGACGTGAAAATACCCGACGCCTTCGTTGTCGCCGGTGTTGAAATCATTGACGCGCGGAATGCCGTATTGCTCCGCCGCCGTTGTGAAGACATCGAGCAAATCCCAGCGTACGCGCGGATGATCGACGCGCCATTCGCCGCCAACCGCATGGTGTGCGCCAGCGCCCATGAAGTGATGCAGATGCTTCTTGAATACCGGCAGCACATCGTCCCAGCCCCAGCCGGAAAGACCGAGTTGCCGCCAATGGTCGTAATCCTGCGCCTGTCCGCGCATGTAGATCATGGCATTGATCGCCGAACATCCGCCGACAACCTTGCCGCGCGGATAGTTCAGACTGCGCCCGTTCAGCCCGGGGACAGGCTCGGTGCGAAACATCCAGTCGGATCGCGGATTGCCGATGGCAAACAGGTATCCCACCGGAACGTGAAACCAGATCCAGTTGTCGCGGTCGCCCGCCTCCAGCAGTAGAACCTTGTTGCGCGGATCGGCAGAGAGGCGGTTCGCCAGCACGCAGCCGGCCGATCCGGCACCTACAACGACATAGTCATATTCGCCATCGAGCGGGGCGTCCGCCCCGCGTTGCCTGAAGCGCCGTTGCATGGCGTTTACTTAGCGGCCCGGAAATGCCCTTGGCAAGGAAGGCGGCGGGGCTTGCTCATGGGCAAAAATCGCGTAGTCTTGCGGCCGCGATCAGTGGCGCTCCGTGCGCGCGCCATTTTTCTTGAGGAACGGCGGTTCCTGCAGCGATCGCGACAGCTGCAAATCTGCGAAACGGCGGCGTTGTCGCCGCACGCGGAGAACCGCCATGAAACTCAGCGCACGAAATCAAATCAAGGGCACGATTGTCGACTTGAAGAAGGGCGCGACGACCGCGCATGTTCGTGTCGATATCGGCGGCGGAACAACGATTACCGCCTCGATCACCAATGAAGCCGTCGACGATCTCGGCCTCAAGTCAGGTCAGACGGCAATCGTCGTGATCAAGGCTTCCGACGTCATGGTGGCGACGGAATGACCGTTACGCGCGTCGGCCTGGCGGCATTGTTTCTTTTAGCATCGTCCGCGTTTGCGATTGCGCAAACGAAGGAGGGCTGCGACCGCTTGGCGTGGCCGCTCGACAAGGAGCGGCAGATGCTTGCCGCCGCGAACCTCCCCATACGATTGTCCGGCGATACGATCGAACACCTGTCCGAGACCGCGTTCTCGTTAGGTCTATCGTCCGGGGCGGCTCTTGCCATGCCTCCGGAGCGCAAGCCGCGCGGCGAGGAAGCGTTCGCTGGATTCGTACGCTTCGCCGGCGTTGCGAAGCCGGGCCCCTATCGGATCACCATATCCGCGGACGGCTGGGTCGATGTGATCCAGGATCGCCGGTATCTCAAGCCAACGATGTTCACGGGCGCTCCGCAATGTGCCGGCTTGCGCAAAAGCGTGCAAGTCGAATTGGCTGCATCCCCTCTCATCATTCAGATCAGTGACGCCAAATCGGACCGGGTCGGCGTCGCCATCACCCCTGTTCCATGACCGATTTCAAGGAGAACACCATGAAGCGCCGCAGATTATTGATACTCGCCGCACTACCGATTTTTGCCGCTGCATGCGGGATGCCGACGAGCGCATCCGCGCAGGAGACCCTCATCGTGTTCGCCGCCGCGTCGATGAAGAACGCCGTCGACGACATCAACGCAGCTTTCGCTGCCAAGACGTCCATCAAAGTGAACGCCAGCTACGCTGCAAGTTCAGCCCTGGCCAAGCAGATCGAACAGGGCGCACCTGCCGACCTCTTTGCTTCGGCTGACCTGGACTGGATGGATTACGGCTCGCAAAAGAAGTTCATCAAGGACGACACACGGGTGAACCTTCTTGGTAACAGGCTCGTTCTGATCGCGCCGAAGGACTCCAAGCTGAGCGATGTCTCGATCGGTCAGGGCTTCGATCTTGCCAAGCTCGCGGGTGATGGCAGGATCGCCACGGGCGACGTGCGCGCGGTACCGGTCGGCAAATACGCCAAGGCGGCGCTGGAAAAGCTCGGCGCCTGGGCCGCGGTCGAACCGAAAATGGCGATGGCAGAAAACGTGCGCGCGGCCCTCTCTCTCGTCGCCCGCGGTGAAGCGCCACTCGGAATCGTCTATGAGACAGACGCCAAGATTGAACCTAACGTGAAGATTGTCGGCGCTTTCCCACAGGACTCCTATCCGCCCATCACCTATCCCGTTGCGTTGACTGTGAATGCGAAGCCGGCAGCGATGCAATATCTGAGCTTTCTGCGCTCGCAGACGGCGAAGGTCATCTTCGAGAAATACGGCTTCTCATTCCTTATTCGTCCGACATCCTGACGCGTGCTCGATCTTTCTCCTGACGAATGGACGGCGGTCGCGCTGTCGCTGCGTATCGCGATCGTCGCGACGGCCGTCGCATTGCCGTTCGGGCTCGCCGCAGGCTGGGTGCTGGCGCGCAAGCGCTTTCCCGGTAAGGCTCTGCTCGATGCGCTCGTATTTCTTCCGCTAGTGCTGCCGCCGGTCGTAACCGGCTACCTGCTGTTGATCACCTTTGGCCGCAAAGGACTCATCGGCTCATTTCTCGCCGATACGCTCGGTATCGTGTTTGCCTTCCGCTGGACCGGAGCGGCGCTCGCCTGCGGCGTCATGGGATTCCCGCTGCTGGTGCGCCCGATCCGGCTGTCCTTCGAAGCAATCGACCGCCGCCTCGAACAAGCGGCGTCAACGCTCGGCGCCAATCCGTTCTGGACCTTTCTGACCATCTCGCTGCCGCTCGCGCTGCCGGGAATCATCGCCGGCTTCATTCTCTGCTTCGCCAAGGCACTCGGTGAATTCGGCGCCACGATCACCTTCGTCTCCAACATCCCCGGCGAGACTCAGACGATCTCGGCTGCGATCTATACCTACACCCAGATACCGCACGGCGATGCACCCGCCTTACGGCTTGTCGCTATCGCCGTGGTCATTTCCACCATCGCGCTGCTAGCCTCGGAATGGCTCGCGCGGCGCGCCACCGCGCGCGTGCATGGTGACTGATATGCTTGCGGTGGACGTTCAGAAGCAATTGCCGGGTTTCACCGTGGCTGCCAAATTCACCTCCGTCGCCGGCGTGACCGCGCTTTTTGGTGCTTCCGGAGCCGGCAAGACGACACTTGTGAACATGATCGCCGGGCTGGTCGCACCCGATCGCGGCAGTATTCGCATCGACGACCTGACGCTCTACGATTCCGCAGCATCGATCGACTTGCCGGCGCACCGACGCCACGTCGGGTACGTATTCCAGGAAGGGCGCCTCTTTCCCCATCTGACCGTCGCGCAGAATTTGGACTACGGCCGATGGATGTCCGGCCGGTCGCGCGATGAAAGCGGGCGCGAGCGCGTCGTGTCGATGCTCGGCATCGCTCA
>CAZSAW010000121.1:0-4904 GCA_964604745.1 uncultured Hyphomicrobiales bacterium
CGCGCTCACGCCGGTTTCACGTGAAACGCAGGACCGGCTCACGCGCTTTGTCGACCTTCTGCAGCAATGGCAGCGGGCGACCAACCTCGTCGCGCCCTCCACCCTGCGTGCGATCTGGACGCGGCATGTCGCCGATTCACTGCAGCTCCTTCCGCTCGTGCCACCTGAGGCAAAAGTCTTGGTCGATCTCGGTTCGGGCGGCGGCTTTCCCGGCATCGTGCTGGCCTGCGCTCTTGCCGAGCGGCCGGGTGTGATCGTGTATCTGGTCGAGAGCAATCGGAAAAAGGCGGCCTTTCTGCGCGAGGCGATTCGTGTGACCGGTGCGCCGGCAATCGTCCAAGCCGAGCGCATCGAGGATTTCGTTGCGGGCTTCGGCGGTCAGGCCGACGTGGTCACGGCGCGGGCGCTTGCCCCCCTCGTCCGGCTCCTCCCGCTCGTTGCGCCATTGTTGAAAACAGGCGGAACGGGCCTATTTCCGAAGGGCCAAGATGTAGCGGCTGAATTGACCGAGGCTTCTAAATATTGGACGATTGAGGCCTCGCAGGTGGCGAGCCGGACGGATTCTCATAGCCACATCCTGGTCGTTCGCCGTATTGCATCGCGTCTGTGACCCCGCGTTTTGAACTGCCTTTGCCAAGCGGATTTGCGCCATGACCGATATCGAAGACGCCGAGGTCGCCACGCTCGTGCCGAAGACCGAGAAGGCGAAGCCGCCGCGCGTGCTTGCGCTCGCCAACCAGAAAGGCGGCGTCGGCAAGACGACGACCGCAATCAATCTCGGCACCGCGCTCGCGGCGATCGGCGAGCACGTGCTGATCGTCGATCTCGATCCGCAGGGTAACGCGTCCACCGGGCTCGGCATCGACAGCAAGAATCGCAGCCGCTCGATGTACGACGTGCTCGCCGGCAGCACGCCCATTCGCGAAGCCGTCATCGAAACGGCGGTGCCGCGGCTGCACATCGCGCCTTCGACGCTCGACCTGGCCGGCCTCGAACTTGAAATCTCGACCGCGCGCGATCGCGCCTTCCGTCTGCGCCGCGCGCTCACGCCGCTGAACGACAACACGGCCGGCGGCGTCGCCTATTCTTACGTGCTCGTTGATTGTCCGCCGTCGCTCAATCTTCTCACCGTCAACGCGATGGCCGCCGCGAACGCGATCCTCGTGCCGCTGCAATGCGAGTTCTTCGCGCTCGAAGGTCTGTCGCAATTGCTCAAGACGGTCGAGCAGGTGAAGCAGACGCTCAATCCCGACCTGTCGATCCACGGCATCGTGCTGACCATGTACGACTCGCGCAACAACCTCTCCGGTCAGGTTGTCGCCGACGTGCGCGGCTTCATGGGATCGAAGGTCTACGACACCGTCATCCCGCGCAATGTGCGGATCTCGGAGGCGCCGTCCTACGGCAAGCCGGTGCTGGTCTACGATCTGAAATGCGTCGGCAGCGAAGCCTATTTGCGGCTCGCGACCGAAATCATCCAGCGCGAGAAGGAGCTCGTTCAGAACTGAACGCGCGTGAAGGAGTGAATGGCAATGGCGGATGAATCCCGCTCGCGATTGGGACGCGGTCTTGCGGCGCTGATGGGCGACGTGGCGGTGGAAGCGCCGACGGTCCCGCGCCCAGGGCAGGCCGGCCCGCGCCGCGTGCCGGTGGAATTCATCAAGGCCAATCCGCGCAATCCGCGGCGGATGTTTCCCGACGACGAACTCGTCGAACTCGCACAATCGATTCGCGAGCGCGGGCTCATTCAGCCGATCGTCGTGCGTCCCTCGCGTATCGGAAAAGATTCCTATGAGATCATCGCCGGCGAGCGGCGCTGGCGCGCGGCGCAGAAGGCCGGACTGCATGAGGTTCCGATCGTCCTTCTCGAGGTCAACGACGAGGAAGCGCTCGAACTCGCCATCATCGAGAACGTGCAGCGGGCCGATCTCAATCCACTGGAAGAGGCGGCCGGCTATCAGCAGCTCGCCAGCGAATACAAGCACAGCCAGGATCAGATCGCGCAGATCGTCGGCAAGAGCCGCAGCCACGTCA
The DNA here is from genome assembly GCA_964604745.1 of uncultured Hyphomicrobiales bacterium. GTDB lineage: Bacteria > Pseudomonadota > Alphaproteobacteria > Rhizobiales > Xanthobacteraceae > Pseudorhodoplanes. The sequence goes on from CAZSAW010000121.1 coordinate 2,035, forward strand.
CCAACACGCTGCGCCTTCTCAAACTGCCCGATGCGGTGAAAGCCTATATCAACGAAGGCAGGCTCTCGGCCGGCCACGCGCGCTCGCTCGTCGGGCAGGTCGATCCCGAAGCCATGGCGCGCGCCAGCGTCGAAAAAGGATTGAACGTCCGCCAGGCCGAGCAGCTCCGGCAGGACCAGCAGCGCAAAGGCAAGAAGGGCAAGTCAAAGGCGCGCGCGAAAGCCGATGCCGATACTGCGGCGCTGGAGAAGCGCTTGTCCGACGCGCTCGGGCTCACGGTTGACATCGACCACAAGGGCCGCGGCGGCGGCACCTTGCGCATCCGCTACAAGACGCTTGAGCAACTCGACGATGTAGTCGCGCGTCTGGAACGCCGGCGCTAGGCGCTCTTGCGCCGCGCGCTCATCGCGATCGACATCAGCGCGCGTTGCGCGATGGTTTCTGCAAGCGGTGCCTGACGGCGCGTTTCCAGCACGGCGGCAGCAAGCTGCTGCATCAGTCCGAGCAATCGCTCCGACGTCCAGGCGCGCAACGCCGCTTCCACCACGGTCTTGCGGCTGAAGTGGACCGGGGGCCGAAACTCATACAGCGCCTGATCGATCGACGAGCCCTCGTCCATTGCGAGCCGTGCCTTGTGCAGTTGTGACACCTGACGCAGCGCCGCCGACATGATCGTACCCGGCGACGTGCCGGCATTCATCGCCCTGGCGAAATGCATCTCGACGTCGGGCAGCCGGCCGGCAAAGGCCGAATCGATCGCGCCATCGAGCGCGAGCGCCGAGGCATCCGCGACCACGGCGACCACGTCGTCGAGCGTGACCTTGCCGCTGCCGTGCGCGTAGAGCGCAAGTTTCCTGATCTCGTTGCGCGAGGCCTGACGATCGCCGCCGAGAAATGGCAGGAGCGCCGCGCGCGCATCGGGCGCGATGGTCAAGCCGGCTTCGCCCATCTCGTCGTCGATCAATTTGCCGAGGGACGCGGTGTTGTCTTCATAACAGGGCAGAGCGGCGGCGTTCTTTGCTTTCTCGACAAGCGAGCGAAGCGGCGCGGTCTTGCGCAGATCACCCGCCTCGATCACCACACGGCAATCTGGTGGTGCCGCGCCAAGCAGCGCCTCGACTGCGGGCGCGAGATTGCTGCGCGAGCTTGCCTTCACCCACACCGCGCGCTTTCCGCCGAACAGGGGAATGGTGTTCGCCTCCTCGACGAGGCGCAACGGATTTCCGTTCAGTTCGTCTCCGTCGATGCGTACGAGCTGGAACGGATCGTTCGGATCGTCCACGGCCGAATTGATCAGCGCGCGCGCGCGTTCGCCGACGAGGCCGGAATCCGGGCCGTACACCAGCACGACCGGCTTGCCGGCATCGGGACGTTTCACGAATGCATCGGCGTCGGATGTCTTCAGCGCGACCATGGATTTGTTTTGTCATTGCCGCGGTCGATCCGGCAACCCATCACAACAAAACATTTTGCGAAGCAGGACGCAGGCGCAGCTTAAGCCCGCGCCAGGGCGGATCAGGAGCCGGTCACGAAATAAGAAGCGAGGCGCGAGCGGATCTGATCGGCGATGACTTGCGCCGCGCGATCCTCGGCGTCGCGCAGGCCGCGCTGGGCGGCGAAGCGCTGCTGCTGCCCGGGAATGTCGAAGGAGACGCGGGCGAAGGTGCGGCCGGTCACGACCACTTTCTTGGTGGCAAGTTCGGTCAGGCTGTAGGTCGCATCGATGCTGTAATTGTCGACCTCGGGCCGCGCCGTGCGCACGTCGACGATGACGGCGCGGTTGCCGGTGGAGAGCGCGATCTTGAGCTGATGCGTGGGCGAGATGCCGCCGGCGCCGCCGGTCAGGCCAAAGAGAAGGCCGTTGCGGACCTCGACCGCCACACGGGCCACCGCGCTGCCATTCGGCGCGTCAATCGGCAGGACGTCCACGCTGCGCATGGCCTCCGCCATGCCCGATCCGCCGGTGACGGTGCGGTCGCCATAGAGCGGCTGGAAGCAGCCCGCGGTCAACGCCGCGAGCGAAAGCGCCAGCGCGATCTGCGCCCGGCGCCACCCCTTCCTGCCCCTCTCAAGCAACCACATTGACGATCCTTTGCGGGACGACGATGACTTTTTTGGGTGCTTTCCCCTCGAGGGCCTTTTTTACAGCATCCAGCGTCAAAACGGCAGCCTCGATCTCGGCCGCCGGAGCATCCCGGGCTACCGTCACGTCCGCCCGCTTCTTGCCGTTAATCTGCACCGGAAGCGTTATGGTTTCCTCAACCAGCAGGTCCGGCTCCACCTTGGGCCAAGGCTGCATGGCGATCAGCGTTTTATGGCCAAGTGCCGTCCAGCATTCCTCGGCGAGATGCGGCATCATCGGGCTGAAGAGTTGCACGAGGACCTCGGCCGCCTCCCGCATCGCCCAGGCGAAATCCGGCGTGACCCCGCCATTGGCGCCGACATCGCCGATCGCGGCATTGAGTGCATTGGCGCACTCGTAGATGTGCGCCACGCAACGATTGAATCGCAGCTTCTCGATGTCGTCCGATACCTTGGCGAGGGCACCGTGCACAGCCTTGCGCACGGCAAGCGCATCGGCTGAGAACGCACGTGGCCGATCGTTCGGCGCGTCCTTGGCGATCTCGGACATTTCGCCGACCAGACGCCAGAGCTTCTGCACGAAGGTCCAGCGCGCCTGCACGCCTTCTTCGGTCCACTCGATATCGCGTTCGGGCGGCGAATCCGAGAGCATGAACCAGCGCGCGACATCGGCGCCATAGGTGCCGATGATCTCGTCGGGGTCGACGGTGTTGCGCTTCGACTTCGACATCTTCTCGATGCCGCCGATCGCGACTTCTTCTCCGGTCGCGGTCAGCGTCGCGCGCCGC
>CAZSAW010000122.1:0-7742 GCA_964604745.1 uncultured Hyphomicrobiales bacterium
CGCGTCGGTGTTGCGGCGCCGGACTGCCACTATCAGCAAAAGAGGCAGAAGCGCCATTGTTGCAAGCCCGACCGGCACGTGCAGACGATTGATCGTCTCGAAACTCAATTCATCATGTTGCTGACGCGCCGCGCGCAGCGCCGGCACCACCGAGGGCGTGAATGTTTCCATCATCCCGTAAGTGTGCCAGATCGTCGTGAGCACGCCTTCGCCGCTCCGCACATGCACAAGCTGCCTTGCCATCGCGACCAGCGCCGCCTTGAGCTGAAGCCACGGATATTCGGCGAGGCTTTCGAGCACGATCGTACGCATCTCATTCCCCAGCCCGTCAAAGCGGCCGAGCCGATCGAACACGCTGCGTCCCCAGAGAAACTGGTCGGCGGTCAATGCGAGCTCGTCACGATGATTGCAGAGTCTGAGCCGCTGATCGGGGCAATGATCTTTCAGATAGCGCGCGACGATACCGTCTTCGAGCATGCGCCCGAATACGATGCCGTAACCACCCGGCGTCCAGGTAATGCGTTTCGCCAGCGTGTAATTGGCGGCGAATAGCATCGCGACGCCGAGCACGACCACGCCGATGCTGCGTCCCACGGCGGCACGCGGCACGAGTTGGTAATCGATCAGCGACAGAACCAGCATCGCCGCAGCAAGCGCGGCGATCATCGCGAAGGTTGCGCTGTGCGTTGAGACAGCATAGCCGGCGAGACACATCAGCCCCATCCGTTCGTAGCGGCCGAGCCGTGCGGCATGGCGTACGAAGAGATAGATCGCGAGCACCGCGGGTGCCGCGAAGATGTCAGTCAACAGAACGCTCGCTAGCCACGGCAGCGTCGTCGCGAGCGAAAGCGCGATGAAGATCGCGAGGCAAACGAACGGGCGCGCCGTCAGTCCATGAACACGGAAGACAAGCCAGATGACCCAGACGGCCGCCGCAGCCTGCAACACAACGATCGGCCAGAAATCGAACGGCCAGCCCGCGGCAAGAAAGAACCCGTAGGTCGGCGAACGACTCGGAACGAGATAGCCCTCGAACCAGCGCGCGAGATAACCACCGGTGTCATATTCAAGCAGCGGGAAGCGATTCCATATTGCCGGCGCGATCAGCAACAGGACGGCGACGACTGAGACTGCGATTCTGCTCCATACGGCGGCGCGATCCGTGCGATAGGGCGTAGCGAATCCATCCGCGCGCCCTTGCGCAGATGAGCGTGACGGCTCCTGAATCGTCGCTTGCATGGGTCTCCGGCATCAGTATCGCCAGCCACAACAGTGTGCTGCATATCGCCGCGCCGGGATGATCGGCCCCGCGCGATGAACGGAAGATGAATCCGGTCGAGGGAGGGCGCGGGCAGCGCGTTAAGCCGAATCGGCCTCGCCTCCCGGACGACCATTCACTAACATGATGAATCAAGGCGACGGGCGATCATGGGGGCTGCAGAATATGGGGCGGCTGTTCTTCGCGCTGGCGAGCGTCTGGCTGGCCGTCCTGGTCGGCCCCGTCGCCGCGCAAGTCGGCTTCGACCGGCCGGGCGGAGACTATTCGAATTTCATGGTGCGTACCGGCGACCCGGCGGTCTGCGCCGCACGTTGCGAGCGCGATTCCCGGTGCCGCGCCTGGAGCTTCTCCTATCCGCGAACGGCTGCCGGTCCGGCCATCTGCTGGCTCAAGAGCGACGTGACGCCGCGCGCCGAAAATAACTGCTGCATTTCCGGGGTGCGGGGCGCCGGTGTCGTCGAGCCGCGCACGGATTCAACGGAATTCTCGATCGATCGCCTGGGCGGCGACTATCGCAACTTCGACGTCCCGCCCGACGCGACCGGCAAGGCGTGCCGCGACGCGTGCCAGGCAGACGACAAATGCCGGGCGTGGACGTATCTGCGCCCCGGCTACGGGCTATCCGGCTCGCAAGGACGTTGCTTCCTGAAAAGTCAGATCAAGCCGCCGCGCCACAGACCCTGCTGTATCTCGGGGGTCGTCCGCTGAGGCTGCGCGCTCAGTGCACGGCGCTGAAGAAACGTGCGAAGCGCAAACCCTTCGGCCAGGTCCAGAATGGCTGATCGGCCATGCCGAGATCCCACGAACCCACCACCGTTTCGACGCGCCCGATCAGATCGTCCACGGGGAGCAGGCCGACGCCGCCGTAATTGAGAGGCACGCGGCTGTCCGCCGAATTGTCGCGGTTGTCGCCGAGCACGAACACATGCTGCGGCGGAACGACGATCTCCTGCGTATCGTCGAGGCTGTTGTGGCCGGTGAGTTTGAAGATCGCGTGCGAGCGGCCACCGGGCAATGTTTCGATGTAGCGTGCGGCGCTTGCAGTCGCGCCGCTTTCGCCCTCAGCCTTTCCCGTCCCGTCCGGGCGAAGGCCGACCGGCTCGCCGTTGATCCACAGGCGGCCCGATTTCATCTGAATTCGATCGCCCGGAAGCCCGACGACGCGCTTGACCCAGACCTGGGAGAGATCGCCGGGCCAGCGGAAGACGACAACATCGCCGCGCTGCGGCAGCGCGCCGAATAGCCGCTCGGTGCGCGGCCATGCGATGCCGAAGGGCAACGACGCTCCGCTATAGCCGTAGGGATATTTCGTCGCGAGCAATTCGTCGCCGATCAACAGCGTCGGCTCCATCGAACCGGATGGAACGTAATAGGGCTCGGCAATTGCCGTTTTCGCCGCGGTGATGAGGAGCACGATGGCCGCGATATCCGCGATCGACCGAAGCCAGCGGCGCACGGCTGCGAACCGGCTCGGACGTTCCTTGCTCGTAAAAGATGATGTCATGTTGCTTTTTCGCTTCCGACCGTGGCGGTAAAGCGGCAACGGCGAGACCGCCGGCCTGAATCAGCCGGTGCCACCCACCGTGATCTTGTCCATGCGCAGCGTAGGCTGACCGACACCGACGGGCACACCCTGCCCGTTCTTGCCGCAGGTCCCGATACCCGGATCGAGCGCCAGATCATTGCCGATCATGGAGACACGATGCAGGTCGGTCGGCCCGTTACCAATCAACATCGCACCCTTGAGGGGCGCGCCGATCTTGCCGTTTTCGATCAGATAGGCCTCGGTGCATTGGAAGACATATTTGCCTGACGTGATGTCGACCTGGCCGCCGCCGAAATTGACGGCGTAGACGCCCTTCTTGACCGAGGCGAGAATCTCCGCCGGACCCTTGTCGCCTGCGAGCATGTATGTGTTGGTCATGCGCGGCATCGGCACATGGCCGTAGCTCTCGCGCCGGCCATTGCCCGTCGGCTTCATTCCCATCAGGCGGGCGTTCTGCCGGTCCTGCATGTAGCCGACCAGGATGCCGTCCTCGATCAGCATCGTGCGGTTCGTCGGCGTGCCTTCGTCATCGACCGAAAGCGAGCCGCGGCGCGATGCAATCGTGCCGTCGTCGACGACGGTCACGCCTTTGGCGGCGACCTGCTGTCCCATCAGTCCGGCGAAGGCGGACGTCTTCTTTCTGTTGAAGTCGCCTTCGAGACCGTGACCGACGGCTTCATGCAACATGACGCCCGGCCATCCGGGGCCGAGCACAACGTCCATCTCGCCAGCGGGTGCTGGCACCGATTGAAGATTCACCAGCGCCTGCCGCACCGCCTCGTCCGTCGCTGCCCGCCACGCACTGCTCTCAATGAAGCGCGCATACCCTTCGCGGCCACCATAGCCATGGCTGCCGGTTTCCTGGCGCGTGCCGTCGCCCGCGACGATCGAGACATGCAGACGTACCAGCGGACGAATGTCGCGATAGGTTTCGCCGTCGGTGCGCAGAATTTCCACGACCTGCCAGCTCGCGCCGAGACTGACCGAGACCTGCCGCACGCGCGAATCCTTGGCGCGCGCATAAGCGTCGATCTCTTGCAAAAGCTTCACTTTCGTTTCGAAGCCCGGAGCGTCGAGCGGATTGTCGTCCCCGTACAATTTGACGTTGCTGCGCGGCGGCGCGTCGGCATAGCGCCCGGCATAGCCATCCTTGACGGCGCGAACCGCGTCGGCGGCGCGTATCAACGCCTGTTCGGAAACATCCGACGCATGCGCGTAGCCGACGGCCTCGTCCTTCACCGCGCGCAGGCCGAAACCCTGGGCAGTATCGTATGTGGCCTGCTTGAGGCGGCCGTTGTCGAAGCCAAGCGCCTCGGATTGACGATATTCGAGGAAGAGTTCGCCGTCGTCGGCGCCTTCAAGCCCGCGCGCCAAGATAATCCTTGCGCGCCCGCGATCCAGACCGGCGCGGTCGAGAAGTGACATTGTCGGTTGTGTGGTCATGGCGGCAAGATAGGCGGTCAAGGCACATTGCGCGAGGCCGGCTTCAGGCTGCGCCCCGCACAGTCACGGCAATTTGTCGAAACCTTCGCCGAAGCCTTTCAGGGCCATTGGGAAGCCAATGCCCTCTTCCGGAGTCTGGAAGATAATGAAGGTTGCCGTTGTGCCCTCTCGCAACTGCTTCATCAGATTTTCATCCATCACAACCTCGGCGACACAACCGTTCGGCAGGCAGCGCACGAAGCCGGCGCGACCGACATCCGCATTGTCGATCTTGAGGCCGAGACCGGACGGCAGCAGCACCCCGAGCGGGGCGACGACGCGCATCAGCCGGCTTTTCTGGTCGGCCGTTTTCAGCACGATGACGGTGAGCCCGACATTGGGCCGGTCCTCTGCCGTCACGCTCTGGATCAGGGCGCATTGTTCGCTCTGGGCCCCTGCCGGCGTATCGCAGCGGATTTGCCAATCGCCATGCACGGAGCGCACGGCGCCCTGCGCGGTCGCCCGATCGATGCCACCCAGCAGCAGAAGGATGATCGCCAGGGCGAGGCTGCTCGCGCGCCAGGGCTTTTCGATGAGGCTCATGGTCCTTCCCTTGACAGGTATCATGTCAGCCCGCCGCTGCAGCCGATTCGGCAACGCCGATCCGCGCGGGCCTTGGGGTACATGGCGGGGTCAGGCTGTCAAGAAGACCCCTTTTTGACGCACAAATGAACGGCTCGACCGACCCAGCGCCGCTAAGCCGTTTGTCGCACGCGCCGGACCTTGAGGCACATTGCGACTGGGACCAAATTATGGTTTGAGATGCGAGGAATTCTAGATTTCCCGCCTCACCCCGCCGAGCCCCCAAGGCAGACGCCGTGACGATAGCGGGTTTGCCGTGCATCGACTTGGAACGACGCGCGACAAAGAACGCGGCAAAGTCGAATTGTCGAAGGAGCGAATAGAAAAATGCTGGTGCGCAGAATCCTGATCGCCGCGGCGACCGCAATGGCGACCCTTTCGGGAGCGGGTGCGGCCTGGGCCGGCCTGGGGCAGCCCTCTGAATGGCAAATGACCCTGCAGCAGGCGGCGACTCCGGTGATGGCCGACATCGTGTGGTTTCACGATTTCCTTCTCTACATCATCGCCGCCATCGTCGTGTTCGTCCTGGCGCTGCTCGTGATCGTCATGGTGCGATTCAATGCCAAGGCGAATCCGACGCCGTCCCGCACCACGCACAACACGTTGATTGAGGTCGCCTGGACAATCGTTCCGGTTCTCATTCTCGTTGTGATTGCGGTTCCTTCGTTCCGCCTGCTTTTCCTGCAAACGACCATTCCGCAGGCCGACATCACGGTGAAGGCGACCGGCAAGCAATGGTACTGGAGCTACAGCTATCCGGATAATGGCAAGTTCGAATTCGATTCGCTCATGCTGCAGGACAAGGACCGTAAGGCCGATCAGCCGCGACTCCTGGCCGTGGACAACGAGATGGTCGTGCCGGTCAACAAAGTGATCCGCGTCCAGACCACCGCATCCGACGTGATCCATTCCTTCGCGGTGCCATCATTCGGCATCAAGATCGACGCTGTTCCCGGCCGTCTGAACGAAACGTGGTTCAAGGCCGAGCGCGAGGGCGTCTATTACGGCCAATGCTCGCAGCTTTGCGGCCGCGATCATGCCTTCATGCCGATCGCCGTGCGCGTGGTTTCGGACCGCGATTTCACCGCGTGGGTCGATCAGGCGAAGAAGAAATATGCAAGCGATGGGCATGAGCCCGTCGCGGTCGCGGCAAACAAACAGAACGGCGATTGATCGCCGCAGCATCGAACAAGAACAAGCGGACACTGAAGGGACTGACACATGGCCACGACGGCGAAATTCGAGACCGCCCACGGCGCCTCCGACGCCCACGCGCATGACCATCCGCATGGCTGGCGCCGGTTCGTCTATTCGACGAACCACAAAGACATCGGCACGATGTATCTGATCTTCGCGATCGTGGCGGGCGTTATCGGCGTGGCGTTGTCGATCGCCATCCGCATGGAGCTGCAAAATCCGGGAATGCAGATTTTCCCGACCAGCCATGAGTACAATACGTTCAGCACGGCGCATGGCCTGATCATGATCTTCTTCATGGTCATGCCCGCCCTGATCGGCGGCTTCGGCAACTGGATCGTGCCGCTGATGATCGGCGCGCCGGACATGGCCTTCCCGCGCATGAACAACATCTCGTTCTGGTTGCTGCCGGCGTCGTTTGCGCTGTTGCTCTGCTCGATGTTCGTCGAAGGCGAACCGGGCGCGCCCGGCGTCGGCGCCGGATGGACCATCTACGCGCCGCTCTCGACCAGCGGTCACCCCGGACCGGCGATGGACTTCGCCATCCTTTCCATCCACATCGCCGGCGCGTCATCGATCCTCGGTGCGATCAACTTCATCACCACCATCTTCAACATGCGCGCGCCGGGAATGACGCTGCACAAGATGCCGCTCTTCGTGTGGTCGATTCTCGTGACCGTGTTCCTGCTGCTCTTGTCGCTGCCGGTTCTCGCCGGCGCGATCACGATGCTTCTGACCGACCGTAATTTCGGCACGACCTTCTTTGCGGCCGATGGCGGCGGCGATCCGCTCCTGTTCCAGCATCTGTTCTGGTTCTTCGGTCATCCCGAAGTGTATATCCTGATCCTGCCTGGCTTTGGCATCGTCAGCCAGATCGTGTCGACCTTCTCGCGCAAACCGGTCTTCGGTTATCTCGGTATGGCCTATGCGATGGTCGCCATCGGCGGCATCGGCTTCGTCGTGTGGGCGCACCATATGTACACGGTCGGCATGTCGACTGCGGTGCAGGCCTATTTCGTCGCGGCGACCATGGTGATCGCGGTGCCCACAGGCGTGAAGGTCTTCTCGTGGATCGCCACGATGTGGGGTGGTTCGATCGAGTTCCGCACGCCGATGCTGTGGGCGATCGGGCTGATCTTCCTTTTCACCATCGGCGGCGTCACGGGCGTGGTGCTCGCCAATGCCGGTGTCGATCGCTCGCTGCACGATACTTATTATGTGATCGCACACTTCCACTACGTGCTGTCGCTCGGCGCGGTCTTCGCGATCTTCGCGGGCTGGTATTACTGGTTCCCGAAGATCACCGGCTACATGTATTCGGAATTCTTCGGCAAGCTGCATTTCTGGCTGACCTTCATCGGCGTGAACGTCACCTTCTTCCCGCAGCACTTCCTCGGCCTCGCCGGCATGCCGCGCCGCACGGTCGACTATCCGGATGCATTCCACGGCTGGAATCAGATCTCCTCGATCGGTTCCTACATTTCCGTTGTCGGTCTCTTGGTGTTCTTCGCTGGCATGGCTTACGCCTTCGCCCGCAAGGAGCGCGCCGCCGGCAATCCATGGGGCGCGGGCGCAACCACGCTGGAGTGGACGCTGTCCTCGCCCCCGCCGTTCCACCAGTTCGGGGTGCTGCCCCGGATCAAGTGATGTTGAAGC
>CAZSAW010000123.1:0-5709 GCA_964604745.1 uncultured Hyphomicrobiales bacterium
AAGCCGGCGGTGAGGAAGAAGCCGACCGCGTTGTGGCCGTACCACCACTGCACCATGGCATCCTGCACGCCCGACCAGACGATGTAAGACTTCGACGAGAACAGCGAGACCGGGATGGTCGCGTTGTTGCCGAGGTGCAGAACCGCGATGGTGACGATGAAGGCGAGATAGAACCAGTTGGCGACGTAGATGTGTGGCTCGCTCCGCCGCATGATGGTCGCGAGATAGACGAGGAAATAGACGACCCACACCACCGTCAGCCAGAGGTCGGAGTACCATTCGGGCTCCGCGTATTCCTTGCTCTGGGTGATACCGAGGAGATAGCCGGTGCCGGCGATGACGATGAAGAAATTGTAGCCGAGCACGACGAACCACGGCGACAGGTCACCGGCAAGTCGCGCGCGGCACGTGCGCTGCACGACATAGAACGAGGTGGCGATCAGCACGTTGCCGCCGAACGCGAAAATCACCGCCGACGTATGCAGCGGGCGCATCCGGCCGAAGCTCGTCCAGGGCAGATCCAGATTGAGCGCGGGAAACGCGAGTTGCAGCGCGATGATCAGGCCGATCAGAAAGCCGGCAATGCCCCAGATCATCGCCGCCACGGTGGCGAACTTGACCGGGCCAAAATTGTAGTTGGGTTTGCCGTCGATCGTCAGCGGCGGCGCCTCGGCCGGGCGGTCGTAGTAACGGTTGAAGATCGCGAAGACGGCGACGATGCTGCCCGCGGTAAAGAGATAGGCGTGGAAGGCGTATTCCGGCGAATAGGCCTTGGCGGCAACGATGATTGAAACGAAGGCCAGAACTGCAAAGACCAGCGCGCTGCCACCCTCGCCGATCGTCATGGATTTTGTTGTGGCTTGCGTCATAACCGCCCCTTCCCAATCCCGGCGGATCACCTCCAGCCGGCGCATTTAGACTTAGGGCAACTGAAAGACGACGAAGCCCACCTGCTCCTTGACGCAGATCAAAGTGGCGCTGGATTGCAAGCAAGTTTGAGGTTGAGCTAACTCAATGTGCAAACTTTCGCGCGGCTTAGTGTGCTGCAGACTCAAACTTGGGGCCGCAAGCCATGCAGAAGCGCTTTGCCGACACGATCCTGCAGCGTATCGCGCAGGAATGGCGCGCCTTTGTGCGCCGGCAGACGCAACCGAATGAATTCGACGGTTGCGATTCGCACGAAATCGAACGGATAGCACATGATCTCGGCCTGTCGGCCGCGGAATTGCGGGCCATTGCCGCCCGCGACGAGAACGCCGATCTCCTGTTGCGCCGGCGGATGGCGGACTTGCGGCTCGACCCGCACGCCGTCGATCCGGCGGTGATGCGCGACCTCGAACGCGTCTGCGCCGGGTGTCAGGCGGAGGTACAATGCGAGCATGATCTCGATACCGAGCCGCAGCGCGCGAGCTGGCCGAGCTATTGCCCCAACAGCGCGACGCTGCAGGCGCTGACCGACAAGAAGCCTCACTGAGCAATTCGCCAATGACCCTGCGACTGATTGCTGCGATTGTTGCGACTGCCTTGATCCCCGCGCTCAATCCGGCTTTGGCGCAAACCGCGCCCGACGTTCAGCGCGGCGCACAGCTCGCGCAGGCCAATTGCGCCCGCTGCCATGCGATCGACAAGCTCAGCCCGAGCCCGCTGGCACTGGCGCCGCCGTTCCGCGCGCTGCACACGCGCTATCCGGTCGAGGATCTGGAAGAACCGCTGGCCGAGGGCATTGTCACTGGCCATGCCAACATGCCGGAATTCCGCTTCGATCCGGACCAGATCAGGGACTTCATCGCTTTCCTCAAGACGCTCGAACGCTGAGCGTTACACGACCCGGCAGACGGCGCGGATTTCCTCGATCAGCGCATCAGTCAGCAACGGCTTTTCGATGATGCGGATTCTGGCGCGCGCGGCGAGGTCGCGCAGCGCGCGGCTTGGGTGGCTGGTGATCATGATGGCCGGCACGGTGACGTGACGCGCGCGCAGCTTTTCCAGCAATTCGAGCCCATTCAGCCCAGGCAGCTTGTAATCGAGGATCAGGCATTGCGACGTCGACACATCGTCGTCCGCCAGCAGCGCACCGGCATCGGCAAAGGTGCGCACCCGATAGCCCTCGAGTTCGAGCGAGAATTTGAGCGAGCTGCATACCGCCGGATCATCGTCAACGATGACGATAACGGGTCTTCGCTCGTCTGCGACCGCAAGGGGCATGGCGCCGGGCCGGACTCCATTGAATCAAGTCCAACACTAGGCACCAACAGGCGTCACGCGTGCGTTGACTCACGTCAAAACACGCGTCTGCACTCGCGCGATCAGCCGCTTGACTTTTTCGTATTCGAAAGCGCGGTGGTGCCTGACACGAGGGCCATGCGCACCAGATCGGACAGGCTCGCCGCCTTCATCTTCGTCATCACGTTGGCGCGATAGATTTCGACCGTGCGCGGGCTGATGCCGAGATCGAAGGCGATGGTCTTGTTCGGATTGCCGATGACGAGGCCGTCGAGCACCTGCCGCTCGCGGTTGGACAGGGTCGCCAGCTTTTCCAGCACCTCTTCGCGCTCCGCGCTTTGGGCCGTATCTTCCTTCTGCCGATTCAGCGCCGCCTTGACGGCGCTGAGCATCACCTCGTCGTCGAACGGCTTTTCCAGGAAGTCGACGGCACCGACCTTCATCGCCTCGACCGCGAGCGGGACATCGCCATGCCCCGTGATCACGATTACCGGCAGGTTGACGTCCATCCCCTTGAGACGGCGCAGGAGCTCGATTCCGTCGACATCCGGCATCCGGATATCGGTGATGATGCAGCCGGCGACGCCCTTCGGAAGCGAAGCGAGAAATGCCACGGCCGATTCATAAGTGCGCACGCTGAGCTTCGCGCTCTGCAACAGGAACGCAAGCGATTCCCGGACCGCTTCGTCGTCGTCGATGACGTGCACGGCGACGTTATTCGACATGCTCGACTTCCTCCCTGGTCACGGCGCGGAGCGTGAAGCGGAACGTGGCCCCGCCGCCCGGCGTCTGCTCCACCCAGATCTGTCCTCCATGCGCCTCGATGATCGTGCGCGAAATGGAGAGCCCGACCCCCATGCCGTGTCGCTTGGTCGTGATGAACGGTTGAAATAGCTGCGCCGCGACGTCTTCCGCAATCCCCGAACCGGAATCGGACACGCTGACGACGATATTGTCGCCCTCGCCCGCCGCGGTCGCGATGACGAGGTCGCGGCGCGGCAGGTTCGCCATCGCCTCGATGGCGTTGCGCATGAGATTGAGCAGAACCTGCTGGATCTGCACCTTGTCGGCGAGCACGAGATCGAGTTCGGGGTCGAGCTGGAAACGCACATTGATGCCGTGTTCCTTGACACCGACGAGCGCAAGCGCGCTCGCCTCCTCGATCAGCTTGCTCAGGCTCTCGACCCGCCGCTCGCTTTCGCCCCGGGCAACGAAATCGCGCAGCCGGCGGATGATCTGTCCTGCGCGCAATGCCTGTTCGGCCGCCTTGTCCATCGCGTCGCGAACGGGACCTGCCTGCTCATCCGTGCTCGATTCGAGCAGGCGGCGCGAGCCTTTCAGATAATTTGCGATCGCGGACAGAGGCTGGTTCAATTCGTGCGCCAGCGTGGAGGCCATCTCGCCCATCGCGGTCAATCTCGAAATGTGCACCAGCTCGGATTGCAGCTCCTGCAGCCGCGCCTCGGTCTGCTGACGCTCGGTGAGATCGCGGATGAAGCCGGTGAAGAAGCGCCGGTTGTTCGATTGCATTTCCCCGACTGCAAGCTCCATCGGGAATGTCGAGCCGTCCTTGCGCATGCCGACAACGACGCGGCCGATGCCGATGATGCGCCGCTCGCCGGTGCGGTAATAGCGCTGCAGATAGGCATCATGGTTGTCGCGATGGGGATTCGGCATGAGAATGCTGACATTCTTGCCCAACGCCTCGGCGGCGCTGTAGCCGAACAGTCGCTCCGCCGCGCTGCTGAAGGATTGCATCAGCCCGCGCTCGTCGATCACGATCATCGCATCCGGCACCGTATCGAGGATCGACCGCAAATGCGCCTCGCGCGAGAGAAGATCCTGATTGCGTAGCGTGGCATTCGTACCCATGCGATTGAGACGCTCGCCGAAGATCGACATGCCGGTGCCGATCAGCGCGAACATCCCGGCATTCAGCACATCCGGCCAGGAGGCTTCCGAATAGGTCCCGGCAAAGAAAAGGCCGACGCCGACGCTCAGCACCGTCGCCAAAAGACCGGGACCAAAGCCGCCGAACGCTGCCGCAATGACGACGGCCGGGACAAGGAGCAGATAAGCTCCGTGCTCATGCAAGGCAGGTGTCAAGGCAGCGCGGATCACGAAGGCTGATCCCACCAGCAGCACGCTCATGCCGTAACGGCGGACAAGCCGCCAGCGCCAGACCGCGCGCTCCGATTCGCCGCTCGCCAAAGCGCCCATGCGCGTTGCCAGTTCAGGCAATGGAAGCTCCAAGTCCCTGCAAAACCTGCATTATGCGATGCCCTTCACCTCCGGGATGTCCCTTAGGGACATTATCCGAATATCGGGTTCCCGCGCACCCGGCTATCGACAGTCACCCGATCAATGAGGTGACGCCATGCTGACTCACACCGCAAACCGAGCCCCCACCCCTGTGCGCGCTGGATCTGCCGTTTCGCTGCCCGTTTCCGGCGTGAAAGCGTCATTCGAGATGATGGGCGCCTGCATGCCCTTTGCCCGCAACACCGAAATCTATGCCGAGGGTGAAGCGGCCGAATACATCTACAAGGTGGTCAGTGGCGCCGTTCGCACCTACAAGCTGCTCAATGACGGCCGCCGCCAGATCGGCGCCTTCCACCTCCCGGGCGACATGTTCGGGCTCGAGGCCGGCGACGAGCATCATTTCTCCGCCGAGGCGATTACCGATTCGCAAATCATCGTCATCAAGCGCAGCGCCGTGCTGGCGCTCGCCACGCGCGACAGCGAAGTCGGCCGCGAGCTTTGGGCGCTGACCGCGCTCCATCTCGATCGCGCCCAGAATCACATGCTTCTGCTCGGCCGCAAGAACGCGCAGGAACGTCTCGCAGCCTTCCTCCTCGAAATGGCCTCGCGCATCCCGGGCGGCAATGCGGTCGAACTGCCGATGTCGCGCCAGGACATCGCCGATTATCTCGGCCTGACCATCGAGACGGTGTCGCGCACCCTCACTCAGTTGGAAAGCCGTTCGGCGATCGACCTGCCGACGTCGCGTCGCATTCTCCTGAAAAACCGCGCCGCCCTGAACGAACTCAACGCCTGATCCCCGTCTTATCGGCGGACGACGATGTCGTCCGCCGAAAGTCTGAAGCCGCGCGGCGCAAAACCGAAATCGGCGGTCGCGTGGCTGTGATCGAAAACGAGATCGCGGTTCATGCGGTCCACCATCGCCGCGGACCAGTGCCTGTAACGCGGCAGAATCCGCAACACGGCGATCGCCATGCTGAAAATCGGCATAGGCAAAGTCAGCAAGCGCCGGCGGCGGCCTGTGGCATCGAAGATGCGCTCGACCATCTCCCGGTATGAAAGCGTTTCCCCGCCCGACAGATCGTAGGCGCCGTTGATAGCGGCAGACGCTTCCAGCGCCGCGACGCAGGCCCCCGCCACGTCGTCGGCGTGAACAGGCTGACGCAAGCCGCGCGCCGCACCGAGCAGCGGAAAAAAGCCGAACCGGTCGATCAGCCGGGCGAT
>CAZSAW010000124.1:0-2047 GCA_964604745.1 uncultured Hyphomicrobiales bacterium
GGCCACGCCTTCGCCGCCGAACGCTACGGCGTGGTACCCGACATGATCACGTTCGCGAAGGGCGTCACGTCGGGCGCGGCGCCGATGGGTGGCGTGATCGTGCGCAAGGGCATCCACGATGCCTTCATGAACGGACCCGAGCATGCCGTGGAATTCTTCCACGGTTACACCTACTCGGCGCATCCGCTTGCCTGCGCCGCCGGCATCGCCACGCTCGACCTCTATCGCGACGAGGATCTCTTCAATCGCGCGAAAAAGCTCGAGCCGAAATGGTCCGACGCGGCAATGTCGCTGAAGGGTCTGCCGAACGTGCTCGATATCCGCTGCGTCGGTCTGACCGCAGGCATCGACCTCGCGTCGAAGCCCGATGGTGTCGGCAAGCGCGGCTACGAGGCGATGGAGCGCGGCTTCCATGACGAAGGCATGATGTTCCGCATCGTCGGCGATTCCATTGCCGTGACGCCGCCGCTGATCGTCAGCGAGGCGCAGATCGGCGAAATCTTCGACAAGATCGGCCGCATCATCAAAGCGCTCGCCTGAGCGGCCGAACCTCGATTCCGATGGCCGGGCCGGTCCCGGCCATCGGCGTTTTTCCGCATCGCTGAAGGGGTGGCGCTGACCCGGCGAGCGCGCGGTCGGGCCTTAATTTTGCTTTCAAAAACGTCGATTGGCTGCGGCCATCGCGGCAGCCGCTTGAGATCGATCAATGCTGCCCCAATGCCCGCCATGCATTTTGCCGCAGGTGGACAGAAGGTCGCCCAAACCATGCGCCACGTCGTTCCCGACACGCTATACCCTCGCACGACCCTCGGGGTGAGGATTCGACGGGCCGTGCAGACCTACCGGAAGCTCTTGATCTGGGGCGCGGCGCTGCTTGTGCTCGCGGCCGCCGGGCTGTGGTGGCGTAACGAGCGCGGCCTCGAGGTGTCGTCCGTTCCTGCGGCGCTCGGCACCGCCGTCGAGATCGTTTACGGCACCGGCGCGGTCGAGCCGCTCCGCTGGGCCAAGGTCGCAAGTCTCGTGCGCGATCGCATCGTCGAAATCTGCGACTGCGAGGGGCGCGAGGTGAAGACGGGCGACGTGCTCGTGCGTCTCGACGACCGGGAATTGCGTGCGCAACTTGAGGATCTGCGCGCGCGCGAGGATTTCATCAAGCGCGAGATGTCGCGTGCAAGCGAACTGATCCAACGTGGCGCGGCGACGACGCAGACTTACGAACGCGCCTCGATGGATCTGCGCCAGATCCAGGCGCAGATTTCCGTGCAGATGGAAAAGATCGCCGATTACACGATCCGCGCGCCGATGGACGGCGTCCTGCTGCGCCGCGACGGCGAAGTGGGCGAGATCGCTGAAGCGGGGCAGGTGCTCGTGCGCGTCGGCGTACCGAAGCCGCTGCAGGTTGTCGCCGAAGTCAACGAGGAGGACATTCCCCGCGTCAGCGTTGGGCAGGTGGCGCTGTTTCGCACCGATGCTTTTCCCAACGGCAAGCTGCAGGGACATGTGCGCGAGATTACCCCGATGGGCGATTCCGTCGCCAAGACCTATCGGATCAAGGTCGGGCTGCCGGACGATACGCCGCTCAAGCCGGGCATGAGCGTCGAGGTGAACGTCATCACGCGCGAGAAGCCGAATGCCTTGCTCGTGCCAGCCGACGCTGTGCAGGGAAGCGCCGTCTTCGTCATTGACGGCGATACGGTACACAGGCGCGAGGTAACGATCGGCCTTCGCGGCACGCGCGCGATCGAAATCCTGTCCGGCCTGAAAGAGGGCGAAACGGTTGCGTCGCCGGCGCCGACCGGCCTGGCCGACGGGCAGCGCGTGCGCGTGAAAGCCGGCAAGCCGTGAGCCTGATCTTCGACATTGCCTGGACGCATGTGCGTTCGCGCGCACGCCAGACTTTCGTCGCCGTCGCGGGCGTTGCAACCGGTGTCGGCTTTTCGGTGATGATGGCGGCACTGATGCAGGGCTCGCAGGACGATTTCGTCGATCGCCTCGTGAACTCGCTCGCGCATATCTCGGTCTCCGACGAGCGGCGCACGGCGCCGGA
>CAZSAW010000125.1:0-8694 GCA_964604745.1 uncultured Hyphomicrobiales bacterium
AATTCGCGCCGCTGCTGATCGAGACCTTTCACGTTTCGCCCTGCTACGAATATCGCGGCCGGAGGAATGATGAGTCGCCACAGGCCTATGGCGAGCGGCTTGCGCAGGAACTCGAAGCGCAGATCGAAAAGCTCGGGCCGCGCAGCGTCATCGCGTTCGTGGCCGAGACGGTGGTCGGCGCGACGCTTGGAGCCGTCGCCGCGGTACCCGGCTATTTCAAGCGCGTGCGCGAAATCTGTGATCGGCACGGCATTCTCCTCATTCTCGACGAAGTGATGTGCGGCATGGGCCGCACCGGCACGCTGCATGCCTGCGAGCAGGAGGGAATCGTCCCCGATCTGATGACCATCGCCAAAGGTCTGGGCGGCGGCTATGCGCCGATCGGCGCGGTGCTGGTGCGCGGCGCGGTGCTCGATCCGCTCAAGCGCGGCTCCGGCCTGTTTCAGCACGGACATACCTATCTCGGTCACGCGCTCGCCTGTTCGGCGGCGCTGGCCGTGCAACAGGTGATCCGGCGCGACGATCTTCTCGCCAATGTGCGTCGCCAGGGCGCGCACCTAGCGCGCCGGCTGCAGGAGCGGTTCGGCAATCATCCCTTCGTCGGCGACGTGCGCGGGCGCGGGCTGTTTCAGGGGGTTGAGCTTGTGGCGGACCGCGCCAGCAAGGAGCCCTTCGATCCGGCCCGGAAGCTGCATGCCAGGGTGAAAAAGGAAGCGATGGCGCGCGGCTTGATGGTCTATCCGATGGGTGGCACCATCGACGGTGCGCGGGGCGACCATATTCTTCTGGCGCCACCCTTCATTGTCGATACGGCCGCGATCGATACCATCGTCGAACGCCTGGGAGACGCGGTCGACGCGGCAATCGCCGCTTGATACGGAGAACGGAAGTGGGATTTCAACCGTCGCCGCGACGGGTTGCGGTCCAGAAAGACAATCGCGGCAAAATCACTGACTAGAGTGAAAAGAGAACGGGAGAACATTCATGACGAACGGACACTTCACGCGATTGGGTTGCCTCGCGGCGACCGCGGCTCTGGCGCTCGCCTTTTCCGGCAGCCCGAGCCTCGCGCAGCAGAAATTCATCACCATCGGTACCGGCGGTGTGACCGGCGTGTACTACGCGGTGGGCGGCGCGGTCTGCCGTCTGATGAACAAGGATCGCGCCAAGACCGGCATCCGCTGCTCGGTGGAATCCACCGGCGGTTCGGTCTTCAACGCCAACGCCATCAAGTCAGGCGAACTCGATTTCGGCCTGTCGCAGTCCGACATTCAGTACAACGCGACCAAGGGCGAAGCCCAGTTCAAGGGCAAGGCCGATCCGGATCTGCGCGCCGTCTTCTCCGTGCATCCGGAGCCCTTCACCGTGCTCGCGCGCAAGGAAGCGGGCGTGACGAAGTTCGAGGACTTCAAGGGCAAGCGTTTCAATGTCGGCAATCCGGGATCGGGCACGCTGGCCTCGATGGAAGAACTCCTCAAGCAGATGGGCTGGACGAAGGCCGACTTCTCGCTCGCGGCCGAACTGAAGGCCGACGAGCAGGGCACCGCGCTCTGTGACAACAAGATCGACGGCTTCTTCTACGGCGTTGGCCATCCGTCGGCGGCGATTCAGGATCCGACGACCGCTTGCGGCGCCAAGCTCGTTCCGCTCACTGGCAAGGCTGTCGACGACCTCGTGAAGGCGCATTCGTACTACGCCATCGCGACCATCCCGGGCGGCATGTATGCCAACAACCCGAATCCGACGACGACCTACGGCGTGCTCGCGACCATGATCACGTCGTCTAAGGTCGCGGATCAGACGGTCTACGAACTCGTGAAGGCAGTGTTCGAGAACTTCGACGAGTTCAAGAAGCTGCATCCGGCCTTCGCCAACCTTGATCCGAAGAAGATGGTCAAGGACGGTCTCTCCGCTCCGCTGCATCCGGGCGCGGTGAAGTACTACAAGGAAAAAGGCTGGATGTGATCCAGGCAGGCGGGGCGGCCAAGGGAAGGGCCGCCCCGTTTTGTTTCTGCGGCATACTGGGGGAACGTCATGAGCGAGAAGGCACGCTCGACCGCTTCGCGCGAAGCGCTGGAGACGATGGTCGCGGAGGCCGATACCGGCGGCCGCAAGCCGACCGGCATCACGAAAGCGATCATCTTCGCACTCGCGCTGGCCTGGTCGCTGTTTCAGCTCTGGTACGCTTCGCCAATTCCCTATGCCCTGAATTTCGGCGTGTTCAATGACGGGCAGGCGCGCGTCATTCACCTGTGCTTTGCCTTTCTTCTCGCCTTCACGACATTCCCCGCACTCAAATCCTCGCCGCGCGCCTATGTGCCGGTCACCGACTGGATTTTCGCGATCCTCGGCGTGATCGCCGCGAGCTATCTGCTGTTCTTCTATCGCGAATTGTCGCAGCGCTCGGGTCTGCCGACAACGCCCGATATCGTCGTTTCGGTGATCGGTGTCGTTCTTCTGGTCGAAGCCGCGCGGCGCGCGGTCGGTCCGGCGCTCGCCGGCATCGCGACGCTGATGCTCATCTATATTTTTGCCGGCCCGTGGCTGCCGGGGTTGCTGGCGCACAAGGGCGCATCGTTGGCGCGCGCGGCCTCGCAGATGTGGATCACGTCCGAAGGCATCTTCGGTGTTGCGCTCGGCGTGTCGACCAGCGTCGTCTTTCTGTTCGTGTTGTTCGGAAGCCTTCTGGAGAAGGCCGGTGCCGGCAATTATTTCATCCAGCTCGCCTTCTCGATGCTCGGGCATTATCGCGGCGGCCCGGCCAAGGCCGGCGTCGTTGCGTCCGGCATGACCGGCATGATTTCCGGATCATCCATCGCGAACACGGTGACGACCGGCACGTTCACGATTCCGCTGATGAAGCGCGTCGGTTATCCGGCGGTGAAAGCGGGCGCGATCGAATGCGCGGCCGGTGTGAACGGTCAGCTCATGCCGCCGGTGATGGGCGCCGCCGCGTTCCTCATCGCCGAATATGTCGGCATCACCTACGCGGAAGTCGTCAAGCACGCGTTCGTCCCCGCGTTCCTGACCTATGGCGCGCTGTTCTACATCGTCGATATCGAAGCGGCGAAGATGGGGCTCAAAGGCCTGCCGCGTACGCGGGCCGTCCGCTTCCGCGGCACCGCCTTGCGCGCGTTGATGACGATCTGTGGCATCATCATCCTGAGCGGCATTGTCTATTACGGTATCGGCTGGACCAAGACCGTATTCGGCGCGGCCGCGACGTGGATGCTCGCTGTCGCTGTCGCCGCAGCCTATATCGGTCTGCTTTATTACAAGGCGTCGCATCCCGATCTGCCGCACGACGATCCGTCTAAGGCTATCGTGAAGGTGCCGGACTTCTATGAGACCGCGCGCACGGGCCTGCACTACATCCTGCCGGTGGTCGTGCTGATCTGGTGTTTGATGGTGGAGGAAATGTCGCCGGGCCTCTCGGCTTTCTGGGGCACGGCACTCCTGATCGTCATCATCCTGACGCAACGCCCGATCGTCGCGGCGTTTCGCGGTCAACACAACTACGCGGCGGCGGCGCGGGAAGGCTGGATGGAATTGATTTCCGCCTTCGAGGGCGCCGCCCGCAACATGACGAGCGTCGGCATCGCGACCGCAACCGCGGGCATTATTGTCGGCGCGGTGGCGCTCACGGGCATCGGTCTCGTGATGACGGAAATCGTCGAAACGATTTCCGGCGGCAACCTCATGATCATGCTGCTGCTGACGGCGGTGATCTGCCTCATTCTCGGCATGGGGATGCCGACGACGGCCAGCTATGTCGTCGTCGCGACCTTGATGGCGCCGGTGCTGGTCGAACTTGCGGCGCAGAACGATCTCGCCGTGCCGCTTGTTGCCGTACATCTGTTCGTCTTCTATTTCGGATTGATGGCCGACGTGACGCCGCCGGTGGGTCTTGCGGCATACGCGGCGGCGGCAATCTCCGGTGCCGATCCGGTGAAGACCGGCATTCAGGGATTCCGCTACGAGATTCGAACCGGTCTCCTGCCTTTCATCTTCATCTTCAATACCGAGTTGCTCCTCATCGACGTCGGCAGCATCTGGCATCTCATTCTCGTGATCGTCTGTTCGATCGTCGCGATGGGCTGCTTCGTCGCCGCGACGCAGGGGTGGTTGCTGACGCGTAACCGCATCTTCGAAACCGTCTGTCTGCTCCTCATCTGCTTCACGCTGTTCCGGCCCGGGTTCTGGCTCGACCGGCTGCAAGATCCGTTCGAGTCGCAGCCGCCCGCGCAGATTTTCCAGGTGGCCGAAAACCTGCCGCAGGGGCTGACCTTGCGCTTCCGGGTTGCGAGTCAGAGCCGCGCCGGCGAGGACGTCGAAAAGCTCGTGCGCCTGACAATGCGCTCGGGCAAGACCGCCAGCGAGCGATTGCTGGGTGCCGGCGTCACGCTCAATCGCAGCGGCGACAAGGTGCTGATCCAGGCCGTCAAGTTCGGCAGCGAGGCGGCCAAATACGGCCTTGCCGCCGGCGACGAAATTACATCGGTCCTCGTACCGGCCAACCGTCCGAGCCGCTATTGGCTGGCGATTCCGGCCTTTGCCTTGCTGGCTGCGGTCGTCTTCTTCCAGCGGCGGCGGAAGCGGCACGGACGTTAGGACAGCTCGACCGGCGCAATTTTGCGGCATTGAGCCCATCGCTTTGCGCGCCTAAATGAAGGCGCGCAAACCGAGGGCTGACACGTGTTTCCCTTCATCGATACCGCGCCGCGCGCCAAGCGCCCGATCGTCGTGCTGACGCTGATACTGGTGAACGTATTGGTGTTCCTGTGGATGTGGAGTCTCGCGCCGCGCCAGCTCGAATATGTGCTCGCCCATTATGCCCTGATACCGCTGCGCTATTCCGCGCCCGACCTCGCGCGCGCGTCGGGGCTCGATCCGCACAATTGGTGGCCGCTTCTCACCAATACCTTCATGCATGGCGGCTGGCTGCATGTCGGATTCAACATGTGGTTTCTCTGGATTTTCGGGCCGGCGATGGAAGCGCGCTTCGGCCGTCTGGGCTTCCTCGCGCTCTATATCGGCGGCGCGCTTGCCGCGAGCCTCGTGCATTTCGTGACGCATCTGGAATCGAACGTGCCGGTGCTCGGGGCGTCGGGCGC
Organism: uncultured Hyphomicrobiales bacterium; assembly: GCA_964604745.1. Classification (GTDB taxonomy): domain Bacteria; phylum Pseudomonadota; class Alphaproteobacteria; order Rhizobiales; family Xanthobacteraceae; genus Pseudorhodoplanes. Next base: position 5,115 of record CAZSAW010000125.1, read on the forward strand.
GATTGCCGCAGTCATTGCCGCCTATTCGGTGACCTTTCCGACCGCGCGCGTGATCACCATCATCCCGATCTTCTTCGTCCCGCTTTTCATTCCAGTGCCGGCGGTGATCTTCGCCGGGCTGTGGTTTCTGATGCAGCTTCTGCAGGGCGCGACGGAGTTCGTGTCCTACAGCCAGGGGCAGGGCGTTGCCTGGTGGGCGCATATCGGCGGCTTTGCCTTCGGTGCGATCGCCGCCTTCCTGGCCGACCTGCTCCACATGGGCACGCAGACGGCGACGGCGATCTATTCCGGCCCGCGCGGCAGCCGACGTGTGCCGGATATCAAACCGCGTGGCTGGTGATGCCCATGCCTGAACGGACGCTCAACGCGGTGCGTTCTTCTTCACGGCCGCGTTGACGGCTTTCAGAATCGTCGTGTGATCCTGCTCGAGCGCGGCGCGCAAGTCCGGGTCCTTGCCGATCGCGCCCATCGCGCGCTGGCGCTGCACCGTGGCGCTCGCCATCAGCGGCTCGACGCCGAGTTCGGCGAGCGTCGTGGCCACTTCCTCCATTTCGGCGGCGCGGCGGATGCCGTGCGTCGCCATGCGCTCGATGTTGTAGGCGACCATTTTCGGCCAATCGAGCGTGGGATAGCTTTTGGCGAGCGAGGCCATGACCTCCTTGTCCACACCGGCGCGCTCGGCGGCGACAAAACATTCCTCGGTCAGCGCCTCGATGCCTTTCATCATGACGCTGCGCACCATCTTGATTGCGGCTGCGCCGCCGACACTGGGGCCGGCCAGCGCGACATTCATGCCGAGTTCGCGCAGGATCGGGGCGAGGGTTTCGGCATATTCGCCGGCCAGGAGTAGCGGCGTCTTGTGGCGCGCCGGATAGACCGGTGCCATGACCGCGACGTCGACATAGCGCGCACCGCCATTGACGAGCGCGGCGGTGTCTTTCTTGCGGCCGGGCGAAACCGAATTCACGTCGAGGAAATACTGGTCGTGCAGATGCGGCAGAGCGGACCGCGCGGCATCGAGGCTCGAGGCTGCTGTCACCGCCGAGATGACGATGTCGGCATCGCGCACAGCATCCGCGGCCGACACGGCTGCGGTTGCCCCGATGGTGTCTGCGGCCTTGAGAAGACGCTCGCCGTCCGGCTCGGGAAACAGGATGTCCCAGGCCCGGATGCGCTCGACCCCGCTTTCGCGCAGGCCCGCGGCGAAAGCCTGTCCGGCTTCGCCGAAGCCGATGAAGGCGATACGCGGCGTATTGGGGATCATGGACGGACTCCCGGGCTAGAAGGCCATGGCTGCTGAATGCGCGGCAGCTCCTCGAGCTTCGCCTGCACGCGCTGATCGAAGCGCGCCACATTGACGACGACTCGCACGTGCCGCCCGTCGCCGACGCGTTCCTTGTCGTCGAAGGCTTCGACGCGGAATTCGACGTTGCGGCCATCCACTTTGATGACCTCGGCAGTCGCCCGCAGCCGCATGCCGACCGGCGTCGCCGCATAATGTCCGACGTCGAGATGCGTGCCGAGGCTTTGATAGCCCTCGGGCAGAAGCCGCTCGATGGCATCGAGCGCGGCGGCTTCCATGACGTTGATCATGACGGGTGTTGCCAGCACATGCACGCGGCCGGAGCCGATGCGCGGCGCCGTATGCGCTTCGGAGACGAGAATTTCGGCGGCGCCTTTGACGCCGACAGAGACTTTCGGCAAATCCACGACGATTGTCCTGTTCCTGCCCGAAGGCGCGGTTCGCGCGCGCCCGGCAGGACGGATTTAGCCCTTTGCGGTCTTCATATCCACCGGCGGCGTGCCGTGGGTATGGAACGACTCGATCGTCTTCAGGCCCCAGGCTTGGCCCTTCTTGCGCTCTTCCTCGGTCCAGACGATCGGCTTCCAGTCGGGCGCGAGGATCAGCCGCGCGCCGGCATTGGCGAGTTCGATGCGGTTGCCGCCCGGCTCATAGACATAAAGAAAGAACGTCTGCTGGATCGCATGCTTGTGCGGTCCGGCCTCGATGAAGATGCCGTTCTCCAGAAAGATATCGGCGGCGCGCAGCATCTCCTCGCGGCTGTCGAGGGCGAAGGTGATGTGATGCAGCCGGCCGTGGCTGCCGGTGTTGTCGCGCGAATACGCGAAGTCGTAGGACTTGTTGGTCGCGGTCATCCACATGGCGGCTTCGGTGCCGTCATTGAGGATGATGATCTCGGTGAGGCGGAAGCCGAGATACGTCTCGAAGAAGATCCGGTTCGCCTTGATGTCGGCGGCAAGTCCGTTCCAGTGGTCGAGGCGGCGCACATTGCAGCCGCGGGCCGGAAAGCGCTGCGCCTGGTTCTTCAGCGCCGGTTTCTGGTCCGGCGGTGCCTGGTACCATTCCGTCTCGTAATAGAGTTCGATGACGTGGCCGTCGGGGTCCTTGCAGACGAAGGTCTTGCCCTGGCCGAGGTCGCCATCGGTCCAGCCGATATCGAAGCCCGAGCCCTGGAGCGCCGCCGCCCGCCGTTCGAGCGCCTGCGGTGTCCGGGTGCGAAAGGCGACATGGCCGATGCCCGATGTCTTCGAGGCCGTGAGCTTGAGCGAATAGCGCTCGTAATCATCCCAGCCGCGCAAATAGACGCTGTCGCCCTTTTCGCCGCTTTGGGTCATGCCCATCACGTCGATAAAGAAGCGGCGGCTTTCTTCGAATTTGGGGGTGAGCAATTCGAGGTGCCCGAGATGGGCGATGTCGAGGATGGGTTCTGCTGTCATTTCCAGGCTCTCTGCGCGCTTCTTTTCTCCACAGCCCTGCCTGCAAGTCACGCGGAATTCGAACGATCTGCGTCGGCGCTAAAGCGCCTGCCAGAAAAGTAGGCAGATTGCTCAATTCATTGTCAGAGGCGGTAGAGTGCTTAATTGGCAGGCAGATTGCATTGTCCTGAATCAATGCGCTGATTCAATAGCTTCCCGTGAAAGCGGCATTGGCACGGGCCTTGCCAATCCTGCTGCAGCGCGAAAGGCCGCCGGGCTGTCGGGGGCGCAACGCGCAGCGTCAAAGCAGAGGGAAGTTCTCATGATTCAATCGATCCGTGCGGTCGCCGAGCGACCGAATGCCCGCCGCTGGCTCGCCGCCACGGCGGGTCTAGCGCTCGGGCTCGCGGCGGTGTTCCCCGCCAAGGCTCAGGACACCATCAAGGTCGGAATTCTGCATTCGCTCTCCGGCACCATGGCCATCAGCGAGACCACGCTGAAGGACGTGATGCTCATGCTCATCGACGAGCAGAACAAGAAGGGCGGCGTGCTCGGCAAGAAGCTCGAGGCGGTGGTTGTCGACCCGGCGTCGAACTGGCCGCTGTTCGCGGAAAAGGCGCGCGAACTGATCACCAAGGACAAGGTTGCCGCCGTGTTCGGCTGCTGGACGTCGGTGTCGCGCAAGTCCGTGCTGCCGGTGTTCAAGGAGCTCAACTCGATCCTCTTCTACCCCGTGCAGTACGAGGGTGAGGAATCCGAGCGCAACGTGTTCTACACGGGCGCCGCTCCGAACCAGCAGGCCATCCCTGCGGTCGACTATCTGATGAAGGAAGAGAAGGTGAAGCGCTGGGTGCTCGCCGGC
>CAZSAW010000126.1:0-5586 GCA_964604745.1 uncultured Hyphomicrobiales bacterium
GCCGGAATGCCGATATCGGCAACCGTGATGCGCCCGCATAGTGGTCTGCCGGGCAAAAGCAGATGCGCGGGTTTGCGCCGAAAGAACGTGACCGTTTCTGCCGCGTGGACGGCCGCTCCCATGACCGCCCCGCTCGTGCCGTTGACGCCGCTGGGCAGGTCGACGGCGACGATTGGCCGGGCGCTGGTGTTCATGGCCTCGATGAGGTTGCGCGCCGGCCCTTCCACCGACCGATCGAGCCCCGCCCCGAACAAGGCGTCGACAATCAGCTCGGCATCCACAATCGCCGCCGGTGTCGCGGGTTCGATGGCGCCCTTCCATTTGCCGGCGGCCTGCGCTGCGTCGCCCTTCAATTTCGACCGGTCACCAAACAACAGAAGCCGAACCGATCGGCCCCATGCCGCCAGGTGGCGAGCGGCCACGAATCCATCGCCGCCGTTATTGCCGGGCCCCGCGACCACCGTCACCGCTTTGGCGGCCGGAAAGCCCGCTACTGCGACCTCGGCCACCGCATGGCCGGCATTCTCCATCAGCTCGGCGCCGGGGATGCCGCCTGCGATTGCGAGACGATCCGCCTCTCCCATCTCGCTCGTGGTCAGAACTTCGATCATGCGGTGTGGAGCGTAATGACTGCCCCATGTCATCACAACGCGCTATCGTTCTGGCCGTGAGGGGCGCCGAGTTCGACGCGTTGATTACGGATTGAGCATATTGCTGAATAATCAGGCAGCACACCGCCTGCACAAACATCGCTGCTGCAAAAATCCTGCGCTAAGCGGTTGATAGCGAAGGCCTTCGGAGGCGATTTTCGGCTTGGCACGGGACCTGCTATCGGCAAACGGGCTCTTTCCGGTCGCGTCAGCTACCCGAAGGACCGGGAGAGGAAATTCATGAAGAAAATCGAGGCGATCATTAAGCCGTTCAAGCTCGACGAGGTGAAGGAAGCGCTCCAGGAGGTCGGCTTGCAGGGTATTACCGTCACCGAAGCGAAGGGCTTTGGCCGGCAAAAAGGCCACACCGAGCTCTATCGCGGCGCTGAATACGTCGTCGATTTTCTCCCGAAGGTGAAAATCGAAATTGTGCTTGGGGACGACATGGTCGAAAAAGCCGTGGATACAATCCGCCGCGCCGCGCAGACGGGACGGATTGGCGATGGCAAGATTTTCGTTTCAAATATTGAAGAAGCGATCCGGATCAGAACGGGGGAATCCGGATTGGACGCCATCTGATTTTCAGGACGGCTCCGCGCTTGGCTTCAAGACCCGATAACTGAGAGGAACGCGTTCAATGACGACTGCCAAAGACGTAATGAAAATGATCAAGGACAACGACGTGAAATACGTCGATTTCCGTTTCACCGATCCGCGCGGCAAATGGCAGCACGTCACGTTCGACGTGACCATGATCGAAGAGGACACCTTCGCCGAAGGCATCATGTTCGACGGCTCATCGATCGCCGGATGGAAGGCAATCAATGAATCGGACATGAACCTGATGCCCGATCCGGCCACGGCCTGCATCGATCCGTTCTTCGCCGAGACGACGCTTGTTCTCACCTGCGACGTGCTCGAGCCGACGACCGGCGAGCCGTACAATCGCGATCCGCGCAGCATCGCCAAGAAGGCCGAAGGTCTCGTGAAGGCCTGGGGCATCGGCGACACGGTCTATTTCGGACCCGAAGCCGAGTTCTTCGTGTTCGATGACGTCCGCTTCAAATCGGATCCGTACAACACGGGATTCAAACTCGACTCGATCGAACTGCCGAGCAATGCCGACACTGAATATGAAGGCGGCAATCTTGGCCACCGCATCGGCACAAAGCTCGGCTATTTCCCCGTGCCGCCGCAGGATTCCGCGCAGGACATGCGCGGCGAAATGCTCGCGGCAATGGCGAAAATGGGCGCCAAGGTCGAGAAACATCACCACGAAGTGGCGTCGGCCCAGCACGAGCTCGGCCTGAAATTCTCGCCGCTGACCTACATGGCCGACCAACTGCAGGTCTACAAATACTGCATCCATCAGGTCGCCAACATCTACGGCAAGACCGCAACCTTCATGCCGAAGCCGATCTATGGCGACAATGGCTCGGGCATGCATTGCCATCAGTCGATCTGGAAAGACGGCAAGCCGGTTTTCGCCGGCAACAAATATTCCGACCTGTCGGAAACGTGCCTGTCCTACATCGCCGGCATCATCAAGCACGCGAAGGCGATCAACGCCTTCACGAATCCGACGACGAATTCCTACAAGCGTCTTGTGCCGGGCTTCGAAGCGCCGGTCCTGCTCGCCTATTCGGCGCGCAACCGCTCGGCGTCGTGCCGTATCCCCTACACGACCAATCCGAAAGCGAAGCGCGTGGAAGTGCGCTTCCCCGATCCGCTCGCCAATCCGTATCTCGGCTTTGCCGCGATGCTGATGGCCGGCCTCGACGGCGTCAAAAACAAGATGGATCCCGGCTCCGCCATGGACAAGGATCTCTACGATCTGCCGCCGGCCGAACTGAAGCAGATTCCGACGGTATGCGGCTCGCTGCGTGAAGCGCTCGAAAGCCTCGACAAGGATCGCGCCTTCCTGAAAGCGGGCGGCGTGTTCGATGACGATTTCATCGATTCCTATATCGAGCTGAAGATGACGGAGGTGATCCGCTTCGAGCACACTCCGCATCCGGTCGAATTCACGATGTACTATTCCGCGTAAGCGCTTCTCGCAAAGCATCGCAGCGGCGATGAGCTGAAAAGGGCGCTCCCGGCGGGGCGCCCTTCTTCTTTAAGAACGTGAGGTTACGAACGGGCGACATGAGCACGGCAGAAACGCTGAGCCACGTGGTAAAAGAAATTAGCGCCGAGATGCGCGAGCGGACCGATCGCGGCACGGTCGCGAGCTACATTCCGGAACTCGCACGCGTCAATCCGCAATCCTTCGGGCTCGTCGTCATCGACAACGATGGCAACGTCGCCGCCGGCGGCGACAGTGAGATTCCGTTTTCGATTCAGAGTATCTCCAAGGTCTTCACACTGACGCTGGCTCTGGGAAAGGCCGGCGACCGATTGTGGCGGCGGGTCGGACGCGAGCCGTCGGGCAGCGCGTTCAATTCAATCGTGCAGCTCGAATACGAGCGCGGCGTCCCGCGCAATCCATTCATCAACGCCGGCGCCATCGCCGTCACTGACCTGATCCTGTCCGGACACCAGCCGCGCGAAGCGCTGGGAGACATCTTGAGGTTCGTGCAATTCCTGGCCGACGATTCAAGTGTCGCGATCGATGACTCCGTTGCCGCATCTGAACAGCGCACCGGCTATCGCAATACGGCACTCGCCAATTACATGAAGTCTTTCGGCGTGATCGAGAATTCCGTTCCCTACACGCTGGGTGTTTATTTTCACCATTGCGCCATCGCCATGAATTGCCGGCAACTCGCGATGGCGGGGCGCTATCTCGCGCATTCCGGACGCAATCCCTCAACCGGTCAATCGGTCGTGCAGCCCGAGCGCGCGCGCCGCATCAATGCCTTGATGCTCACCTGCGGACACTACGATGGCTCAGGGGAATTTGCGTATCGTGTCGGCCTGCCTGGCAAAAGCGGCGTGGGCGGCGGCATTCTGGCGATCGCGCCAGGCAAGGCATCAATCGCGGTCTGGTCGCCGGGCCTTGATGCAAACGGCAATTCTCATCTCGGACGCGTCGCTCTCGAAATGCTCACGCGCCGAATGAATTGGTCGATCTTTGGACTCTGAGCGCAAGACGCGCGTCTTACTTCTTGCGCGCCTGCTCCGCTTCCCGGATGGCATCGTCGTGATACCAGCCGCTGCCGATCGCGATCCTCGTCACCCGTGGTGACACCGCCATCGCACGATTGCACTCGTCATCATCCGCCACGAACCGGCCGCGCGGGGGAAACTGGTAGATCGTCGCCGATTCCCGATTTGAATTCGCCATGGCTGATCTCCTGCAATGCGCGCCGCAGCGCGCGACTCTTGGAGAGAATATAACGCATTGCTCGCCAATTGTTCTTACTGCCTGCTAAGAAATCAGTGTTTGGCTACATTATAAGCAGGACATCGATTTGCGCGCTCGTACAGCGGCGACACCTGCGAGGAAACGCCAGCCGATCCGTTGCCTCTGCCGCATTCGCGGGCATGCCTTCGGAACTGGCATATTTAATGCTTGGAAAGCCGCGGCAGTTGGCGGCCGGGTGCCGTTGGCGCCTGAAGCCTCGCTTCAGAACTCCCACTGATCGCGTCAAACAGCTCACGAGAGAAACCGAAATGACAAAGTACAAGCTCGAGTACATCTGGCTCGACGGCTACACGCCTGTGCCCAACCTGCGCGGCAAAACCCAGATCAAGGAATTCGCCAGCTTCCCGACCCTCGACCAGCTTCCGCTCTGGGGTTTTGACGGAAGCTCGACGATGCAGGCCGAGGGTCACAGTTCCGACTGCGTGCTGAAGCCGGTTGCCATCTTTCCCGATGGCGCGCGCACGAACGGTGTCCTCGTGATGTGCGAAGTGATGATGCCGGACGGCAAGACTCCGCATGCGTCGAACAAGCGCGCGACGATTCTTGACGATCCGGACGCCTGGTTCGGCTTCGAGCAGGAGTATTTCTTCTACAAGGACGGACGTCCGCTCGGTTTCCCGACCGAAGGCTATCCCGCGCCGCAAGGGCCCTATTACACCGGCGTCGGCTACAAGAATGTCGGCTCGGTCGCGAGAGAGATCGTCGACAAGCATCTCGATCTCTGCCTCTTCGCCGGCATCAACCATGAGGGCATCAACGCCGAGGTGGCGAAAGGCCAGTGGGAATTCCAGATCTTCGGCAAGGGTTCACGCACGGCGGCCGACCAGATGTGGATGGCGCGCTACCTGATGATGCGCCTCTGCGAACCCTATGGGATCGACATCGAGTGGCATTGCAAGCCGCTCGGGGACACCGACTGGAACGGCTCGGGCATGCACTCCAACTTCTCGACGAAGTACATGCGTGAAATCGGCGGTAAAGACTATTTCGAATCGCTCATGAAGCAATTCGAAAAGAACCTGCACGACCACATCGCCGTCTACGGTCCGGACAATGACAAACGTCTGACCGGCAAGCATGAGACGGCGCCCTGGAACAAGTTCAGCTACGGCGTCGCAGACCGCGGTGCTTCGATCCGCGTTCCGCACTCTTTCGTCAACAACGGCTACAAGGGCTACCTTGAGGATCGTCGCCCGAATTCGCAGGGCGACCCCTACCAAATCGCGTCCCAAATTCTCAAAACGATCTCCGAAGTTCCGACCGGCGCGAAAGCGGCGGCCTGATTGCAAACGATCCGTTTGCGTTTCCTCCCAGCATCGCTCCGCGATGAACTTGAAAGGGCGCCCGAGGGCGCCCTTTTTTTCACATCAGGAGAATGAGGACGGCTGCGCCGGCGAGCGTGACCCACATCAGGCCGCGTGTTCGTGACGACGTCGCATAGGCGCCCGCTTCGCGTCGCTCCCGGATCAGAGCCGTTTCGAACTCATCTGACGACGAAAACGGACAGCCAAGCGTGATGCGCGCGCTTTCAGCGCAGCTTTCGAGCGAGTTGAGCCTCGACGAGGCGGG
>CAZSAW010000127.1:0-12761 GCA_964604745.1 uncultured Hyphomicrobiales bacterium
CACGCCGGGCACGTCGGTCAGAAGTAGCAAACGTTTTGCCCGCAATGCACCAGCGATATAGCCGGCAAAGGTGTCGGCGTTGACGTTGAAGGTCTCGCCATTGGCGCCGGCGGCTATTGGCGCCAGCACCGGAATGAGCTCTCGGCCGAGGATCTGATCGAGCACGGTGGTGTCGACCTTCTCCGGCTCGCCGACAAAGCCGAGATCGACGAGGTCGGCGATGGCCGCGCCGCGTTGCGGCGTGACCTTGCGCGCGATGACCATGTTGCCGTCCTTGCCGCACAACCCGACGGCCTTGCCACCGGCCTGATTGATGTGGCTGACGATGTTCTTGTTGATCGAACCCGCGAGCACCATCTCGACGATCTCGATCGTCGCGGCGTCCGTCACGCGCAGGCCGGACGCGAATTGCGACTTGATCCCGAGCCGCTTGAGCATCGTCTCGATCTGCGGCCCGCCGCCATGCACCACCACCGGATTGATCGCCGTTTGTTCCAGAAGCACGACATCGCGGGCGAATTCACGTGCGGCTTCTTCCTCGCCCATGGCGTGGCCGCCGTATTTGATGACGATCGTTTCCTCGTCATAGCGCTGCATATGCGGCAGCGCTTCGGAGAGAATACGGGCCTGATCGTGCGCGGTCGTGGACATCGGCAAACCTTTATGTGCGGCGGGCGCTTTTTAGCCGTGGCGGCGGCGAAGGGAAAGGGTGGCCGCTAGCGACGCTCGGCCACCAGACGGGCGATCGACGCGCGAAGATCGGGAATACCGGCACCGTCGCGCGCGGACGTTGCCGCGATGACCGGAAAGGCGGCCGCGCGCCGCTCCATGGCTTTCTCTGTCTCGGAACGGCGCACGGTGAGATCGGCCGCCTTCAGCTGATCGGTCTTGGTCAACACGATCTGGTGGCTGACGGCGGCCTGGCTGAGCAAATCGAGCATCGGCCCGTCAGCGTCCTTCAGGCCGTGCCGGGCATCGATCAGCACAAAGACGCGGGCCAGATTGCGGCGTTCCTTCAGATAGGTGTGAATGAGGGCGGTCCAGGCTGCGACCTTCTCCTTCGGCGCGGCCGCGTAGCCGTAGCCGGGCATGTCGACGATGCGCAGGCCGCTGCCATTGTCGAAATAGATGAGTTCCTGCGTACGCCCCGGCGTGTGCGAGGTGCGCGCGAGCGCCTTGCGGCCGGTGAGGGCGTTGATCAGGCTCGACTTGCCGACATTGGAACGCCCGGCAAAGGCGATCTCGACGCCCGTGGGCCGCGGCAGCGCGTCCACGCTGCCGGCGGCGTGGACGAAAGACCACTCGCCCGTGAACATCTTCCGCCCGGCTTCAATCTCGGCACGGGTGAAAGGCTGGCTCATCGGGCCCTTTCGCTGACGTCTAGGACGCCTGGTCCGTCTTCTTCTTTACGAACACTGATTTGATGTTGTCGAACAATTCAATCTTGGCGCCGTTCTTCTTCATGATCACGGATTGCTGCAGCACCGAGAGGGTGTTGTTCCAGGCCCAGTAAATGACGAGGCCCGCGGGGAAGCTTGCCAGCATGAAGGTGAAGATGATCGGCATCCAGTCGAAGATCATCTTCTGTGTCGGATCCGGGGGCGACGGATTGAGTTTCATCTGCACCCACATGGTCACGCCCATGATGAGCGGCCAGGCGCCGAGCCAGAGGAAGTGCCCAACCACCGGCAGATGCGTCGGATCGACCGGAATCAATCCGAACAGATTGAAGATGTTGGTGGGATCGGGCGACGACAGGTCGTGAATCCAGCCGAAGAACGGTGCGTGCCGCATTTCGATGGTGACGAACAGCACCTTGTAGAGCGAGAAGAAGACCGGAATCTGCAACACGATCGGCAGGCAGCCGGCGAGGGGATTGATCTTCTCCTGCCGGTACAACTCCATCAGCGCCTGCTGCTGCTTCACCTTGTCGTCGGCGAAGCGCTCGCGAATGACCTGCATCTGCGGCTGCACCGACTTCATCTTCGCCATCGAAGCGTAGGATTTATTGGCGAGCGGAAAGAATGCGGCCTTGATCAGCACGGTGACCGCGAGAATCGCCAGACCGAAATTGTGCAGATAGCGGAAGAGAAGATCGATCAGCCAGAACAGCGGCTTGGTGATGAAGTAGAACCAGCCCCAGTCGATCAGAAGTTCGAACCGGTTGAGCTTGAGCGCCTTGTCTTAGCCGTCGACGACGGCGACTTCCTTGGCGCCGGCGAAGAGGCGCGCCTTGGCGGTTCCGGTCGCGCCCGGCGCGATGGTCTGCGAATCCAGCAGGTAATCGGTCTGGTAGGTCGGCATCGTGCCGATCGTGCCGGCCGCGAAATGCGCGTTCAGGTGCGCATCGGTGGCGGGCAGCAGGGCCGCGGCCCAGTATTTGTCGGTGAAGCCGAGCCAGCCGTTGGTGACGTTGAACTCTTCCTGCTTGCGGCCGCGCGAGTCCGGTTTCAAATCCTCCATCTTCTTGTAGGTCATTTCCTGCAGGCCCTGATCGCCGAGCACGCCGATCAGGCCTTCATGCAGGATGTAATAGCCGAGCGTGTGCGGGGTGCCGTGGCGCGAAATCAGCGCGTAGGGAAACAGCGACACCGGCGTGGCACCTTGGTTCACGACCTCATCGTTGATCGAAAACAGATATTGATCGTCGACCGAAATCGTGCGGCGGAAGGTGAGCCCTTCGCCATTGTCGAAGACGAGCGTGATCGGGTGCGTGACCGTGAGCGGCCCGCTTCCCTCCTGCCGCCACACGCTGTCCGCGTTTGGCAATTTCACCGCTGCGCCGGGTCCGCCGACCCATCCGAATTCGGCGTAGAACGGTTGCGGGCTGCCCGACGGCGCGAGCAGGACGATCGCGGGCGAATTCGGATCGACGGTCTCGCGGAATTTCACCAGCGCGAGATCGTCGATGCGGCCGCCGCGCAGCGAGATTGAGCCTTTCAGCCGGTCCGTCTCAATGGGAACGCGCGGGGTGGCGGCGAGGACATCTTCGCGTGCCTGCGTCTGACCGGGCACGGTCGGGGCCGATTGGCCCGGAGCCTGCGGGGTCGCGCCGGATTGCGCGGGCTTGCCGGTCGCCTGCGGCTGGGCTGCCGGCGTCTGCGATTGTTCCTGCGCCTGCTGCTGGCTGATCTGGCGCTGTTTCTCCATCTGCGGCAGACCGACAAAATACTGCCACGCGATGAGCACGACCGCCGACAAGACGACGGCAATGATCATGTTCTTCTGGTCGTTTCCCTGCATCGGTGGTCAGACGTCCTGATCGTGTCGTTGAGGCCGGCTATCCGGCCGGCGCGAATGGACGCGCCGGAGCGCGCCCTCGAGGTCTTGGACGAGGCGGTCGAACGCAAACCGCAGCGCGGCCCGCCGTCCGACCAACACATAATCATGCCCCGGCTGCATTCGATGGCCTGACGACAGCCGCACGGCCTCTCGCAACCGGCGCCGCACGCGATTGCGCTCGACGGCATTGCCCACTTTCCGGGACACCGTGAAGCCGATGCGAATGGGCCCGTCGTCGCGGCGCTCGCGCGCCTGCAGGACAAAGGCAGCGGCTGGAGCTTTAGTCCCCGTCGCGGCTGCCAGAAAGTCGGCGCGTCGCCTCAGCCGCTCCATGGAAATGACCGGCTGGTGTGCCGGCCTCAGGCGCTCAGGCGCTTGCGCCCGCGCGAACGGCGTGCCGCGACCACTTTGCGGCCGCCTTTGGTCGCCATGCGTGCGCGAAATCCATGACGGCGCTTGCGCACGAGCTTGCTGGGTTGATAGGTCCGTTTCACGGGTCTGTTCTCCGCGCCACGCGTTTGGCCGCTGGTTTCGGGTGCTTCGAACCGGGACTGGCCCTGCGGGAAATCGCATGGCCCCGGCGCAAAATTCTCGCGGCTTATAAGGGAGTGGGCCCTTCCTCGTCAATGCGACGCACTTTCCCGCAAGCGCCCCGCCCGCCATCACAAAACGCCTCAAAATAAGGTGAGAAAGCCCCGGCGCCGTGCGCCGTCCTGTATAGATCGGCCAGGCAGTTCCAGCAGGCCAAACCGTGACCGAACCCGCCGACGATCGCACCGCTTCCGAGTGCTCCGGACACGCGCCGGGCTTGCGGTTGCGGCGGCTCTGGCCGCTCCTTGCAATCGTCGCAATCGCGGCCGTTGTTCTGGCGGCCGGGTGGCACCGCGCGCTCACGCTGGAGACGCTGGTGCGCCACCGCATGGCGATCGCCACGTTCATCGATATGCATGGTCTCGCCGCTCTCGGCGCATTCGTTGCGCTCTATGTGGCCGTGGTCGCGCTGTCCGTCCCTGGCGCAACTGTCCTGACCATCATCGGCGGCGCGCTGTTCGGGACATTGCTCGGAGGCATTGCGGCGATCGTGGGCGCTACGCTCGGCGCCGCCATTATCTTCCTCATCGCGCGCAGCGCGCTCGGCGAATATCTGGTCAGGCGCGCCGGCCCGCTGATCGCAAAATTTGCCGCAGGCTTTCGCGCGGACGCGTTCAATTATCTTCTCTTCCTGCGGCTTGTTCCGGTGTTTCCCTTCTGGCTCGTCAATCTTGCCCCCGCGCTCCTTGGCGCGCACTTTTCGACCTTCCTTGCCGCGACCGTGCTCGGCATCGTGCCGGGAACCTTTGCCTTCACCTTTGTCGGCGCGGGTCTCGACAGCGTGATCGCTTCGCAGGAGGGGCCTTATCGTGATTGCGTTGCGGCGGGACGCGACGATTGCCGCATTCAGTTCGATCTCGGCGCGGCGCTGACGCCACAGCTTCTTGCGGCCCTGGTCGCGCTTGGTCTCGTCGCGCTCATTCCCGTCGCGGTGAAACACGTGCGCGCGCGCAAGGGGCCTGCCTGATATGATCGCGAATACAAGCTTATGACCGAATTGCTCAAGCCAGACCTGTGCGTGATCGGAGCGGGCTCCGGCGGATTGTCCGTCGCGGCCGCGGCGGCTGCCTTCGGCGTGCCAGTGGTTCTCATCGAAAAAGGGAAAATGGGCGGCGACTGCCTCAACACAGGCTGCGTTCCCTCCAAGGCGCTGATCGCAGCGGCAGCGCGCGCGCAGGCCGGCCGCACCGGAGACGTGCTTGGCGTGAAGGCGGGCAATGTCGGCGTCGACTTTGCGCGTGTGCGCGAGCACGTGCATGGCGTAATCGCGGCGATTGCACCGAACGATTCCGCAGCGCGCTTCACCGGACTGGGCGTGCGGGTGATCGAAGGCGCTGCCCGCTTTGCCGACCGCCAGACCGTGATCGTCAATGACATCAAGATTCAAGCGCGCCGCTTCGTCATCGCCACCGGCTCGTCTCCGGCGATCCCGTCCATTCCCGGCATCGATACGGTGTCCTGTCTCACCAACGAGACGATTTTCGATCTGCGCGAATGCCCGCAGCATCTCATCGTCATCGGCGCGGGGCCGATTGGCCTCGAACTCGCACAAGCCTTTCGCCGTCTCGGTGCGGCGGTGACCGTGCTGGAAGTCGCGTCACCGCTTGCGCGTGAGGATCCCGAATGCGCCGCCATCGTGCTCGACCAGCTGGCGCGCGAAGGTGTTGCCTTGCGCGTCGGTGTTTCGATCGCGTGGGTCGAAAGGAGCGACGCCGGAGTGTGCGTTGTGCTCAAGGGCGAGGACGGTGAGGAGGTTGTCGCCGGGAGTCATCTTCTTGTGGCGACGGGGCGTCAACCGGTGCTGGACGGACTTGATCTCGTTGCGGCCGGTGTCGGGCGCAACGAGCGGGGCGTCGTCGTCAACAAGCGTCTGCGCACAAGCAACAAGCGGGTCTATGCTATCGGTGACGTTGCCGGCGGGGCGCAATTCACCCATCTGGCCAATTATCATGCCGGAATAGTGGTGCGGAATGCGCTGTTCCGGTTGCGGACCGCCGTGAACGAGGACCTCGTGCCGCGCGTCACCTTCACCGAGCCGGAACTCGCGCATGTCGGCTTGACCGAGGTGCAGGGGCGCAAGCGGCATCGGGCGATCCGTATCTTGCGCTGGCCATTCCACGAGAACGACCGCGCGCAGACGGAGCGGGATACGCTCGGCCACATCAAAATTTTGGCCACAAAACGAGGGAAAATTCTGGGCGTTACTATTGTCGGCGCCGGGGCGGGAGACCAGATCGCCATGTGGGCGCTGGCCTTGAAGGAAGGACTGAACATGCGGGCGATGACGGAGCTTGTGCTGCCCTATCCGACCCGGGCCGAAGCGGGCAAACGCGCGGCCATCGATTTCTTCACGCCCGGTTTGATGAATCCTTGGCTGCGGCGCATCATCCGTTTCCTTCGCCGGTTTGGCTGATGCAGGAATAAGGAGCGAAGCGAGCCGCCATGCCCGAAGAGGACGCAAACACGGGCGTTCCGCCGCGCAGCCTGCGCTGGGGGCTGTCGGGCAAGCTGCTCGTGCTTACGATTCTGTTCGTGATGATCGCGGAAGTGCTCATCTACGTTCCCTCCGTCGCGAATTTCCGCCTCAACTGGCTCAACGACCGCCTCGCGGCTGCGCACACGGCCGCTCTCGTTCTTGATGCCGCGCCGAGCGGCATGGTGCCGGAAAGCCTGGCGCGGCAGATCCTCGACAGTATCGGCGCGCGCGCCGTGGCGATGAAGATGGGTCAGCAGCGGCGGCTGCTCGCGGTCTCCGACATGCCGCCGCAGGTTCACCGCGAGATCGATATACGGCAAATGTCGTGGTGGCGCGCGATTGTCGGCGCATACCAGGCATTGACCGATCCGGACAATTGCGTCCTGCGCGTGATCGGCCCGGCCCCGCGCGGCGGCGAGTTCGTCGAGATCGTCATCGACAATGCGCCGCTGCAGAAGGCGATGCTGAAATTCTCCAGCAACATTCTCGTTCTGTCGCTGATCATCTCCGCCATTACCGCGACGCTCGTCTATATCGCGCTGCATTTCCTCTTCGTGCGGCCGCTGCGGCGCATCACCGCGAATATGATGTCGTTTCGCGAAGATCCGGAAAGCACGGCGCGCATCATCGTGCCGTCGAGCCGCATCGACGAATTGGGCACGACGGAGCGTGAACTCGCGGCGATGCAGCGCGATCTTGCTTCGATGCTCAACCAGAAGAATCGCCTCGCGGCGCTCGGGCTGGCGGTGTCCAAGATCAATCACGATCTGCGCAATCTGCTCGCCTCGGCGCAGCTCGTGTCGGATCAATTGTCGAGCCTGCCTGATCCGAAGGTGCAACGTTTCGCACCGAAGCTGATGCGTGCGCTCGAGCGTGCGATCGATCTGTGCCAGTCGACATTATCCTACGGACGCGTGCAGGAGCCGCCGCCGGATCGCGCGATGATCGCGCTGGAAACGCTTGTCGACGAGGTACGCGAAACGCTCGGCCTCACGCCGGGCGCGAAGATCGGCTGGGTCGTCGCGATTGAGCGCGGGCTGAAAGCCGATGCCGATCGCGACCAGTTGCTGCGCGTTCTTCTCAATCTCGCGCGCAACGCGATGCAGGCGCTTGAAAGCCGTGCGCCCAACGATCCGTTGCGCGACCAGATTCGTGTGACCGGCCGCCGCGAAGGGGCGGTGGCGGTGATCGAGGTGTCGGATACCGGTGCCGGGTTGTCGCCGAAGGCGCGCGAACATCTTTTCGAGGCCTTTGCCGGCTCGACCCGCACCGGCGGTTCCGGGCTCGGACTTGCGATTGCCGCGGAATTGGTCCGGGCGCATGGCGGCACACTGAACCTCGTCGATGGCACGATCGGCGCCACTTTTCGCCTCACGATTCCCGACCGGGCGCTCGATCTCGGAGCCCGTCGCAACGAGCGGGCGCGCGCCTGAACCGGCCCCGGAACGAGCGCTTGCCAATGTCTCCCTTCGGCTATAGCTCTAGCCCCCGTTGCGCGCCCCTGGGGCGGCAATTGCGCCCGTAGCTCAGCTGGATAGAGCACCAGACTACGAATCTGGGGGTCAGGAGTTCGAATCTCTTCGGGCGCGCCAGTTTTTTCGTTTTGTCCCCTGCGCCGGTAGCTCAGCTGGATAGAGCACCAGACTTCGAATCTGGGGGTCAGGGGTTCGAATCCCTTCCGGCGCGCCACAATATTCAGCCGCCGCCCGACGCCGCCAAGGAATAAGGCATACCTGTGCCCGCGCCTTTTCCAGCGGCAGGTGCGGGTGTTGTGCGTCCGCCATTCTTTGTCGGTCCAAGCGCGCGCCGCTTTGCGCCCGGCGATGGACTTCTGCTACTACCATTTCCCTTGCCACTACCGGTTTTGGATGATCCCGCCGAAATGAACCAAATCCTGCACGCGCTGCGCGCTGCGCTTCGCTATGTCGATGAAAAGATCGGTTGGAATCGCGTCGGCCTTGTCGTCAGCGTCACGATCATCCTCGTCGCCTTCACGGTGCTCTATCACATCCTGCGCGAGATCAGTCCCGAGGAGCTTCTCGCCGCGATCAAGAAGATCAAGACGTCGAATCTCGCGCTCGCTGCGCTTTTTGTCGCCGCCGGATATTTCACGCTGACGTTCTACGATCTCTTCGCATTGCGCACGATCGGCCGGTTCGAAGTGCCGTATCGGACCGCGGCATTGGCGTCTTTCACGAGCTATTCGGTCGGCCACAATGTGGGCGCGAGCGTGTTCACCGGCGGCGCCGTGCGCTACCGGATTTATTCCGCGCACGGGCTGAACGCGGTGGAGGTGGCGAAGATATGCTTCATTGCCGGTCTGACCTTCTGGCTCGGCAATGCAACTGTTCTTGGTCTCGGCATTCTCTACGATCCGGAGGCAGCCGGCGCCATCGACCAATTGCCGGTCTGGTTCAATCGCAGCATCGCAATCGCCGCGCTCGCTGTGCTCACGGTCTATGTCGTCTGGGTCTGGAGCACGCCCCGCACGATCGGGCACAGCACCTGGAAGGTGACGCTGCCGAGCGGCCCGCTGACGTTGCTGCAGATCGGCATCGGCATTGTCGACCTCGGCTTCTGCGCGCTCGCGATGTATGTGCTGGTGCCGAACGATCCGCATATAGGCTTCATTTCGCTCGCCGTGATCTTTGTCTCGGCGACGCTTCTCGGTTTCGCGAGCCACGCCCCCGGCGGCATCGGGGTCTTCGACGCGGCCATGCTCGTCGCCTTGTGGGAATTCAATCGCGAGGAATTGCTGGCGGGCTTGCTGCTGTTCCGGCTGCTCTACTACATCATTCCGTTTGCCCTCGCGCTCAGCATTCTTGGCATCCGCGAAATCGTCGCCAGCGTGACTGCGCCGGACGTGCCGCATGTCGCGGATCTGACTCATGATGTGCTGAGCGAGGACGATGAGCCGGAACCCAGCAAAAATGCCGGCAAGCGGCGGAAGAAACCGCGCCGCGCATCCGTGAGCCGGAGCGATGGCGGCGCAAGATCGTGATGTGAATGGCGCGCGCCAGCCGATCCGTGGTCTTCGGCATGGCGGCTTGTGGCTGGTTGCCGCGACGTCGTTGCTTGCTTTGATTGTTTTGGTCACCTTTGCCGCTGTGCCGTTCGGCTACGGCATTGCTGCTGCTGTTTTTATCTTTGCGAGCGTTTTCCTCGCCGGCGCTTTGGCGGACCGGGGTTTGGTCGAGCGCGAGGAGCCGAGCGTTCTTGCCAGCCCGAACCATGAGCCCTTCGATGCCATTATCGGGGCGCTGGTCGATCCGGCCATCCTGCTCGATCGTGAGGCGCGCGTCGTCTCGTTCAATGCGCGCGCGGCCGCCATAGCGCCGGCTTTGCGCAGGGGCGAGCCCGCTTCGCTCGCGTTGCGCCTGCCGGAACTCGTCGAGGCCATGCGGCGCGCAAGCCAGAGCGGCCTGTCGGAACGCATCGAATTTTCCGAACGCATTCCCGCCGAGCGCTGGTTTGAAGCCTACGTGCAGCCGGTCGCTCATATCGAAGGAACGGACAGTCGCCAGCCCTATCTGCTTCTCAGCTTCCACGACCTGACGCCGGTGCGGCGAGCCGAAGAAATGCGCGCGGATTTCGTCGCCAATGCGAGCCATGAATTGCGCACACCGCTGGCGGCGTTATCCGGATTCATCGAGACGTTGCGCGGTGCGGCGCGCGAGGACCCGGCGGCGCGCGAGCGCTTCCTTGCGATCATGGAAGCACAGGCGCGGCGCATGGCCCGGCTGATCGACGACCTGTTGTCGCTCTCGCGCATCGAACTGAACGCGCATCTTCGCCCCGAAGCGCCGGTCGAATTGCTGCCGGTCGTGCGCCAGGTTGTCGATACGCTGCAGACACTCGCGCAGGATCGCGGCGTCGAGATCACCATCGCGGCGCCCGAGCAGTCGCTTGTGGTTGCGGGTGACCGCGATGAACTGATCCGCGTATTCGAAAACCTCGTGGAGAATGCGCTGAAATATGGCGGCGCCGGCAAGCGCGTCGAGATCACGCTCGGGAGTGCGAATACGAATGGCGGTCGCGAAGCGGTCGTCGCTGTGCGCGATTTCGGGCCCGGTATCGCGGCCGAGCATCTGCCGCGACTGACCGAGCGCTTCTATCGGGTCGACGTCGCCGGCAGCCGCGCGCAAGGCGGCACCGGGCTTGGTCTCGCGCTTGTCAAACACATTCTCAACCGTCACCGCGGGCGCTTGTCGATCGAGAGCAAAGCCGGAGCAGGTGCGACTTTCACAGTCCGCATGCCATTGCTTCAATCTGCGGAAAATTGAGCTAACTCACTGAAAAAGCGGATTGAATTCTGTCATCTGATTGTCACTGAGCAATCATAGAACGATGACATGAAGGACGTAGGTTTCGCCGTGGCTCCAGTATGGCTGCGGAATAAATGTCCGGGCCATCGCCACGTTTGCGTGCTGCGTCTCGAAAAAGAAAACCAACACAAAAAGCCACAGGGCACCGGTGCGGGTTGCGAAACTCGTGACGAATTCGCTTTTGGCTCAAACAGGAGAGAGCTGATGAAACATCTCAAGACAATCGCCATCGCCGGTCTGATGGCTGCGTCGGTCACGATGGCCCACGCCGCCGACATTTCCGGCGCCGGTGCGACGTTCCCTTATCCGATCTACGCGAAATGGGCTGACGCCTATAAGAAAGAGACGGGCATCGGACTGAATTATCAGTCGATCGGCTCGGGCGGCGGCATCAAGCAGATTCAGGCCAAGACCGTGACCTTCGGGGCGTCGGATGCGCCACTGAAGGGTGAGGATCTCAACAAGTACGGTCTCGCTCAGTTTCCGATGGTGATGGGCGGCATCGTTCCGGTCGTCAATCTCGACGGCGTGAAGGCCGGCGATCTCGTGATCGATGGGCCGACGCTTGCCAAGATCTTCATGGGCGAGGTCAAGTCGTGGGACGACGCGGCGATCAAGAAGCTCAATCCGAGCGTGAAGCTGCCGTCGCAGGCGATCGTGGTCGTGCATCGGTCGGACGGCTCGGGCACGACTTATAACTTCGCCTATTACCTGGCCGACGTGAGCGCGGACTGGAAATCGAAGGTCGGCTTCAACACGTCGGTCGAATGGCCCGTCGGCATCGGCGCCAAGGGTAACGAAGGCGTTGCCAACAACGTGGCGCAGACCAAGGGTTCGATCGGTTACGTCGAGTATGCGTATGCCAAGCAGAACAACCTGGTCTACACCAAGATGATCAACAAGGACGGCAAGACCGTCTCGCCGACGTCCGCAACTTTCCAGGCGGCGGCTGCGAACGCCGACTGGAACTCCGCTCCGGGCTATGGCGTCATCCTTGCCAACGAACCGGGCGCGGAATCCTGGCCGATGACGGCGGCCACCTGGATCCTGATGTACAAGCAACCGCAGGATCCGGCGGCGTCTCTTGAAGCGCTCAAGTTCTTCGCCTGGGCGTACGACAAGGGCGGCAAGATGGCTGAAGAGCTCATCTATATCCCGATGCCCAAGAATGTCGTCGCCAGCATCAAGAAGACCTGGGCGAGCGAGATCAAGGACACTGGCGGCAAGCCGATTTTTGCCGCCACCAATTGATGCATCGTTGAGTCTGCGTTGGAAGGGGCGCCCGCGGGGCGCCTCTTCCCCAATCCACAGCATCGATTTCCTCGCTTGTGCAACGCGCGCCGGCCCGCTTGAGTTGGTGCGCAGAGGGCCGCAACCAACGAGGAATACCGATGCAACCCGCCCGGAGGCGACCCGTGGTTGATGTTGCGTTGCCGGCCGGCGCCGGTACCGAGAGCGCCAGTGTCTCGCGTGGCCGCGTGCTCGGCAGGCTGCGCTTCAACGAGGCGATCTTTCGCAACCTGACACTGGCGGCCGCATTGCTGGTCCTGGTGATCCTCGGTGGCGTCATTGTCGCGTTGCTCTACGGCTCGCTGCCGGCGCTGAGCACGTTCGGGCTCAGCTTTCTCTTTCAGCAAAGCTGGAATCCGGTAACGGAGAAATTCGGTGCATTAGCGCCGATCTACGGCACTCTGGTCACGTCCATTATTGCGATGCTCATCGCCGTGCCGATCGGGTTGCTGATCGCGCTTTTCCTGACCGAATTGTGCCCGATGTGGCTGCGCCGTCCGATCGGTATCGCGATCGAGTTGCTGGCCGGCATTCCCTCGATCATCTACGGCATCTGGGGCCTGTTCGTTTTCGCCCCGTTCCTGCAGGAATATCTGCAGCCGGGCCTGATTTCGCTCTTTGGCAACATCCCGCCGTTGTCGACGCTCTTTGCCGGTCCGCCTTACGGCATCGGCATGCTGACGGCTGGTCTGATCCTCGCCATCATGGTTCTGCCCTTCATCACCTCGATTACGCGGGACGTATTCGAAGCCGTTCCGCCGGTCCTGAAGGAAGCGGCCTACGGACTCGGCTGCACG
>CAZSAW010000128.1:0-8779 GCA_964604745.1 uncultured Hyphomicrobiales bacterium
GCGACAAGAGCGGCCGCACCATTCATTTCGCGCGTACGTCCTATAGCCATTTTTGATTTGCCTCAGCGCTGCCGATAAGCGACAGGGCGTACGGAAAGCAGCCATGGCCATTGTCGCTGAAGCCGAATTTCTGACGGACGACCGGCTGGCGCGGCGCAACGCGATGGTGCTTGCGGCCACGCAGGCCCTTTCGGGCGCCAATGCAGCGGTCATTCTGGCGACGGGCGGCATTGTCGGTGCGATGATCGCACCGGCCAAGAGCCTCGCGACCGTTCCGATTTCTATCTACGTCCTGGGTCTCTGGTTCGGCACCCTGCCGATGGGCGGTCTCGCCCGCCGATTCGGACGCCGCGCAGCATTTCAGGTCGGGACCTTGTGCGGTATTGCCACCGGGCTGTTCTGTTGTCTCGGAGTCACGTCCGGATCCTTCGCAATTTTTTGCGTAGGAACTTTCTTCAGCGGGCTCTATGCCGCCGCGCATCAGGCTTACCGTTTTGCCGCTGCCGACACCGCCAGCGATGCTTTCCGGCCGAAAGCCATCGCATGGGTGCTGGTGGGCGGGATCGCGGGCGGATTTGTTGGGCCGCAGATCGTTATCCTCACCAAGGACCTTTGGCAGCCTTATCTGTTCGCGGCCAGCTATATCGCCCAAGCTGCTGTCGCGGCAGTTGCCGGCGTCGTACTCACCTTCCTCAACATCCCGAAGCCGCCGCGTAACCACGCGCGGTCACGCGGGCGGCCGCTGATCGATATTGTGCGGCAGCCCCGTTTTATCGTTGCGGTCGCATGCGGAATCGCAAGCTACGCGATGATGAACATGGTGATGACGTCAGCACCGCTGGCCATGGTCGAATGCAATCACTCGGTCACGGATGCAACGCTCGGCCTGCAATGGCACGTGATCGGCATGTTCGCGCCGAGTTTCTTTACCGGCTCTCTGATCGCGCGATTCGGTATCGAGCGAATCATCGCGGTCGGATTTGCGCTCATTCTCGCGGGCGCAGCCATCGGCATTGCAGGCGTCAGTCTCTGGCACTTCTGGACCGGACTCGTGCTGCTCGGAATCGGCTGGAATTGCGGCTTTATCGGCGCCACGGCGATGGTGACGACCTGCTATCGACCTTCCGAGCGAAACCGCGTACAGGCGTTCAACGATTTCCTCGTCTTCGGGTCGATGGCCATCGGTTCCTTTTCTTCGGGAAAGCTGCTTGTCCTGTTTGGCTGGGCGGCTGTGAACGAGGTCGTCTTTCCGGTGGTTTTCGTGGCCGCGACCCTTTTGTTGCTGCTCACATTGCGGGATCGGGGCCGGCACGAAGCCGTCTGATCTCCCCCCGTTAACGCTGGCGAAAAACTGCGGAAAAGCAAGCATATCCGGCAATTTCCGGCGTTGCTTTGGCGTTTTGTTTTTGGCAATGTCCGCGCGCTTTCGGGCCGGGCGGAGGCGTTTCGCGCGTTCGGCCCCGATGCAAGCACCGCCGGGATGGGGCGATCCTCCGGCGACGAATTTCCAAGTTCAATCGGGGTCTACCAATGACAGCTTTGTGGGTGATCATCGCCTGCGGTGCGCTCTCCATCGTTTACGGCGCATGGGCCACCTGGTCCGTCCTGAGCGCCGACGTCGGCAGCAAGAAGATGCAGGACATCGCGGCGGCCGTGCGCGAGGGCGCGCAGGCCTATCTGAAACGCCAGTACACGACGATCGGTGGGGTCGGCGTGGTGATCTTCCTGATCGTCGGATTTTTCCTCGGCTGGCTTGTCGCCGCGGGCTTCGCCATTGGCGCGGTATTGTCCGGAGTTGCCGGCTTCATCGGCATGAACGTCTCGGTGCGTGCGAATGTTCGCACCGCGCAGGCGGCAACCAAATCGCTCGGCGGTGGTCTGGAAATCGCCTTCAAGGCGGGCGCGATCACGGGACTTCTCGTCGCAGGCCTCGCGCTCCTCGGCGTGACGTCCTACTTCGCCATTCTGACCAACGCAGGCGGTTATGCCGCGAATGATCGCGTCGTTGTCGACGCGATGGTTGCGCTAGGCTTCGGCGCCTCGCTGATTTCGATCTTCGCGCGTCTCGGCGGCGGCATTTTCACCAAGGGCGCCGACGTCGGCGGTGACCTCGTCGGCAAGGTCGAAGCCGGCATCCCCGAAGACGATCCGCGCAATCCGGCGACGATCGCCGACAACGTTGGCGACAATGTCGGCGATTGCGCCGGCATGGCGGCCGACCTGTTCGAGACCTATGCGGTGACGACAGTCGCCACGATGGTTCTGGCGGCGATCTTCTACGCCGGCAATCCGGGGCTGCTGGTCAATATGATGACGTATCCGCTCGCGATCGGTGGCGCCTGCATCATCACCTCGATCATCGGCACGTTCTTCGTGCGGTTGGGCGCAAGCCAGTCGATCATGGGCGCGCTCTACAAGGGTCTCATCGTCACCGGCATTCTCTCGCTCGGCGCGATCGCTCTCGTGACGCATTGGCTGATCGGCTTCGGACCGATCGCCGGCCAAGCCTATACCGGCATGACGCTTTATATCTGCGGTGTCGTCGGTCTCGCCGTGACCGCGCTCATCATCTGGATCACGGAATACTACACCGGGACGAACTTCCGCCCGGTGAAGTCGATCGCCGCCGCTTCCGTGACCGGACACGGCACGAACGTGATTCAGGGGCTGGCGATTTCGATGGAAGCGACCGCGCTTCCGGCGATTGTGATCATCGCGGGCATTCTGATCACCTATGGCATTGCCGGCCTCTTCGGCATTGCTATCGCCGTGACGACGATGCTCGCGCTTGCCGGCATGATCGTCGCGCTCGATGCTTTCGGCCCCGTCACCGACAATGCCGGGGGCATCGCTGAGATGGCCGGGCTGCCAAAGGAGGTGCGCAAGTCGACGGATGCGCTCGACGCCGTCGGCAACACGACCAAGGCCGTAACCAAAGGCTATGCCATCGGTTCGGCCGGCCTCGGCGCGCTGGTGCTGTTCGCGGCTTACAATGAAGACCTGCTCTTCTTCATCAAGAACTCGGACCACCATCCGTACTTCCAGGGCATCAAACTCGATTTCGCGCTGACCAATCCGTACGTCGTGGTTGGGCTGCTGTTCGGCGGTCTGCTGCCGTATCTGTTCGGCGCGATGGGCATGACGGCGGTCGGACGGGCTGCCGGCTCGATCGTCGAGGAAGTGCGGCGCCAGTTCCGCGAAAAGCCCGGCATCATGAAGGGCAAGGACAAGCCCGATTACGGTCGGGCGGTCGATCTGCTGACCAAGGCCGCGATCAAGGAGATGATCATCCCGTCTCTGCTGCCGGTGCTCTCGCCGATCGTCGTCTACTTCGCGGTGTATTTCATTGCGGGCGGCGGTGCGGTCGGCAAGTCGGCGGGCTTCTCGGCGGTCGGCGCCATGCTGCTTGGCGTGATCGTCACCGGCCTGTTCGTCGCCATCTCGATGACGTCGGGCGGCGGTGCATGGGACAATGCCAAGAAATACATCGAGGATGGCCATTTCGGCGGCAAAGGCTCGGAAGCCCACAAGGCGGCCGTGACCGGCGACACGGTAGGCGATCCCTACAAGGACACGGCCGGCCCTGCGGTGAACCCGATGATCAAGATCACCAACATCGTGGCACTCTTGCTGCTTGCCGTCCTGGCGCATTGAGCGTCGTGAAAAAAGAAGGCCCCGCGATACCTCGCGGGGCCCTTCTCTTTTTTCCGGATTCCGCTCAGAGGCCGCCGAAGATCTTGAACAGATACGTGAGGTAGTTGAGCTCCTGGCCGCTGGTCGGCGTCGTGCGGCTGACGAAGTCAAAGACCTTGCCGTCCTGCAGCCGATAATCGGCGAGCCGTTGCACCCGGCGGTCCTTGTCGAAGTAGACCGCGATGACGCGCTGATCGGTCACGTCCTGGGGCATGAAGGCCGCGGACTTTCGGCCGCGCTGTGAAATGTAATAGAACGCCTCGCCACTGACGGTGGCGACCGTCGATGGCGTTCCGAGCACAATCAGAACCTGCTCTTGTGTCGAACCGATGGGAATCTGCTCGAGCGCGCCTTCCGGCACCACGTAACCGCGCTGGAATGTTTGCTCAAAGCAGCCGCCGAGTGGCAACCCCAGCGCGAGAACGGCGGCGACGCTCACCGCGCGCGCGGTCAGGACCAGGCGCGTTGTCGCGGCAGCAGCGGGCTTGCGGTGCATCAGGGCGGTTGATTGTGGCATTGGCGAGAGGCCTACCCGGCAGGGCGAGGAATTGCAACAATAGGGGGCGGGCATCGTAAATTGCTCGCCGGAAAAACGAATGAATATCCCCCTCTTGGGGCGCTTTTTGCGCCGCCGCGGCACCATCGATGCGCTCTATGGCACCATCGTGGCGCAGGCTCGCGTGGCGCTCCCATATCGGGACTGGGGCGTGCCGGACAGTCTGGAAGGCCGCTTCGAGATGGTGTTGCTGCACCTGAGTTTGCTGCTCAACCGGTTGGCCGGCGAAAACGAGGTCGTTCGGGAATTGGGGCAATCGGTGTTCGATCGATTTTGTCAGGATATGGACGATCATTTTCGCGAAACAGGTGTCGGTGATCTTGCCGTGCCGAAGAAAATGCGCGGCATCGCCGACGCGTTCTATGGGCGCTACGCAGCCTATCGAGCAGCGCTCGCAGAATCTGATCCGGCTTCGCTGGAAACCGCGGTTGAGCGCAATGTCCGGCCCGCACAGCCGCAAGGTGCGGCAAAGCTTGCGGCCTACGTCCGTGCTGCTGCAGCAGGCCTTGCCGTGCAGGACGCCACGGCTTTGGCTTCGGGCCGGGTTGCCTGGCCCGACTTCGACGCCATATCGAAAGCGTAAATGTTGCTCGGCCGAGGACCGATCAATGAGCGAA
This sequence comes from uncultured Hyphomicrobiales bacterium, assembly GCA_964604745.1. Lineage (GTDB taxonomy): Bacteria > Pseudomonadota > Alphaproteobacteria > Rhizobiales > Xanthobacteraceae > Pseudorhodoplanes. The sequence goes on from CAZSAW010000128.1 coordinate 4,867, forward strand.
CCCCAGGCACTTTGGAGTGTGAGGATTCCGGTCGAAGACATACCGGAGCCGGGCGCGCATTTTCACATCGTGGCGGATGAACAGACGCGCAGTCGCATTGCGAAGCTTGCGGAGCTGCGCAGCCTGCCGCGCCTTGAGGGATCCTTCGACGTTCAACGGCAAGGGACCGGGCGCGTGCATGTCGTCGGCCAGGTATCGGCGACACTCGGACAGACCTGCGTGGTCACCCTCGAACCGATCGAGAATGAGCTCAGCGAAAGCATCGATCTCGTCTTTGCCTCCGACGCGCCACTCAGTCTCGCCGACGAGAGCGGCGAGGCGACCGTCGAATTCGATCAGGACGAACCACCGGAAATGATTGTCGGCGGGGCAATCGACCTCGGTGCCATTGCAACCGAATTCCTTCTGCTCGGCATCGATCCCTATCCGCGCAAGCCGGGCGCGGTCTTCGAGCATGGGCACGCCGATGAAACGGCGGCCAAGCCTTTTGCTGCGCTTGCGGCATTGAAGAAAGGCAACGGCGGGGGCCAGTCCAGCTGACCCGGCGGGGGTTTGTCTCAGGCGTCCGAACCGCTATGGTCCGCCGCCCAAGCCCCGATTCAGACCCTCACGTCTCACAGGCTACGCTGTACGATTGACCATGCCGAAAAAGGTCCGCATCGCGCTCGACGCCATGGGAGGGGACCGTGGCGCCCAGGTGGTCGTGCCGGGGGCCGCGCTCTCGCTCAAGCGTCATCCGGACATCGAATTCCTCATGTTCGGGGACCGCGCGCACATCGAGCCGTTGCTCGATCAGCACGCGTCGCTGCGCGCCGGCTCGCGCGTCATTCATACCGATGTCGCCATCCAAATGGACGAGAAGCCAAGCCAGGCGTTGCGGCGCGGGCGCGGCAAGTCCTCGATGTGGCTTGCCATCGATGCGGTCAAGACGGGCGAGGCCGACGGCGCAATATCGGCCGGCAACACCGGCGCGCTCATGGCGATGGCGCGCTTTAACCTGAAGATGCTCGCCGGCATCGACCGTCCGGCGCTTGCCGGGCGATGGCCCACCTTGCGGGGAGAATCGATCGTATTGGACCTCGGCGCCTCGATCGGTGCCGACGCCAAGCATCTCGTGGATCTCGCGCTGATGGGCGGCGCCATGGCGCGCATCGTGTTCAACATCAGCCGCCCGCGCGTCGGTTTGCTCAATGTCGGAGTCGAGGAAGTGAAGGGACTCGAAGAGGTCAAGGAAGCAGGGCAGATTCTGCGCGAGGGAAATTTCCCGCACCTCGACTATGTCGGCTTCGTTGAAGGCGACGGGATTGGACTCGGTGCGGCCGACGTTATCGTCATCGAAGGCTTTGCCGGCAACATTGCGCTCAAGACTGCGGAAGGGACGGCGCGGCAGATCGCTGGCTACCTGCGCGGCGCCATGAGTCAGTCGCTGCGCACCAAGATCGGCTATCTGTTTGCGCGCGATGCGTTTCGCTCGCTCGCCGACAAGATGGACCCACGGCGCGCCAATGGCGGCGTATTTCTCGGCCTCAACGGGATCGTCATCAAGAGCCATGGCGGCACCGATGCCCAAGGCTTTTCCGCTGCGATCGACATCGGCTATGACATGGTGCGCCACCAATTGCTGGAAAAAATCGGCCAGGCGCTCAGGCGCGACAAGGGGCCGGACAGCGCGGGAAGGGCCGCGGCGGGAGTAACAATGTGACTTTGCGTTCGGTGGTGCTCGGCAGCGGCTGCTATCTGCCGAGCCGTGTTTTGACCAATGCGGAATTGGCGCAGCGCGTCGATACGTCGGATGAGTGGATCGTGCAGCGCACGGGAATCCACGAGCGGCGCATTGCCGCCGACGGCGAACTGACGTCGGATCTTGCGCTGCGCGCGGCGCAGGCGGCGCTTGCCAACGGCAAGGTCGATCCGCAATCGATCGATTTGATTGTTCTTGCGACTTCGACTCCGGACAACACCTTTCCCGCAACCGCCGTGACCGTGCAGGCGGGCCTCGGCATCACGCATGGCGCCGCCTTCGACCTTCAGGCTGTATGCTCAGGGTTCGTGTTCGGGCTTGCGACGGTGGACGGTCTTTTGCGTACCGGTCAATTCAAGCGTGCGCTGTTGATCGGCGCGGAGACATTCTCGCGGATCATCGACTGGACAGACCGCACCACCTGCGTTCTCTTCGGCGATGGCGCTGGCGCGCTGGTGCTCGAGGCGCAGGAAACGGCCGGCAACAAGGACGATCGGGGGCTGCTGACCGTGCATCTGCGTTCCGATGGCCGCCACAAGACCAAGCTTTATGTCGACGGCGGCCCGTCATCGACGGGCACGGTCGGGCACCTGCGAATGGAAGGGCGCGAGGTCTTCCGCCACGCGGTGGCAATGATCACCGACGTGGTCGAGGATACGTTCAAGGCGACCGGCTACGGTCCTGACGACATCGATTGGTTTGTGCCACATCAGGCCAACCGCCGAATCATCGACGGTTCGGCGCACAAGCTCAAAATCGATCCGGCGAAGGTCGTCATAACCGTTGATCGGCATGGCAACACGTCGGCAGCATCGATTCCGCTTGCGTTGTGCGATGCGGTCGCGGATCGGCGCATCAAGCGGGGCGATCTCATCCTGCTTGAGGCCATGGGCGGCGGCTTCACCTGGGGCGCTGCGATGTTGCGCTGGTAGGCATTGAGGCCCGCGGTCGCGGGCAAATTGTGATCGTTGCCCCCGTTGACGCTAACTTTCGAATATCGTTAGATAATTTTGCGTGTTATGGGATCGCCGAGAGCGGGGCTGGCGATGGCGGCAAAAACGATAACGCGGGCGGATTTGTGTGAGGCGGTCTACCAGAAGGTTGGCTTGTCCCGCACGGAGTCTGCGCAGCTGGTTGAACTCGTCCTGAAAGAAATCACCGACTGTCTCGAGCGCGGCGAGACGGTGAAGCTGTCGTCGTTCGGCTCTTTTGTCGTGCGCAAGAAAGGCCAGCGCATCGGCCGCAATCCGAAGACCGGCAAGGAAGTTCCGATTTCACCGAGACGTGTAATGGTGTTCAAGCCGTCAGCGATCCTCAAGCAACGGATCAACGGTGGCGACGCGCCAGAGCCGATGAAGATGGCCGGCGAATGAACGAGCGGCGTTGACCGTGGACAAGGCGCCGGACGCATTCCGCACGATCAGCGAGGTCGCCGACGACCTCAAGGTTCCTCAGCACGTCCTGCGTTTCTGGGAGAGCCGCTTCGCGCAAATCAAGCCGATGAAGCGCGCGGGAGGCCGGCGCTATTACCGGCCCGACGACGTCGATCTCCTGCGCGGCATCCATCACCTGCTGTATGGCGAGGGTTACACCATTCGTGGTGTGCAACGCATTCTGCGCGATCAGGGCATCAAGTTCGTGCAGGCGGTCTGGCAGGCTGGCGCCGCCCAACCCCCGCGCCTGTCCGACGATGAGGTGCCGGAGGCGGACGACGAAAACGATATCACCGAGACGATGTTTGTCGTCGGCGAGGAGCACGAGGCGACAGAGTCGATGGCGCGACCGGGGCCATCGGCTACCGTCAGCGGCTCCGCCGATCTGACGCGCGATGATTTGCGCAAGCTGCAGGTCACCCTGTTCGAGCTGAACGAGTGCCGGCGACTGCTTGATGACGCGTTGAAGCCGAATTGAGGCGCAGCGCCTTTTTTACGGGGCTAGTCCAAGCGCAACACCGCAAACAGCATCGATCGCGAGGTCAACGCTAGCAACGTGACGCACGCCCTGGATTTGCGCCGCGCCGCATAGGCCGAACACCGGCCGGCCGAACTGCAGGCCAAGCGCGACCTCGGACAGCGTGCCATAGCTGTCGCCGATGGCGACGATACAGAAGCCGGCGCGGGCAACGAGAACGTTGCGCGCCTCGCCGATACCGCTCGCGATCGGCACCGTGAC
>CAZSAW010000129.1:0-4819 GCA_964604745.1 uncultured Hyphomicrobiales bacterium
GGCTCGTGCTCCTGCTCCTTCAGCTGCAGCCGGTAGAACAGGGCGTAGCGGCCGCCCTTGCGCAGCAATTCGTCATGCCGGCCGGATTCGGTCACGGTGCCGCTTTCGATGACGAAGATGCGGTCGGCATGCGCCACGGTATGCAGGCGGTGGGCGATGGCGAGCGTGGTGCGATCCTTCATCAGGTGGCTGATGGCGTCGCGCACGAGGCGCTCGGATTCGGAATCGAGCGCCGCAGTCGCCTCGTCGAGCAGGATGATCGGTGCGTTCTTGATGACGGCGCGGGCAATGGAGATGCGCTGGCGCTGGCCGCCCGACAGCTTCAGGCCCTGTTCGCCGACCGGCGCCGCGTAGCCCCCCGGCAGCGAGAGGATAAAGTCGTGTGCGTTGGCAACCTTGGCCGCCGCGACGATCTCGTCCTCGCTCGCGCCCGGTTTGCCGAAGGCGATGTTGTCGCGGATCGAGCCGCGGAACAGGAACACGTCCTGTCCGACATAGGCGATCTGCTGGCGCAGCGACTTGCGCGAGACCTCGGCGATGTTCTGGCTGCCGATCATGATCGCGCCCGACTGCGCCTCGTAGAGCCGCAGGATCAGGTTGAGAATGGTCGACTTGCCGCCGCCCGACGGTCCGACCAGCGCGGTCAGCTTGCCGGCATTGGCAACGAAGGACAGCCCGTTCAGCACCGGCGCTTCGGGACGATAGGCGAAGACGACGTCGCGGAATTCGATGCGCGCCTGATCGATGTGCAGCGCCGGGCGGTCGTCGTCCATCGGCTCGCTCGGCGGCGTATCGATCAACTCGAACAGGATGCGCACGCCGATCAGCCCGGCGTTGAGATCGAGATTGAAGCGCGCGAGCCGCTTGGCCGGCTCGGCGGCGAGGAGGAACGCTGTGATAAAGGAGATGAATTCGCCCGGCGTCGTGCCGGTCATGATCGTGCGATAGCCGGCATAGGCAAGACCGAGCGCGACGGCGAGCCCGCCGAGCGTCTCCATCACCGGGCTCGAGCGATTGGAGACGCGCGCCAGCTTGTTTGCCTCGTGCTCCACGGCGGCGACATTGGCGTAATAGCGCGCGCGCATGTCCTCTTCGAGCGTGAAGGCCTTGACGATGCGGATGCCTTGCAGCGTCTCCTGCAGGGTCTCCAGCAGACGCGCGCCGCCGGTGAATTGCGCGCGCGCGATGGCACGGATGCGCCAGATCAGCTTGCGCATGATCAGCGCGGCGGGCGGCGTGACGACGAAGGCAAAGAGCGACATCACCGGATCCTGCGCGATCATCACGGCGAGAAGCCCGATCAGCGTGAACAGGTCGCGGCCGACCGAGGTGATGATCAGGCTCAGTACGTTCGTCGCCGAATTGGCGCCGGCGCTGAGGCGCGCGATAAATTCCGACGAATGCCGGTCGCTGAAGAAGCCGAGATTCTGCTGCATCAGCCGGTCGAACACGCGGCGCTGATTTTCGGCGATGATGCCGTTGCCGATGCGCGCGAGCATCACTGCCTGGCCGTAGGTGGCGAAGCCTTTCGCCGACATCAGCACGACGCAGCCGAGACAGATCGCGATCAGCGTCGGCAGATTGCGATAGACATAGGCCTGATTGACGGTGACGCCGACGAGATAGGCGATCGACGCGGTCGTGCCGGCGCTGAAGGCCATGAGCACGAAGGCAACAATGTATTTTTTCCAGTTGGCGAGGCCGTACTCGACCACCAGCCGCCGGATCAGCGCGAAATTGCCGCTGTGATCCGCTGAGTGCGGCGCGGATTGAGACATTCGGGTCGCTCTTTTCCCTTCAGGCCGCGACGCGGGCCAATCGGGCCGCGCGTCAGCCCCGCCGATCCGCCGCTTCCTTGCGCCGCCGGGGGTGATTTTTCAACCCCAAAAGACGACGGGAGCATGAACGTCAATGCCGTTTTTATTCGCCGCCGGGGCGGCGCCGGAAAGCGCGCGAATTGGCTACTCGCATTCATTCCGGCCGCGAATAGGCGCGCGAATAAGCCGCGTGGAAGGCAGAAAACGGGCGCAGGCTTCGGCCGCTATAGGAATATTTTCACGTGAAACGTGAAGCCGGCGCATTGAAATCGCTGGCGAATTCGGCTTTCCGCGCCGTCACGCCGAGGCCGGCATGGACGCGCCCCGGTTGCGCTCCTGCATCAGTTTTCGCTCCCACGCGAGCGCATGCGCGACAATCGTATCGAGATCGTCATATTGCGGCGTCCAGTGAAAAAGCGACTTCGCGCGCTGCGCATTGGCGACGATCGCCGCCGGATCGCCGGCGCGCCGCTCGGCATGACGCACGGCGAACGACACGCCGCTCGCGCGTTTGACGGCGTCGATCACTTCGAGCACCGAATAGCCGTGGCCGTAGCCGCAATTCGCCGTGACGCTGCGGCCGCCGCCGCGCAGATACGCCAGCGCCATCGAATGCGCGCGGGCGAGATCGCTCACATGAATGTAGTCGCGGATGCAGGTGCCGTCCGGCGTCGGATAATCCGTGCCGTAAACGTCCATCTTCGCGCGCGACCCGAGCGCCGTCTCCACCGCGATCTTGATCAGGTGCGTGGCGCCGACGGTCGACTGGCCGGTGCGCTGCTTCGGATCGGCGCCGGCGACGTTGAAATAGCGAAGGATCACGTATTTCAGCCCGTAAGCCGCCGCCGCATCGTGCAGCATGATCTCGCTCATCAGCTTCGACGTGCCGTATGGCGACATCGGCTGCGTCGGCGCGTCTTCCGCAACCGGCATCGTGGCCGGGTTGCCGTAAACCGCGGCCGTGGACGAGAAGATGAATTGCGCGATCTTGTTCTTCACCGCGACCTCGATCAGGGCGCGCGTGTTCACGGTATTGTTCTTGTAATAGCCGAGCGGATCGCGCACCGAATCCGGCACCACGATCGAGGCGGCGAAATGCACGATGGCAGTGACGCCGTGCGCTTCGATCACCGCGGACGCGAGCGCTTGATCGCCGGCATTGCCGATGAAGACCGGCACCGAGGCCGGCACCGCCGTGCGGAAGCCGGTCGACAGGTCGTCGATGACGACGACGCTTTCGCCCGCGTCGACGAGCTCGTGCACGAAATGGCTGCCGATATACCCGCAGCCGCCGGTGACCAGAACGGCCATGAAATCCCCCTTCGCCCCAGCCTAACACGGCCTAAGCGGGGAAGATGAAAGGAATGTTTCGGGGGTTGCCGCGTGACGGATATGCTTAACGGCGTCTATAAGCGGGCCGCCCGCGATCTCCGACCATCGGTCTATGCAAGACATTCTTTTCATCAAGACGTCCTCGCTCGGCGACGTCATCCATCACATGCCGGCGCTGACCGAGGCGCGCCGCCAGCGGCCGCAGGCGCGCATCGGCTGGGTGGTCGAGGAGCAATATGCGGCTTTGGCGCGGCTGCATCCGGCGGTCGATGAAGTCATTCCGGTTGCCATGCGGCGCTGGCGCCGCAATCTGCTGCGATGGGACACATGGGAGGACATCCGCCACTTCGTGCGCGCCATTCGGGTGCATGATTATGCGGCGGTGATCGACACGCAGGGGCTGACGCGCACCGGCGGCATCGCATTCTTTGCCCGCGGCCGCAGCCACGGTTACGACATCCGCAGCATTCGTGAGCCGCTGGGCTCCTTCTGGTACGGCATGCGGCACCGCGTGCCCTACGACCTGCATGCGATCGAGCGCAATCGCCGGCTGACTGCGCTTGCACTCGGCTATGCGCCCGAAGGCGAGATCGATTACGGCCTCGACCGCGCGCGGATCGCGCCTCCGCCGGAAGAGCCCTATGGCATCTTTCTGCACGCCACCGCGCGCGCGCCGAAGGAATGGGCGGAGGAAAACTGGATCGCCCTCGGCCAGCGTCTGGAGGAGCGGCGCGCACGAATTGTGTTGCCGTGGGGCAGCGAACGGGAACACGCGCGCAGCGAGCGCATCGCGGGCGCCCTGCCGCGGGCAAGCGTGCCGCCGCGCCAGGATATCGACGCGGTGACGAAGCTGATTGCGGGTGCGGCTTTCGTCGTTGGCGTCGATACGGGGTTGCTGCATCTGGCGGTCGCGCTGGAGGTGCCGACGGTCGCGATTTTTGCCGGCAGCGAACCGGGCCTGACCGGCCCCGTGGGCCGCGGGCCCATTGCCGTTCTTGGCGGCAAGGCCCATCCGCCGGGCGTCGAAGCTGTTGCCGAGGCGATGTGGCGGATCATCCCCGGCTGAGATTGCGGCTTTCAGGACCGCTGCAGCATCACGTCGAGGCCGGCTTCCACGCGCTCGAGCAAGGTCTCGTCCGTCAGCAGAAAGCCGGCGATGCCGGCCGCCTGTGCCGCCTCCATGTCGGTCGACTGATCGCCGATGAGGAAACTGCGGGTCGCATCGACCGGCCACGCGCGCATCAGGTCGAGGATCATGCCCGGTGCGGGTTTGCGCCAGTCCGACACACGGCGATATTGCGGCAGCGCCGCTTCCGGGTGGTACGGACAATAACGCACGTCGTCGATGCGCGCGCCCTGGCGATCGAGCTCGGCGCGCATCCAGCGATGCAGGTGCTGCACGTCGTGTTCGGTGTAATAGCCACGTGCGACGCCCGACTGGTTGGAAACCACGAAGACATAATAATCGGCCTCGTTGAGGCGCCGGATCGCGGCGGCGACATCGGGCAGCCAGCGCACGCGTTCGGGATGGCCGACATAGCCTTCGTCGGCGATCAGCACCCCGTCGCGATCGAGAAAAACGGCGGGCTTGCGCGAGAGAGTGGCACTCATGGCGATCGGCGGTCCTATTTCGCCTTCATCATCTCACGTTCGACCAGGCCGCAGATGAG
>CAZSAW010000130.1:0-2579 GCA_964604745.1 uncultured Hyphomicrobiales bacterium
TGGCTCTGGTATCACCGCGTGGTCGGCGACGGCCGCTGCCCGATCGTCGACACCTGGTGGCAAACCGAAACCGGCGGCGCGCTGATCACGCCGCTGCCCGGCGCCATCGACATGAAGCCAGGCTCGGCGACGTTGCCCTTCTTCGGCGTGAAGCCCGCGCTCGTGGACGGCGAGGGAAATATTCTCGAAGGCGCGGTGAGCGGCAATCTCGTGCTGCTGGATTCATGGCCCGGCCAGGCGCGCACCGTCTACAACGATCACGAGCGCTTCTTCCAAACCTATTTCTCGACCTATCCCGGCAAATATTTCACTGGCGACGGCTGCCGCCGCGATGAAGACGGCTATTACTGGATCACCGGCCGCGTCGATGACGTCCTGAACGTCTCCGGCCATCGCCTCGGCACCGCCGAGATCGAGAGCGCCCTGGTTGCGCATCCGAAAATCGCCGAAGCCGCGGTCGTCGGCTTCCCGCACGACATCAAAGGGACCGGCATTTATGCTTATGTGACGCTCAATCTGCACGACGCGCCCAGCGACGAGCTGCGCCGCGACATCGTGCAATGGGTGCGCCACGAGATCAGCCCGATCGCCGCGCCCGACGTGGTGCAATTCGCGCCCGGCCTGCCGAAGACGCGCTCCGGCAAGATCATGCGCCGCATCTTGCGCAAGATCGCCGAGAACGACCTCTCCAATCTCGGCGACACCTCGACCCTCGCCGACCCCAGCGTCGTCGACGATCTGGTCGCGAACCGCGCGGGCGCTTAAGCTACGCCGCCGCCTTCAGCCAAGCGCGCTCATGCGCGAGGTCGAGCGTCACCACGTAGTGCGATAGAAACGGCATGCCGAGATTGCCGTCGAGAATGAGGTCGGGCGTGAACGCGCGATCGGTCGACAGATGCACGCCCGGCGCAATATCGAGTTCGAGATGTTGCGGCCCCTGCGCGGCGGGATCGAGATGAAACGCGCTCGCCAGATGCTTCGACACGAGCACCGTGCCGCCATTGCCTGAGTCCAGCTCGAACCAGACGAGGCCGTCAGGTCCCGGCACGCCGATATTCGCCGAAAGCGAAGCGCCCTGGCTTTCACGCGAGAGCCGCATCGGCGCTTCAACCGCGCCGACGATGCGCGGCGCGAAGCTCTGTTGCGTCTCGATGATCAGCGCATTGTGCGCGACATCGAGCGTGACCACGCGGCCTTCGAAGGCGTCGAGCGCGAGATTGCCGTCCGGCGCGGTTTGGCCGGGCGCGAGATAGGGCGAGAGATCGAGCACGCCGATCTGGCGCGGCGTCCAATGCTGGCCGGCGATATCGAGGCTGAGCCCATGGCAGAGCGGCGTGTCGAGCCGCTCACCGTTCATGCGGAAGCCCACGCCGCGGCCGGCGGGCGTGCAGCCGGCGCGGCGCGCGACATCGGGCGAGATCATGGTGACGCCGCCCGCGCTGTCGAACAGAAACGTGCCGGTCGCGCCATTGACGCCGACGTCGACGGTGCGCAGCCGCGCGCGTAGCGGCGTCAGCGCAATGGTGACGGGCCCCTGCGTTGGCGCTGTGGTCGTCGCGCAGGCGGCGAGCAACAACGCCAGCGCGAGTGATTGCAGCCTGACGCGGCAAGTGTCGATGGAATGCATGCCGTTAAGTGCGCGGCGACGGACGCCTGGTCAAGGCCGCAGCGGCGGATTACGCCCTCTTCGCCATCACGCCTTTGAACGCGTTTTGCCAGCGATGGCGGCGCAACTTCTTCTGCAGGTCGGCTTCGTTGCGCAGCCACGACACCTGAATCGCACGGCGTTCGCCGACGAATGGCAGATGCCCATGCCAGGAATGCTCATCGGGCCTGAAGCCGAAAATCGTGCCGGTGGTCGGCGGCACTTCTGCGACATAGTCCTCGAAATCGTCCTTGCCGCGCAGCACGCGCAAGCAGCCGTCATGGCCGCCATCCCACGTGTCGTTCAGATAAACCAGGAAATTGCCGACCTTGGCTTTGCCGTCGACATGGATGCCGCCCTCGTGTGCGGCTGAATATTTGCGTATGGTGATGAATTCGGCCGTGCTCTTCAAATCTTCGCCGAGCTTCTCCGCCAGCGCGCCCCGCATCGCATCGCTCTGCAAATCCGCCATCAGCGCCGCGAACGCGCCGTGGAAGCGCATGTCGAAGGAGGGATGCCAGCCGGGCTTCTTAAGATCGGGATAGCTCTCTTGGATCGCACGCACAGCTTCGGGTTTGATGAAATTGGCGCCCGAAAAATAGAGATACGGATCCGTGTGCACCTCCGCCTTGCGGATCACATCGAGATCGATGACTTGGCAATCCATGACAGCCTCGCTTGCGCGAGAACGCTATCGTTCGCCAAGGCGGGCCGACTTTGATCTCTGTCAAAGACAGCCTCGGCGATACGCTTTGCCGCAGGCGTGCTTCGCGCCGCGTCAGGCGCGTCGTTGCGTCGGACGTCAAATCCGCTTGAGGCGCTGCAGAACGCCCGAACCGTCGAGAGCGCGGGCGGCGAAATCCAGCAAGAGAATGAGTCCCGCCACGAAATAGACCGCCGCCAGCCGCCGGATAAGCCCGCTCGGCCGCGCCAG
>CAZSAW010000131.1:0-1600 GCA_964604745.1 uncultured Hyphomicrobiales bacterium
CGGCGCGATTCGAGCATCCCATCGGAGCCGAAAACCTCGATCAATTCGTCATAGCCATAGCCGGTGCGGCGGCTGAAGCTGAACGTGGCGAGCGCGCCGGTCTCGAAACGCAAGGTGAGAGCGGCGGTGTCGACGTCGTGGTAACGCGCAAAATCGGGATCGATCAGGCATGAGCCTGACGCGAAGGCCTCGACGGGTTCGCTCGCGGCCATCCAGTAGGCAAGATCGAAAAAGTGGGTGCCTTTTTCCCGGATCATGCCACCGGAATGACGGACCGTTTCCGGCTTCGGCGCTTCCGGGCTGCGCGAGACGATATGCAGGAGTTCGACGCGCCCGATGTCACCGTGACGGGTGCGATCGTGCACCGCGCGATGGTGCGGGTCGAACCGTCGGTTGAAGCCGATTGCGGCGACAATTCCCGCGGCCTTGGCGGCCTCCACGCATGTCCTTGCGTCGGCGAGGCTGTCGGCGATCGGCTTTTCGCATAGCACGGCCTTCCGCGCGGCGATGGTCGCCAGCAGATGCTGCTGATGGACCGACGTCGACGAGGCGATGATCACGGCGTCGAAATCGCCTTCGGACAAAACCTTATCGACTGAAGCAGAGGTCTTGCCGCCATAGAGCTCGGCAAGTGCCTTGGCGCGCGGTTCGTCCTGATCGACGATCCATTGGATCTGGCTGCGCGGATGCTGAGCGATGTTTCTGGCGTGCACCGTTCCAATCGTGCCGGCGCCGAACAGGGAAAATTTCACCACGACGCTGCTCCTAAAAGTCGACCGTGGCGTCAACCCAGGCGCCATTTTGCGTGCTGGACGCCACGCAGGCCTCGATGAATTTCATGGCGATCGCTCCTTCGCGTGCGCTGGCAAAGAAACAGGTCGATCGCTCCTTGTGCTTGCCGGCGATCGCGTCGCGGATCGCCATGGCAGCTTCCGCGTACACATTGCCGAAAGCTTCGATATAGCCTTCGGGCTGGCCAATCTTCACCCGCGTTGCGCGCTTGGTGTCTTCGCTGAGATAAGGCTCGCCACGCCGAAGCGTGCGATAGGGCTCTCCTTCGAGCCCCATGCGCAGTTCATTCGGCGCCTCGTGATCCCAATGCAGGCTCGCCTTATCGCCAAAAACGCGAATGCGCAATCCGTGGCCATTTCCGGTCGCGACCATGCTTGACCAGAAGAGGGCGCGCACGCCTTGCTGCATGCGCAGGCTGACATAGGCGTTGTCGTCGGCAACGCGGCCGGGAACGATTGTCATGAGATCGGCCGACAGCGATTCTATTTCCAGGCCGGTGATGAAGCGCAACAGATGATGCGCGTGCGTACCGAGATCGCCTAGAACCGTCGACGGTCCGCCGATCTTGGTGTCGACACGCCACGCCATCTTATCGTCGCCCTCCGCCTCAACGAGGCGATTGCGGGTGCCCTGCGCGTATTCGGCATAAACCAGGCGGAGGTTGCCAATCGCGCCGGTGCGAACGAGGTGCCGCGCTTCGACAACCATTGGATAGGCGCTGTAATTCTGCGTGAGCGCGAAGACTAAGCCCGTCTGCTCGGACAGTTTCAGCACCGTCACGGCGTCAGCCAGTGACGTCGTCATCGGC
>CAZSAW010000132.1:0-4750 GCA_964604745.1 uncultured Hyphomicrobiales bacterium
GTGCGAATCACTTGTGCCGATTCGCTCGTTTTTGATCATCTGCGACCCTGCGCAACGCGTTTTTGACGACATGTCGCAAAAAAATTTTGCACAGGCTCGAAGCCAAAATCTTGACAGAGACGAAGCGTGCGCGCGCGCAAATTTTTCAGGATTGTGCACGCGATTTCGAACATGAAGTGTGTGGTTCAGTGCGCGAAAAAGCCTTATGTCGTCGGCGTTTTCGTAACATTGTCGTGTTGCGATACATCGCGCGCGGCGCAGTCGCCTCGTCGGACGACGCGGCGGCGCGCATACACGTTTCGTTAAGCGCCACCGCTGATTTTTTCGTCGTTGTGTAGTAATCGGATTGCAGTGCAGTTCGATTCGCGACTGCACGACATCGATGACGCCATCTCTTAAACTCTGGAGGGCACAATGGCGAAGCGCAGGAAGAAGGCCGCGAAGACCGCGAAGAAGGCGAAGCGCAAAGCGAAGCGCAAGTAGTCTTCGGCCTTTGATCACGTCATAGACGCTGGCGAGGTCGAATGGCGCAAGGCACACTGCCTCGTGCTCGGACTTCGCCAGCTTATGACGACGGAGGGCGTCGGCGAGACATCCAGTCTCCCCGACGCCCTCGTGTTTTCAGAATGGTGACTCGTTGTCGTTCAAAGAGTTGAAAGGTTCTTCTGGTCGTTGGGCGTGATTTGACGCCGGCTACGTCGCGCCTTTGAGGCGCTTGTTGCAGGCGCTCCAGAATTTCGGCCAGGTTTGCCCTTGGGTTTTGCCGGCAGCCTTGGCTTCTTTCCATTCGGCGCCGCATTTTTTCTGACGCTCGCGCATCGCGGCAAGTCCGGCGCTGATCGGCTTCTTGGCCTTGGTTTCCTTCGTCTCCTTCTTGGTATCTTGCGTGCCGGTCGCTTGAGCGTAAGCGAAGCCTGACGGCAGGGATGCAGCAAGGCATCCTGCGACAACGGCAGCAAGAACGTATTTGATCATTGGATCTTTCTCCCCCAACAGTTTCGCGGACGCTTGTTGCGCGTCTCGCGGGTCGGCACGATAGGCTGTCCAGCGTCAGGTCGTCTAGCGCTTGCTCGGCGCGCACGGCTGTCCGGCAATGCTGCGCAATGGTTAGCCGAGGCCCAATTCGAAGGGTCAACGAGCCGTAACCGCGCTTGCGGAAATCGCGATAATGGCGGGGTTTTCCAGCTCTTGCGAACCGAGGCCTACCGCGGCGATTCACGTTCCATTCATCGCGACCCTTAAACCACCATTCAAATTTTCGCGGTCATCATCGGCCTCGCTCGGAGCAAATCTCGCGAGCGTTCAGAAAGACTCGCGTGGGGCGAGCGATACAATCAGGGGTGCGTGTAATGGCGCGTTTTGAAATGGCCAGTCTTGACGCCGCGGCTTTGGGGCAGGCGCCGGCAGGAGCGGAGGCGTTCTTTCAGCTCGGCATGATGTATTCGATCGGCAACTCAGTCGACGCCGACATGGTGGCCGCGCACAAGTGGTTCAATCTCGCGGCGATGAAGGGCAACAAGGAGGCCGTCCGGCTGCGCCAGGAGGTCGCTTCGACGATGTCTCCGGCGGAGATCGCGGCCGCCCAGCGCGCCGCACGGGCGTGGTTGACGACGCACTGACCACCGCTGAATTCCGTTCGGGACAGGCGGGATCGGGCCTTTTGGCTTGCCTTGCTTAGGCCGTGACCGTGGGGCATACGTCACCTCACGGAGACGTGGCCGAGTGGCTGAAGGCGGCGGTTTGCTAAACCGTTATACGCTCTCAAGGCGTATCGAGGGTTCGAATCCCTCCGTCTCCGCCAAGCCCAGCTGCGCAGATGTCTTGTCGCGTCGCAACGGGCGGTCATCCGACGACGCAGAGACATGGCGCCGCCCAAAAATCCGTTGCAGGAACTGGTCGACCTCTATTCGTCGGGACGGTTCTCCGAAATGGAGCGCCGCGCGCGTCGCTTTCACAACGAGGCTCCCGGCGTTGCTGCGGTCAATGAGTTGCTCGGGCTTTCGCTGACCGGGCAGCGGCGGTTCGCCGATGCCTTGCCCTATCTTGTGAAAGCCACGCAGCGTGATCCCGCTGAGCCGCAATTCCTCGAAAACCTCGCTCTCTGCCAGCGCGAGCTGAATGAATTTGGGCAAGCGGAACAGACTCTGCGCCGCGCACTCGCGCTGCGCCCGAACTCGGTGCACGTCTTAAACACGCTCGGCAGTGTGCTGCGCTCGTTGAAGCGCATGGACGAGGCCAAGGCCGCGTTCGAGCGTGTCCTCACGCTCAATCCAAATCACGTCGACGCGCATCTCAATCTTGGAAAGACGTTGACGCAGAAAGGCGAGTGGGGTGGTGCGGAGCGCGTTTACAGGCGCGGCCTCGCCCTTGCTCCCACTCGCGCCGATATTGCGATCAGCCTCGCGCTGTTGCTTCGGCGGCTGGAGCGAAAGGCGGAAGCAATCGAAATCGCCGAACATTGCCTCCGGCTGTTCGGAGGGGCGGCCACCCACATTACGGACGCGAACGTGCACGCTCTCGACAGCCTCGCCGTCGTTTTCGAAGGCGCTGACCGGCCGGGGCGGGCGCTCGATATTCTGAAAGCGACTTGCGGGTTTCGCCCCGAACTGCGGCGTGCGGTCTATGCCTCGTTCGTTGCGCGCCGCGTCTGCGACTGGGACTTTGCCGAAGCGACCGAGACCGCCGCGTTGAAGGGAATGGGGCAGGGCGCTCCGCTCGAGGGTGCCTCGCCGTGGTGGATGCTGTGTTTTCCGCGCGCAACGGCTCCCGACCAATTGGCATTCGCGCGCAAGATTGCCTCTCTCTATGCCGAGCCGCCCAGGCGGGCGGCGCGGCAACGGGCAAGAGCTCGATCTGAACGATTGAAGATCGGCTATCTGTCTGCGGATTTCTACGATCACGCGACATCGCACCTGATCGCCGGCGTGATCGAAGCGCATGACCGAGACCGCTTCGAACTGGTCGGCTATGACCTGTCGCCGTCGCGGGAGGACGACTATCGCGCACGCATGCGCGCGGCCTTCGGAAACTTCGTATCGATGCACGAGATGCCGAATGAGGTCGCCACCGACCGGATCGTTACCGATGAGATCGACGTCGTCATCGATCTGAATGGCTGGACGGCCGGAAACCGCGCAAGTGTTCTGGCACCGAGGCCAGCGCCCGTGCAGGTCCAATGGCTCGGTTACGCGGGCACGGTCGGAGCGCCCTGGATCGACTACATCATCGCTGATCGTACACTCATCCCGCCGGAGGATGAAATCTTCTATTCGGAAAAGGTCATCCGACTCCCGGACACCTATCAGCCGAATGACCGCGATCGCATCATGGGTGAGCGGGGCGAGCGCACCGATCACGCGCTGCCGATGGACGCCTTCGTGTTTTGCTCCTTCAACCAGAGTTTCAAGATCACGCGAGACGTGTTCGACGTCTGGATGCGACTCCTACACGATGTGCCGCGCTCGATTTTATGGCTGTTGGAATCCAATCCCGAGGCGATGCAAGCCCTGCGCGCGCAAGCATCCGCGCGCGGCATTTTGACGGAGCGGCTCGTTTTTGCGCCGAAGGTCAGTTCCGCCGCGCATCGCGCGCGCATTGCGCATGCCGATCTTGCACTCGATTGTTTTCCTTATGGCTCGCACACGACGTGCAGCGATGTACTCCATGCGGGTGTGCCACTGGTCGCGCTCAAAGGGGACACTTTCGCTTCGCGGGTGTCCGCGAGCCTCCTGAGCGCCGCGGGACTGACCGATCTCGTAACGTCGACGCTTGCAGACTATTACGACATGGCGCGCGCGCTGGCCTCGGATCGCGATCGCCTGAACCTTCTGCGCGATCGCGCGCGTGGCGCGCGCGCTTCCGCCTTGTTCGACACGAAACGATTCACGCTCAAGCTCGAACACGCCTTGGCCGAATGCTGTCGTCGCCATGCCGAGGGCGCGACGCCGGCGTCGTTCGATGTGCCCTGACGCCTGATCGAATCGCTCACGCCGCTGCAGGCCCAGCGTGGTGCTCGCGGCCCGAAATGGGCCGGTTGCCCTCGACCAACAACGGGTGCGGAGAACGACGGAAAATCGATCTGCCTAGAGAACAGGCGGCCTCTAATTTCTTGATAGATAAGGAAAAATCGTATGGAACCAGTGCCGTTGAGGGTGCGTGGTCTTTGTGCAACAGGGCGGCAAAAACGCCCATTTGCGCCTGTGGGAAGGGTCGTTCTTCGTTGCTTGGGAACCCTCTTTGGCTAATCTGGCAATGCGACGGAGGGGGGCAACCCCGTGGTCGTGCCGACTGTGTTTCTCCCAAGGAAATTCAGGAGGCTCGCGGGGGACAAGGGAACCTCTCAAGGATGCTACCGCATCCGCGGAGACCGAACCCTCCCTAAGTTAAACTTGGAGGTTCAAATGAAGATGGTGAAAAGCCTTCTCCTCGGCTCCGCCGCTGGTTTCGTTGCGGTAGCTGGGGCGCAGGCGGCCGATCTTCCCATGAAGGCCAAAGCGGTCGAATATGTGAAGGTCTGCAGCCTGTACGGGGCGGGATACTACTACATCCCGGGCACCGACACCTGTATCAAGGTCGGTGGTTTTGTCCGCTTCGACACCGCGTGGAGCGGTGACGTGTCGGGCGGTTCGTCGTTCCTGAACAACGGCGAAGCGCGCTTCAACCAGGCGGAAACCAACTACTACAACTGGCGTGCTCGCTACATGCTCAGCACGGACGTCCGCACTCAGACCGAGTACGGCACGTTGCGCGC
>CAZSAW010000133.1:0-11505 GCA_964604745.1 uncultured Hyphomicrobiales bacterium
TCCTGCACCACCGTCAGCTTGGCGCTCGCCGGCACCGCGCGTTCGAGCCGCGGCAGCTCGGCGCGGATGCGGCTCAAGGTCTCGATCACATTCGCGCCGGGCTGACGCTGCACGTCGATGATGACGGCGGGCACGCCCTGATACCAGGCGCCGACTTTCTCGTTCTCCAGCCCATCGACAATGGTTGCGACGTCAGTGAGAAGAACCGGCGCATTGTTGCGATAAGCCACGACGAGCGAGCGATAGGCGCTCGCGGCCGTGATCTGGTCGTTGGTATCGATGGTGTAGGCCTGCTGCGCCCCGTCGAGCGAACCTTTGGGTCCGGCGACATTGGCATTGACGATCGCTGTGCGCACATCCTCAAGGCCGAGATTGTAGCCAGCGAGCCGGGCGAGATCGGCCTGGATGCGGATCGCGGGTTTCAAACCGCCCTGAATCGACACGCGGCCGACGCCCGTAACCTCGCTCAGGCGCTGCGCCATCATCGTGTCGGCGAGATCGGAGAGCTCGCGCAGCGGGATCGTCTCAGACGTCAGCGCAAGCGTGACAATCGGCGCATCCGCCGGATTCACCTTCGAATAGGTCGGCGGATACGGAAGGTTGCGCGGCAGAGTCGATCCGGCCGCATTGATCGCGGCCTGCACGTCCTGCGCCGCGGCGTCGATGTCACGGCTCAGATCGAATTGCAGCGTAATCTGGCTGATGCCAAACGAACTCGACGACGTCATGGTCGTGAGCGAGGCGATCTGGCCGAATTGGCGCTCAAGCGGCGCGGTGACAAGCGAGGCAATCGTGTCGGCACTCGCGCCGGGCAATTGGGTGCGCACCTGGATGGTCGGGAAATCGACCTGCGGCAGCGACGACACCGGCAAGAGCCAATAGCCCAGGATGCCACCGAGCATCACCGCAATGCCCAGGAGCGAGGTCGCGATCGGCCGGCGAATGAACGGTCCGGAGACGTTCATGGATTGGAGCTCGAGCCGCCGTCCCTGTTCCGTCCCTGCCCGTTGCGTCGCGGCCTTTCGCCGTTGCGCGGCGCGGCCTTGCTCTCGCCGGCGGATGCGCCGGCCGCTTCGCCACTGCTGATGACGATGCGGCCGCCATCGGTCAGGTTGACGAAGCCCGTCGTCACGACACGCTCGGTGCCGTCGAGGCCCTTGCCGATCACAGCCTGCATTTCATTCTGCTGCGTCACCGTGACCTGACGCATGGCGACGGTGTTGCCGTCACCCTGCACGACATAGACGAACGCGCCGTTCGGTCCACGCTGCACGGCGGCCGTCGGCACAACGACGACATTCTTCAGCGTCTCGATCAGGAGACGGACGTCGATGAACTGGCCGGGCCATTGCTGAAGCTGCTCATTGGGAAATTCCGCCTTGAGCTGGACGGTGCCCGTCGTCGCATCGACCTGATTGTTGATCACCGTCAGCGTGCCGCGGTCGACGACGGATTTGTCGTCGCTGCGCAACGCCTCGACCGTGAGCGGTCGCTGCGCGAACGCCTTGTTCACCTCCGAAAGCTGCTGCTGCGGCAACGTGAAGAGCGTCGCGATCGGCTTGATCTGAGTGATGACCACGAGCCCGTTCGTGTCGGAGGCGTGGATAATGTTGCCTTCGTCCACCTGGCGGATGCCGGTGCGGCCGTCGATCGGCGAAACGATCGTGGTGTAATTGACATACGCCTTGGCATTGTCGATCTGCCCCTGATCGAGGCGCACCTGCGCTTCGAGCTGCGAGACCAGCGCGCGCTGCGTGTCGACCTGCTGCTTCGTCACGGCATTGGTCTTGACGAGATTGCTGTAGCGTTCGAGGTCGATGCGCGCGTTGGCAAGCTGCGCTTCGTCGAGCGCCTTCTTGGCGACGGCCTGATCGAGCTGCGCCTGATAGGTGATCGGATCGATCTGGGCGAGCACATCGCCCTTCTTGACATCCTGCCCCTCGCGAAATGCGACGCGGGTGAGCGTCCCGTCGACCTGTGATCGCACCGTCACCAGGTTGAGCGCGCGCGTCGTCCCGACGCCGTCGAGATAAACCGGCGCATCGGCGGTTTTCGCCGGCGCGACAAGAACGGGAACGGGGATGCTGGCGTCGCGCGCAAAGCGCCCGCCCTGCCGCTGTTGCTGCCGCGGCTGGCCGATCAATGCATAGGCGACGACACCCGCAAGCAGCACGAGGCCGATTGTCGCGATCAGCCATGTTCGCCGCGAGCTGGTCTTGACCGGTTGGGGACCCTTCTCGATGGACGGTGGCGTCGGCGCAGGCTCGTGCTTCTTCCCGAGGATCTTCACGGGTTCATTCACGGGATGGCTTCTCCCTTGTCCGCCAACCAGTTGCCGCCCAAGGCTTGATATAGGCTGATTATGGCGAGTAAGCGAGCCAGCCGTGCCTGCGACCGCGCGTCCTGCTGCTGGTACAAGGTCTGTTCAGTGGTCAAAACCGTCGTCAAATCGATGGTCCCGGCCCGGAGCCTCTCCTCGGACAGCTCAAAGGCCCGCCGGGCGCTTCGCACCGCTTCGCTGATTCGCCGCTCCTGTTCGGCGGTTTGCTGCACGGCGACCAGAGCCTTGTCCACATCGGCAAAGCCGGAAATGACCGCCTTGCGATAGGTCTGCAGCATCTCCTCCTGCAACCCGCGTTGCAGGTCATATTGCCCCTTCAGACGAAAGCCGTCGAAGATCGGCTGCGTCAGGCTGCCGACGGCATTGTAGAAGACCGATTGCGGCATGAAGAGCGTCTTGAGCGCGGCACTCTGATAGCCGTATTCGCCGGTCAGCTGGATGCTCGGAAAAAATGCGGCGCGCGCCGATTCGACATTGGCGTTGGCGGACGCGAGATTGGCTTCGGCTTCGCGAATATCGGGGCGCTGCGCGATCAATTCAGACGGCAGCCCGGGCGATACGCGCGGAATGGCGAGCGCGTTGAGACTGCCGCCGCGGATCGTCACTCCTTCGGGCGGCCGACCGACCAGCACGGCGAGCGTCGCCATGTTCTGGCGCACCGATTGCACGAGCGGCGGAATGCTGGCGCGCTGCGTGGCGACAAGCGTCTCCTGCTGCGCGACATCGAGCTGCGAAGCCGTGCCGGCGGAGAAGCGCTGGCGGATCAGCTCGAGAATGCGCGTCGCGCTCGCTACATTCTCGCGCGCGATACGCAAGCGATCCTGCGATCCCAGCACCTGGAAATACGCGGTGGCAACGGTAGCGACGGTCGAGAGCTCGACGACTTCGCGATCGAATCGCGAGGCAACAGCGATCTCCTCCGCCGCCTGCAACGCCGCCCAGTTCTTGCCCCAGAAATCGATCTCGTAGCTGGCCGACAGCGAAGCGGTATAGAGCTTGCGCACGCCGCCACCGGAGGACACCGATCCGGTCGTTTGCGATGCGCGCGAACGTTGCGCGCTGCCGTTGAAGTCGACCGCCGGCAAAAGCGGCGCGCCCGCGACCTGCGCCTGCGCGTCGGCCTGAACGATGCGCGCAACGGCGACGGCGATATCGAGATTGGCGACGCGCGCTTCTTCGACCAGCGCGCTGAATTCCTTCGACCGGAAATCATTCCACCAGTCGGGCTTCGCCGGATAAGCGTGTGGCTGCTTTCCCGCTTCACGGTAGGTTTGCGGGACGTCAAGCGCCGGATCGGGCTTCTCCGGCCCCAGAATGCAGCCCGACAGGATCGGCGCGGCGGCGAGCGCGGCCAGAAACGGCAACCGCCAGCGCAAGGCCCCGCTTTCGCCGCAGAAGGTCACGCTCGGCAACATCAAGGTGTCTCGGTCCGCCCACCGCCGGACCCATCCAAACAAACAAGGAGAGCAGCCTTCCGCCGCCGGGTCCCGCGGCAAATGGCGTTGTCAGTCTTGCATAATTTACCGGCTGAATCCGGCTGGGGGCAGCGAGGCGGGGTTGTGTTCCCCTATTATCGCCAGAGCGTGTCCTTCCCGCCTCACCGGGCGGGATTTTTGTCCCCGTTTTCCCGCAGGCGGGCCAGAACCGGCCGCGCATTGGCGAGGATCGCGTCCACGATCCGCTGGCCGAACTCGGCCGAGGCCGCTGCGGCGTCGCCTGTTACGCCGTCGCGGGCGATGCGTACGTCCCCCGAGCTCCACGGCCAGGTCACGCCCGGGTCGAGGATGAGGTCATTTACCGACTGGCTCTCTCCCGCCGGGCCGCGGGCGATCAAATCACGGCGAACGAGATGCGGCGCGAACAGAAGCATGAGCGAGGTCTCGTCCTTGCCGGCGTGGATTTCGAGCGCCGCTGAGTCAGTCTGCATCCGCGACAGTGCGAGCGGATGGATGACACAGACATTCAGTCCGCATTCGCGTTCGAGCTCATAGACGAGATTTTGCAGGATGCCGCGGTTGCCGCCGTGGCCGTTGATGATGACGAGATGACGCGTCGGCAATGCGTGCGCGATGGTCCGCCCGAGATCGAGCATCAGCGCGGTGAAGGACTGAATGGAGAGCGACAACGTCCCCGCCGCCCAGTCGTGCTCGCACGAGAGGCCAATCGCGATGGTCGGCAATTGCCACAGATCGAATTCGTCTGCCCATCGGTCGACCAGCCGTCGCGTCACCTCTTCGGCGATGACACGATCGGTGTCCAGTGGCAGATGCGGCCCATGCTGTTCGATTGCGCCGAGCGGCAGGCACAGAATCGAGCGTGCGCTCAACCGCGCTGCGACGTCTGCAAAGGTGAGTTCGCCGATGGCACGCGTTGAGAATGTCTCTGCCATGTCTCCGGCGCCCGAACGCGTCAGTCGGTCAGCATCCGCTGCAGCACGCGGTCCTTGCGGACGACAAAATGAAACAACGCGCCGGCGACGTGCATGCCGATCACCAAAACAAGCGCAACACCGAGCCAGAAATGCACGGCGTAAAGCTGTTCGGACAGCGCGCGGTTCTCAGGCCAGATCGGCGGCAGATTGAACAGGCCGAAGAACGGAATGGGGGCGCGATAGGCCGACGTCGCGATCCAGCCGACGAGCGGCTGCACGATCAGCAAGACATAGAGCGCCCAATGCGTGGCATGTGCGGCAAGCTTCTGCACCTCCAGCAGATCGGCCGGCAACGGCGCCGGCGGATGCGTCAGGCGATAATAGAGCCGATAGAGCGTAATGAAGAGAATGAGCGGGCCGACGGATTTGTGCAGATCATAAACGGCCGACGGCACATCGACGCGCGCCATGACGAAGCCGACCGGAATCATCAGAATCACCAAAAAGGCCGTGATCCAGTGCAGCGCCTTGGCCGTCGGCGTATAGGCCGACTGCCCAAAGCCCGACATGTTCATCGTTGTCATGACTTCGCCCCCGCGAAAATCGATTGGTAGGTTCTATGCTTCGCCTGGTGGCGCGACAGCCGCCTCCTCGGCGGCGACAAGTGTCGGCTCGCCGGGAGCGCCGAGCGATTCCAGCAGATGGCCGAGACTGTGCCCGTTGCGGGTGGCCTTCGCCGTCAGGTAACGGCGATTGTCGCCATTGACCGGACCGACGAGCGGCTTGCGCTCGGAAATCTCGATGCCCGCGCTCGCGAGCGCGCTGACCTTCGCGGGATTGTTGGTGAACAACTGCACGCGGCGACAGCCCAGCATCTGCAGCATCTTGCCGGCCGGCTCATAATCGCGCTCGTCGTCGTCGAAGCCGAGCAGAATATTGGCATCGACCGTGTCGACGCCGGCATCCTGCAACGTATAGGCGCGCATCTTGTTCGCGAGACCGACGCCGCGCCCTTCCTGATCGAGATAAAGAATGATGCCGCCGCCTCCGGCCACAAGCTCTCTGAGCGCGAGGCGAAGCTGATCGCCACAATCGCAACGGCGCGATCCGAAAACGTCTCCGGTCAGACATGCGGAATGAAGACGGACACGCACCGGCTCGGCGAAGTTCGGCTTGCCGACGACAATGGCCACCGTGTCGTTGCCGATCTCGTTGCGGAACACGACGAAGCGCGACTGTACGCCATCGGCGATCGGCACTTTTGCCTCGCCAACGATCTTGAGCGATTTGCTGGCGATGCGCCGGAAGCGTGAAACGGCGGCAGCCGAAACGCAAATGGGTGCCGGGTCGAACCCCGCATCGGCCGCATCGGCATCCACGGTCAGCATTGCGGGCAGACGCTGCGCGAGCTTGGCAAGATCGAGCGCCGCGTGCAGCGCCGGCGCCGCCGGCGTGGCATCGAGTTTGTTGCCGTCTCGCATCTCCCAGGCAAGAGAGTGCAGCGCATCAAGGCCGAGGCGCGAAACGGAAAGGGTAACCGGGCCTGCGGCGTCAAGACCGATCGCCTTGGCGCGGCGCGCCGTGATGGCAAGGCGGGGAACGGCCGGGGCGCATCCCTGCATGAAGGCCGACAGGCGCTCGCTATCGAGCCCATCGAGAGGCAAGGCAAGGTAGCGCTCTTGCTCGTCGTCGACGACGACCGGCCGGGCGGCGCGGAGCTCCGCAATCCCCCGTTCGACGCCGATGGTGTCCGGATCTCCGAACGGAAACGCGTTATGCTTTGGTTCTGGAAGAAGCATACAAAGGTCTTAGGTACTACTGACAAACAAATAGGATCTAATCTTATTCCAAAGTTTCACCGGCGTCGAATTCTGTGCGAGATTTCGGTCAGAAAGCCCCATGGCCGATAGATACCGTCTTGCCGGATCACCGCATCAAACTGCCCGGTACCCCTTCGGACCAGCGGCATTCAGACACCGCCCTGTCCGACGCGTGGCCGGAAGTCATTAAATCCTTCAGGGCGCTGGAGGTTCCGCTTCCCGCCGTGTCGCTGGGTCTGTTCGGGCCATTACGGCAGGGTCGTGTCGACGACCTCGTCGTGGTGGGCCAGATTGGGCAATCGCTCGATGGGCGGATCGCCACCGCCACAGGCCATTCGCACTACATCAACGGTCCCGCCGGTCTCGACCATCTGCATCGGTTGCGCGCCGTGGTCGACGCGGTCGTCGTCGGTGTCGGCACCGCGATCGCCGATGACCCGCAATTGACGGTCCGCCGCGTGACCGGCGCCAATCCGGTCCGTGTCGTGATCGATCCGCGCGGCCGTCTGCCGGTAACGGCACGCCTTCTTGCAGCCAATGGAACGCGACGCATCGTTATCGGGAGCGACAAGGCCCCCGCCTTGGCTCCCGGTGTCGAATGGATACCTGTCAGGCCTGCCGGAGATCATCTTGCGCCGGCCGACATTCTCGCAGCACTCGCCCGATCCGGCTTGCGCCGCATCCTGATCGAAGGCGGCGCCAATACGGTGTCACGCTTTCTGGCCGCCGGCTGCCTTGACCGTCTGCATGTCGTCGTCGCGCCGATCGTGCTCGGCTCGGGGCCCACGGGGATTTCGCTACCGCCGATCGACCGTGTCGACGAGGCGCTCCGCCCGCCGATGCATGTGCATCGGCTCGGCGACGAAATCCTGTTCGACTGCGACTTGTCGGCTTACCGGCGCGCCATCGGCGTCGCGAAGAAATCGACATGACCGACTCGCATTGACGAGAGGCCTGACGCGATCATGCTCTTTCTTCGCGCGAGCCAGGAGGCAACGTCCTCGACCGAAACCTTGCCGGTATCACGCGCGGCGGCGGCCCAGCCGGCCACGATCTCGGACTGCATCTCGCTGTCCCTCGGTCCCATTGTCCAGTCGGACTTGCCCTGAACGACCGTGTAATCAAGCGCGCGAAGCTGGCGAATGGCCTCCGCGGCGGCTCGCGGCCCGAGCGCCGGACCGAATCCCTTGTCCGTCAGTTGATGGCGATTGACAGCGGCGATGATCGACTGATCCAGCCGGTCCGCGGGTTCGCATTCCGCGCGGCCGTCGTAGCTGAGCGCGGCATAGAACGGCAGATGCCGCGCCGCGATCTCGTGCACGAGGCGCTCGAGCCAATCTGCCGACACGAGATCGAGAAAGGCTGACGTCGTGACGAGATCGACGGCGCCGTCGAGTGCAAGCTCCAGGTCATGCACGAGATCGACCGGCTGCGTGACGATGCGAAGCTGTGACGATGCGGCAGCCGGCCGCGCACGGGCAAGCAGGCTGAGATCATTGTCGACGAGCCGCCAGTTCTGATGCGTCGGCAACATGATCGACACGGCGCGCAGCGTCGAACCCGTGCCGCAGGCGAGATCGACGACGTTGATGGCGGCCTGCCGCGAGAAAACGTCGGCGACGGCATCGAGCACTTCCGGATTGCGCGCCTGCACATCGTAGGGTTCGCGCAGCGTGAGCCAGGCTTGCGAAAATCCGCTCATGCCAGTGCCTCGAGGATGCGGGCGAAGGCATGACCCGATTCTTCCCAAGTCGACAACGACTGTGCCGCGCGCCGGGCCGACTCCGCCAAGGACCGGCGGATGTCCTCGTCGCCGATGACGCGTCGAAGCGCGCTCGCGAGTGCCGATACATCGTCTGGCGGCACCAGCACACTTGCTTCGGACGGAACGGCCTCGGGAATGGCGCCGCCTGTCGTACCGATAACCGGCAGCCCATAGGCGATCGCATCGGCAAAGGCCATTCCATATCCCTCGTAGCGAGATGGAAGCACGAAGACATCGGCGTTCATATAGAGTGTGGCCAGCCGTTCGTTCGGCACGGCGCCGGTCATGACGATGCGGTCCGCCAGCGCATGTTCCCGCACGAGGTCGTCAATCCGCGCTGCGGTTGTCGTGTCGCGCATCCTGTCGCCGACGATCATCAAGTGCCAAGGCAGGTCCTTCAGCATCGCAAGAGCAGCGATCAAGACGTCATAACCTTTGCGCGGCACGATCGATCCAACGGCGAGCAGGGAAACATTCTTCCCTTCCCTGCGCACGGGGCAGGTTACACGCTCGACCCCCGGCCGGACCACGCTGACCCAGTCGGCGGCAACGCCAAAATCCGAGAGCAGAATCGATTTGGTCGTTTCGCTTGTCGTGATGATGTGCCGCACACGTGAGAGCGCACGCCGCTCGCTCGCAAGCAAGCTCATCCGTTGAACATCGGACAGTCCGGTCTCCAGCGCCAGCGGATGATGCACAAGCGCGACCAGCTTGTGAGTCCCGCTCAATGTTGCTGCCGCCTCGGGCAACACGCCGAGCGCAAGCCCGTCGACAACGACCGGACCATGCGTCGACGCGCGTGCAAGACGGTCCTCGGCAACATGTCGTCCGGCTTCACTCACATGGGGAAAGCCATCTCCGAGGTCGATGACGTCCACCTTCCAGTCATTGGCGCGCAGATGCGCAACCATGCGCCGATCATAGACGTATCCACCGGTCGGCGTCGCAAGATCTCCGGGCACAGCGAATACGGCATGGCGCGTCACAAGGGCGCCTCGTACCACGCGCGGGCCACATGCGATTCCGAAATGGTGACGCGGATCGATTTGAGCTCGTCGGGATCGCGCCCCAGTTCACCGTCCCGCGCCGCGGCGGCGAGGCGTTCGTAAATATAATGAGTGAGAAATTCCGTCGTCGTATTGGCGTCCTTGAATTGCGGGATGTCGTCCAGGTTCTTGTAGTTGAGGGGCGCGAGGATCGCCTTGAGGATGTCGTGCGCGCGGCCGATATCGACGACCACGCCGTTGGCATCGAGCTTGTCGGAGAGGAAGGCCGCATCGACCACGAAGGTCGCTCCATGCAGAGCCTGCGCCGGCCCGAACATCGCACCCTTGAACGAATGGGCGATCATGATGTGATCGCGAACCTCGACGGCAAACATTGGTTCTCCTTCGGCGATTATTCTCGTTCAATAATCGATGCGCTGGCATAGCACGCCGCTGCCGGACGCCAGAATATGCGGGAGTTGCTCGGGCAACCGCGCGAATGCAACCGGCGGTGCAATCAGAATATCGAGCACATCGTCCCGCAAGAGCGAGAGCGCGGCGCCGAGACGGCGGCGATGTGTCCAGCGCGCGCGATGTGAGGGCGCGATCTTGCCGACCTGGCTCGACACCAGCTTGAGGCGGCGGCTGTGAAACGCACCGCCCAGCGGCACCGCCACTTTGTCCGCGCCATACCAGCTCAGTTCGAGCACCGTCGCCTCGTCGCCGGCAAGATCGAGCGCGGTCGCAAGACCATCGGCGCTCGCACTTGTATGTACGACGAGATCGCAATCGCCATGCGCGCCGCCGGGCGGCGCAAATAGGAGGCCGAACTTTTTCGCAAGTGCCGATCGTCGCGCATCGATATCGATCAGCGTCACCTGCGTTCCCGGAATGCTGGCACAGAGCCAGGCCACGAGTGAACCGAGAACACCCGCGCCGACGACCGCGATACGGTCGCCTGGAGCGGGCTGTCCATCCCACACTGCGTTCAGGGCGGTTTCCATGTTGGCCGCGAGCACGGCGCGCTGCGGCGGCACACCGTCGGGAACGGGCACGACCGCGTCGACCGGCACATCGAATAAAGTTTGATGCGGATAGAGTGAAAAGACCGTCCGTCCGACGAGGCCTGCGGGCCCGGCCTCGACCCGGCCGACATTGCAATAGCCGTATTTGACGGGGAACGGGAAATCGCCCGCCATGAAGGGCGCGCGCATCCGTTCGTATTCGCTCTCGGGCACGCGGCCGGAAAAAACGAGGCTTTCGGTGCCCCGGCTCACCCCGCCATGCAGTGCACGCACACGCACGCAGCCTTCGGCCAGAGCGCCCAGCGTCTCGCGCCGGATGCCCAGCTTCCGTGGCCCGAGATACCAGAGCGCCTCCGACTCCATCGTCCTGCCCCGTCGAACACGCCTTTGTCGTTGGACTTGATCGATCCCCTCCCGCTATATCCCGGCTGAGCCCAAAAGGGCATGGGGGGATTACCTCGACATGTCGGAGATTTCGACGGAAGGGGGCGCGCTCGCCGCCGCGCCCGGATTGTCGATGACGCAGCGGCGGATGCTGTTCGCCGGGCTCGTGACGGCAACGACAATCGCGCTTCTCTGGCTGATGGCGTTTGCCTTGTCGCCGGGCGGCCTGAGCGGCATCGATCTCGTCCTGCTCGGGCTGTTTGCGCTCACCCTGCCCTGGCTGGTCATTGGATTCTGGAATGCGGTGATCGGCTACCTCATCATGCGGTTTTCCGCCGACCCGGTGGCGGCGGTGACGCCCGCTGCTGCGCGCATCCGCGGCGACGAGCCGATCGCGACGTCAACCGCGCTCCTCGTCTGCGTGCGCAACGAGATGCCCGATCGCGTGATCCGCAACCTGAGACCGATCATGGAGGGACTCGTTCACAGCGGCAACGCTTCGCACTTCCATATGTACGTGTTGAGCGACACCGACGACCTCGCAGTGGCCGCCGCCGAAGAAAAAGATTTCGGCGCGCTCGCCGCCTCATTCGGCGGCAAGCTCGATGTCAACTATCGGCGGCGCACGGTGAATACCGGCTTCAAGGCCGGCAATATCCGCGATTGTTTCGAACGCTGGGGCGCAAACCACCAATTCGCGATCGTACTCGACACCGACAGCTTCATGAGCGCGCGCGCCATGCTGCGCCTTGTACGCGTCATGCAGGCCAATCCCAATCTGGGCATTCTGCAGAGTCTCGTTGTCGGCCTTCC
>CAZSAW010000134.1:0-7809 GCA_964604745.1 uncultured Hyphomicrobiales bacterium
TTGTGCGGGACGGTAATTGTCATGCCGTCGAGATTGAGGACGCGTCGCGCGCCGGCGAAGAAATCCTTCAACCCCTCGGGCTTGACGTGAAAGGGGATGAAAATCGCGTTCAGGCCACGCTCGGAAAATATGCGCGTCAGATTGGCTGGCGCCTTCACCTGCGCGATGGGGTCGCCGGCGACGGCGAAGAGCCGCGTTTCGCCATTGAGCGAGATGGTCATTTGAGAATCGACGTCGGCGTGTCGACCCATGCCGAGCCGCGTTCGTTCGATTCCAGCGCCGCTTCGGAAAAGGCGATGCCGAGCACGCCATCCTCGACGGAGGGATAGTCGTAGGCGTGTGGGTCGGGCGCGACGCCGGCCTTGCGCGCCTGGATGACCTCGGCAACGTCGTTGTAGAGATTGGCGAAGGCGGCGAGATAGCCTTCCGGATGGTAGGAGCGGATGCGCGAAACGCGCTTGCAGGCGTCGGTGGTCCAGGCTTCTCCCCGCCGAACCAGCAGCGGTGGCCCGCTCACCGGCCTGATCTGCAATTCCTCCGAATCCTCGTGGGCCCATTCGATGCTGCCCTTGTCGCCATAGACGCGGATGCGCAAGCCGAAGGCGTTGGCGGCGGCGATCATGCTGGCCCAGAGAACGCCGCGCGCCCCATTGTCGAAGCGCGCCATGATATGCGCGTTGTCGAAAATCTTCCGGTCTGGAACGGACGTCGAGAGATCGGCAGCGATGGACGTGATCTCGTGTCCGGTGATGAAGCGGGCGAGGTGATGAATATGCGTTCCGAGATTGCCGACGACGCCGATCTGTCCGGCAAATTTCGGATCGGTTTGCCAGACGGCCTGCTTGTGCCCCGTCTTCTCGACCGGCAACGTTCCATAACCGAGCGCGAACTCGGCCTGAACGAGGCGCACCGCGCCGATTTCGCCGCCGCGCACGCGTGCGCGCGCTTCGCGGATCATCGGATAGGCGCTGAAACCGTAGGTGACGGCATAGACGCAATTGGCTTTGCGGGTTGCTGCGAGCACGTCCATCGCGTCCGGCAGGTTGATCGTCATCGGCTTATCGCAGATGACGTGAATGCCGTGCCGGAGGAATGTCTTGCTGATCTCGGCGTGCGAATTGCTCGGCGTAACGATGACAACGACCTCGATGCCGTCGGGGCGTGCGCTTTCCTTCTGCGCCATTTCTTCATAGGAGCCGTACAGACGCTCGCCCGCGATGCCGTACTTGCGCGCGCTTTCGCGATTGCGCTCGGGTGTCGTCGACAGGACGCCCGCGACGATGTCGTAATTGCCGTCGAGCGTCGCGGCATGGCGATGCACCGGGCCAATCTGCGATCCGACACCGCCGCCGACAAATCCAAGGCGCAGTTTCGGCGAGGTATCCAAAATCGACATGACGAATAACTCCTGTGACGCGCCTAGATTTCCTGTTCCTTCGGCAAGACCATCAGCCGCGGGATGAACATGCGCTCCGGCTGCGTGACGATCCAAAGCACCATTCGCGCGATATCGGTCGCCTCGAGCGGTTCGGTGATCTTGAGGACGTCGCGCGGATGGACGGCCCAGCGGTCGTGAAGCGGCGTCGCGACGAGGCCCGGTTCGATGCATGAAATGCGCACGCCCGTCCGCGCCAGTTCGAGCCGCAGCGCCTCGGACAGCGCTTCGACGGCATATTTTGTCCCCGCATAGGCGCCGGCTGTCGGCCTGACCTTGGTGCCGAGGACGCTCGATGTGCTGACAAGATGGCCCGTGTTCTGCTTGGCGAAGTGCCGCACGAACGTGTAGGCGACGCGGAACGCCGCCTCGACATTGATGCGCACCATCGCGCAGACGCGATCGACGTCGATGTCGCCGATGGTGCCGACCTCGCAAGCGCCGGCATTATTGAAGACGATGTCGCAGCGTCCGAATTGCTTCAGTGCGGTGTCGAGGAGAGTGGACGGCGTTTTCGCGTCGGTGAGATCGCCGACGACCATTGCGGTTGCAGGGTTGCCGCCGAAGAGCTTCGACAAGCCATCGCCGCTGCGATCCGTCACTACAAGGCGAGCGCCGGCTTGCAGGAACGTTTGTGCGACAGCCGCACCCATGCCGCTCGCCGCGCCGGTGATGACCGCGACGCGATCCCGCAGCGACGTTGAAACTTCATTGTCGGATTGAGCCATCGTGCGTTCCGTCGGTTCCGGTCTTTAGAGGTCGAGCGCGGTGGTCACAGAATGCGGCCGCAATCGACAACGATCGTCTGGCCTGTGATCGCCGGCTGTGCACAGAGGAAGATCATCGCGTCGGCGACGTCGTCCGGTTCGACGATCCGCTGCAGGGCAGAAGCGGCAATCGACTGCTTCTTGCGCTCGGCCGGCCAGGAATCGGTCCACGGGGTGCGCACGAGTCCGGGCGCGACGGCGTTGACGCGGACTTCGGGGGCAAGTGTGCGGGCAAGATTGAGGGTGAGGTTGATAAGCCCTGCCTTGCTGGTGGCATAGGCGAGCGACGACGCTTTGCCACCAAGGCCGGCGAGGGAGGCGGTGTTGACGATGCAGCCGCGCGAGGCTTTCAGCGCCGCCGCCGCGGCTTTGACGCAGCGGAAGGGGCCGATGAGGTTGGTGGAGATGATCGTCTGCCACAATTCCTCTGTCATCGCCTCGAAATCGGGAAACGGAATGGGCTCGCGCGTGCCGGGCGTACCAGCGTTGTTGATGAGGATGTCGAGTCCGCCGAGCGCCTTGACGGCGCTCTCGACCATCCGACCTGCCTCGTCCGCCTTCGATACATTTCCCGGTGCGGCGATAACGTCCTTCTGGGCGGTCTTCAGCCCATCGATCGTGCGCATTGCGGCTTCGTCGCCCGCCAGATGATTGATCGCGACCCTGGCGCCGCAGCGCAGCAGCGCGTTGGCGGTGGCGAGGCCGATGCCGGACGCGCCGCCCGTGACCAAAGCTCTTTTTCCTGTGAGATCGGCTGCAATCACGTCGAATGCCTTGTCCCGAAAATGCCGCGCGCCTCCGCGGGAGAGGCGGTCGAAAAGCCCAGAAGCTCGACGATACGGACCGCCTTTTCCACGAGCGCAGCGTTGGAGGGGGCGAGCTGTCCCGCGGACAGATAAAGATTGTCTTCCAGTCCCACGCGCACGTGGCCGCCAAGCAGCACGGTCTGCGCAACCATCGGAAACTGCATGCGGCCGATGCCGAAGGCCGACCAGTTTGCGTCCGCCGGAAGTGCGTTGCGCATCGCGATCATCGCGTCGGTCGAGGACGGCGCGCCATAGGCGATACCGAGGCAGATCTGGAACAGGGGCGGCGAGTCGACAATGCCGTCGGCGATCAGTTTCTTCGCGAGCTCGATATGGCCAAGATCGAAGACTTCGATTTCCGGCTTCACGCCGGCTTGCCGCGCCCTTGTCGCCATCTCCGTCAGGTGCGACGGCGTGTTGATGAAGACGTGCGGCCCGAAATTCATGCTGCCGACATCGAGGCTGCAGATTTCCGGCTTCAGGCGTTCGATGTGCTCGATCCGCTTCTGTGGTGTCGTCAATGTCGTGCCGGGCGCAGGCTTGAGCGGATCGGCGTCTCCGGGAATGAAGCGTGCCCCGGGACCTGATGTCAGGTTGATGACGACATCACGGTTCTGCGCGCGGATATGCTGAACCGTCTCCTGATAAAGCTCGAACGCCATTGACGGTTTCGCGGTCTTCGGATCGCGAACGTGAATATGCAGGACCGCCGCTCCGGCGCGCGCCGCTTCGAGACCGGAGGATGCGATCTGTTGCGGCGTGACCGGCACCGCCGGGTTTTTGCTCGTGGTGTCGAAGCCCCCGGTTAGCGCGCATGTCACGACGACTTTGTTTGGCATCGGACCCGTCTATTTCCTGCGTGCGGCCTTCGATCGGAAAAAATCGATAGTCGCACGGATGCCGGTCGCAAGCGATGTGTTGGGGAGGGACGGAACCGCCTTGCGCATGTCGTTGCCCGTCAGTCGCGCAGCAGTCGGATTGTGCACGCCATGTGCGGTGATCTGTGCTTCCGGCGCGACCTTCTTGATCTCCTCGACGATGCGATCGACGGTGGCGACTTCGCCGGGCAGCGCGAAAACCTTCGCGCCATCGTGCGGAAGCGCCGCGACGGCGATCACAGCGGCAGCGAGGTCCTCGACATAAAGAAAATCGGCACCGCCGGTGAACGGGATCGTGTAGGGCTCCTTTAGCGCCGCCGCGCGGCAGGCCAGCGAAACCCCGGAGGTCAGGCCAATATCGCGGCCCGGACCATAGACCACGTACGGTCGGAAGCCGACACTGGAAATGCCGTCATTCAGCCAATAGCTGCGCGCCGAACCCTCGGTCGCGAGCTTGAAAGCGCCGTAATGCGTGATCGGATTGGGCGCGGAGCCATCGTCGGCGCCGAAAACGGCAGCCGTGCTCATATAGACGACCGACTTGATGCCATGCGCCTTCGCCGCTTCGAAGACCTGCAATGTGCCGATGACATTGACCCTGGCGCCGAGGATCGGGTCTTTCTGGCAGGCGGGAAGTTGCAGGCCAGCCAGATGAAAGATCGCATCGCAGTCGGCCGCCGCGCGCTTGACGGTCTCGCCGTCACTGACGTCACCGGTCAGCCATTCGATACGGCCGGCGTCGCTGTCGACAACCAGGTCGACGATGTCGCGGCGTGGATTCAGGTCGAGCGCGCGAACCTTCGTCGTCGACGGAAGATGCCTGATGATCCAGGCTCCGATAAAGCCCGTACCCCCGGTAATCAAAACTCTCTTCATGAAGAATTCCGTGCGCAATCCGAAATGCGCACCTTCGTTGCTGCGAGAAAACGTCTCGTGCCGCCGCGTTCAACGCGTGGATAGTCGGACGCGGGTTGGGTCGTCCGGAACGCGGCGCAAGCAAGATGAGGGCGCCAAAGCAGAAAAAGGTCCCGGCGGCGCACCGCCGGGACCGAACGATCAGAGACCGAAGTCCGCGTCGAAGGTGAGCTTTGACTTCGCGCGCTGGGCGTAGTCCTTTCCGCCCTTCGTGTACTCGACCAGCACCGGCGTGCGATTGCCGTCCCGGCATTGCGGGGTGGGGTCGGCGCAGAAGGCGATCGGCCCGGCCGCCAGACCCTGATAGTCCTTGATATTGGCCAGGGCATCGCGAATGGCGGTGCGGTCTTCGGCGAGGCTGTCAGCCGTGAGCTTCAGCTTCGCGCTGCTCAGCGCCTTCTTGACGATCTGCGCAAGATCCCATGCGCCGGCGAAGTCGGAGTCGGGCAACGCAACACCGTAGCGGGTCTTGGTCATCTCGACGAAAGTGCGTGCAACCGGCCGATCGTCGAATGGAGTGAAGCCGAACGAGAAGATCAGGCCCTTGATCGCGTCACCGGACAGTTGCGGCGTGGTCGAGACGCCGGCGTTCGACTGCGCCACGCGATGGACGCTCGCCGGAATGCCGACTTCCTGCGCCTGCGTCATCATGCGCGCCATTTCCACCGGCACACCGGAAAACGCGATCACCTCCGGCTGCGCCGCCTTCATCTTGAGGAAGTAGGGGCGGTAGTCGGTTTCGTTTTCGCTCGTCTGCACCTGGAAGACCGGATCGACGTTATAGGTCTGCTTCATGTAGTCGATCATGCCCTTCGCGAACGACTGCGACGCGAAGTCCGTGGTCCAGATATAGGCAACCTTCTTGCCGAGATTGTCGCCGGTATATTTGCCGATCACCGCCTTGTAGAAGCGCTCCGAGATCGAAACGCGGAAAACCCACGCGCTCTTCTTCTTGGTGATGTCGATGGCCGTCGAAGACGGGGTGATGTGCGGCACCATCGATCGCGCGGTAACGTCGACGATCGGGTTGGTCACCCCGCTGCAGGTTGAACCGATCAGCAGGTGAACTTTCTTTTCCGAAATCAGCTTGATGGCATTCTGCACGCCCACGTCCGACTTGCATTCGTCGTTCAGCAACGTGATCTCGACCTTGTGGCCGTTGATGCCGCCCTGCTTGTTCAGATCTTCGAACTGATCGACGAGCATTTGCCCGATCTTCAGGCCGTCTTCTCCGAGCATGCGAAGCGTGGCGCCGATTCGAATGGGTTCGCTTTGGGCGAAGGCGCAATTCCAGGTGCCGCTGACGGCGAACGTCAGCAGGCCAGCGACGAAAACCTTTGTCGCGATCCTCATAGATTTCCTCCGGTGACAAAAAGAGCTGTTCTGCTTGGGTCCGCTCCGAAGGATTTCGAGGTGGACCAAATATTACAAAAACTGACAACTAATGCCTTGTCAAGGCCAAGTTGGGCGGCCTAAAGTTCGAATTCTATCGACAAATCAAGGGCAAAGCCGACCTGTAAAACGTCGGTCGCCGGTTTTCCGAACAACTGATTTCACCAGCATGTCCTCCATTCGATTGCGTGTCGGTTTGATCGGCACCGGCTATATCGCCGGCGTGCATGCGGCGAGCATTGCGCGCTGCGGCCGGCTGCAACTCGTGTCGGTTTATTCAAGGTCGCCGGAGAATCGAACGTCATTCGCGCAACGCCATGGCGCTCGCGCCGTTGCCGAGGTTGATGAGATTCTGGTCGCGCGCGACATCGACGCGGTCGTGATCGCATCGTCGACCGATACACACAGCGATCTCATCGTTCGCGCCATCCGCGCCGGCAAGCCGGTTTATTGCGAGAAGCCCATCGATCTTGACCTGCGACGGGCAAAGGCGACGGCCGATGTCATCAAATCTTATGATGTGCCGGTGATGTACGGATTCAACCGGCGCTTCGATCCGAGCCATTACGCCGTCCATGAAGACGTTCGCGCCGGACGAATAGGCACCGTGCAATTGCTGCAAATGCGGTCGCGCGGCAGCCCCAACCCGCCGTCGGCGCAATACATTCGAACGAGTGGCGGCATCATTCGTGACAAGGGTGTGCATTTCTTCGACATGCTGCGCTTCGTCACCGGGGACGAGGCGGAAGATGTTTTCGCGGCCGGCTCCTTTCTTGCCCATCCATTTATCGGGGAACTTGGCGATTACGACACGTTCGCCGCAACCATTCGCATGCGAAGCGGCGCGATCTGCCACATCGACAATACGCGTACGGCCCCATTCGGTTACGATGAGCAGATCGAGGCATTTGGTACGCGTGGTATGGTGCAATCGATCGGGGTGCCGCGCGGCAAGGTTTTGCGAACGCAGGGCACCGTCGTCGCCGTCGATCAGTTTCCCCAGAGCAACCTCGAACGGGTCGGCGAGTCCTTTCCGCGCGCCATGGAAGCCTTTGCGCAATTCGCACTTGATGGAACGGGGCAGGTGCCGGGGATTGAGGATGCACTTGCTGCGCAGATCATTGCCGAAGCTGCGGTGATCGCCGCGGTGGAAAACCGTGTCGTGTCGGTTTCCGAAATCGAACGATCGTTAGGCTAGCGTGCCGCTTATCGGCGGCTGGCAACGCCGTTACCAGACGCGCTCGATTGCAACCGGGCGATGACTGTCGATCGACTGGATCATCGCTTCGGCTACCGCCTGCGCTCGCAGACCGTCGGTGAGAGTGGCGTGGACCGGAGTTTTCGATTCCACTGCTGAAACAAACGAGTCGAGCTCCAGACCATAGGTCGGTGCGAAGCGGTCGTACCAGCCGGCGTGAAGGCCGTCGGAAATCACCTTCCGCCCTTGATAGAGGGAAACACCAAGCTGTTGCTGGCGGCGCGATTCGAGCATCCCATCGGAGCCGAAAACCTCGATCAATTCGTCATAGCCATAGCCGGTGCGGCGGCTGAAGCTGAACGTGGCGAGCGCGCCGGTCTCGAAACGCAAGGTGAGAGCGGCGGTGTCGACGTCGTGG
>CAZSAW010000135.1:0-1740 GCA_964604745.1 uncultured Hyphomicrobiales bacterium
GAGCTGGCCAATGAAGGTTCGCTCTAAACTGGCTCACCTGACGGCGAACTGCGGCTAACCTCGGTAAAGTCATTCATGTTCGGGCGCTCATTGAAGAGGCCACGCTAACAAAGCGCTTCGGAATGAATCCCTCATTCGCTCAAGACTCGACGCGTCTATCATCAAACTGTCAGCGAACCGCAACGGCAGTGTCGCGAATCGCAGCTAACAGCGTCGCATCGCGCAGAACAGCGCTGAAGCAGACGCGAGACGTTTATGAGCAAGGACGGCCTGCTGACCCGGCGGCGAGCGATCGCCACCATTGGGGCCGCCGGCACACTTCTGCTGCCAGGTCGCCGCCATTTAGCGGCTGATACGCGCCTTTCCGATATTGCATCAGGGACTGTATTCGAGGACCGCAACGGTGATGGTCGCCGAGCAAAAGGCGCCTGCGGAATCCCCGGCGTCATGGTCTCGAACGGCGTGGACGTTACTGTGACCGACAGCGATGGCCGTTGGTCTCTTCCGGTTCGAAGCGGAGACCACATCTTCGTCATAACGCCTTCGCATTGGACGACGGCCGGCCGCAGGCCAAGCTCGTTCTCCTATTTGCATCAGCCCGAAGGCACGCCCATAGGTGCGAAATTGTGCTCGCCTGCAATCGCGCCGACGGGGGCATTGCCGGGGTCGATCGACTTTCCTCTGCTTCGGCAGCCGCAATCGCAAAGCTTCGAAGTTCTGCTATTTGCCGACACGCAAGCAGCGGATGCCAAAGAACTTGGATACGTGCGCCAGGTTCTTTTGAGCGCCACTCGCGGGACCAATGCTGCCTTCGCCATTCATCACGGCGATGCGATGGCCGACGATCTGGCTCTATTCCCTCAATATCTGAATATTCTAGATGAGACGGGATTGGCGTGGCACCATTGCCCCGGAAATCACGACATGAATCTTGACGCGGAGGAGCCGCGTTACGCCCTCGAGGCCTGGAAACGCTTCGTTGGTCCGACGAACTACGCCTTTCAATATGGCGGAGCGACGTTCATCCTGCTCAACAACGTCGACTACCTTGGACGCAGCCGCGCGGAAGGAGATTGCCATTATCGCGGCCTGTTCGGTGAGAAACAGCTGAGCTTCGTCGCCAACGTGCTGCGCCATGTGCCGCCTGATCAACTCGTCGCGGTCTCGATGCACATTCCCCTTCAGAGTTTCGACACTCCTGACAGCGCCGCAAACACCGTTGCGGATCGCAGCGCACTCTTGAAGCTGTTGGCGACACGCCCTCATACCATGAGTTTTTCCGGCCACTCACACACGACCGAGCATCACCATTTCGGACGCGGCGACGGCTTCGATCGCAATGCGCTGCATCACCACCAGGTGCTAACAGCTGCGTGCGGAAGCTGGTGGAGTGGGCCTCTCGACTCGACCGGAGTGCCGGTCGCCGATAGCCGTGACGGCACACCAAAGGGATTTCACGTGCTATCTGTCGCTGGGAACCAATATTCGACGCGCTATGTCCCCTTTGGCCCCGTAGCCGACCTGGATATGCGCATTGTTGTCGACAACGCAGGCCCACAATCCGTGATTTTCGTCGACGTCTTCGATGGCGATCCGCGGACGCGCGTTACTTACGAAATTGAAGGTGAGCCTTCTTCAATCGTCCAACTCAGCCGCAAGGGCGTTGCTGACCCTTATGTGGTCGAGGAGTTCGCTCGCTATCGGCACATGTGCAAGCCTTGGGTTGCTGCCGCGCCGTCA
>CAZSAW010000136.1:0-35235 GCA_964604745.1 uncultured Hyphomicrobiales bacterium
GTCGGGACCGAAATCGTCGATGTTGTCGATCGACAGAAGTTTGGCGAGACGGCTGCGCGCGCGGTTGACGCGGCTCTTGATCGTGCCCACGGCGCACTCGCAGATGTCGGCCGCCTCTTCATACGAGAAGCCGGAGGCGCCAACGAGAATCAGCGCTTCGCGCTGCTCGGCCGGCAATTGGGCGAGTGCGGCGCGGAATTCCTGAAATTCGACGCGGCCGAGTTGCTCGGGGTGAGACTTGAGACCTTCGGCAAAACTGCCATCGGTGTCCTCGACCTCGCGCCGCCGCTTGCGGTATTCCGACCGGAAGAGGTTGCGCAGGATCGTAAACAGCCAGGCCGACATGTTGGTGCCGGGCTGGAAGGAATGGATGTTGGCGAGCGCGCGCAACATCGTTTCCTGCACGAGGTCGTCGGCGCGGTCCACGTTGCCGGACAAAGAGATTGCGAAGGCGCGCAGGCTGGGTACGGCCTTGAGAATGGCGTCGCGAGTCTCTGGGTCCAATTTCATTCGGACCGTCCTTCGTCGGATTGCTTGTCGAGCTGTTGCAACAGCTCGGCGAAGCGGTCTGGCACGCCCTCCTGCACGACGTCGTCGTACATGGCGCGCAGCTGCTGTCCGATTTTGGCCTGGATTTCCCGGTTAAGACCGGTGCCCGATTTAGCCCCTGGCGTTTCCACTTGCATTGCCGTTTGTGGCTTGGTTGGCTTTCTCGATTTCATGCGATCCTCGCCCCGCTCCCGGTTTCGTCCGGCACAACGGGCCCCCTTAGGTTGGGCATTAACGTGTGAAAGTTCAGTCAGTTCCGGCTTTTTGGAACTTTTTTACGAGCTCGCGATTTACAGCGGTATCGTCTCAACGGGAGGGTTATTCGTGTCTGCTTCCCAAACTATCGCGCCTTATCTGCCGTTTTTGCGCCGTTATGCCCGGGCCCTCACGGGAAACCAGGCCTCCGGGGACGCCTATGTTGCGGCTGCTCTGGAAGCACTGATCGAAGATCCGTCAGTCCTGCAGCAAAGCGCCTCGCCGCGCGTGGCGCTGTATCGCCTTTTCAGCAAGATCTGGAATTCGGTCGTGGTCAACGGCAAGGGGGACATGCCCGACCGCGGTCTGCCTGCCGAACAACGGCTCGGCCACATCACGCCGCGCCCACGTCAGGCCTTCCTCCTGGTGGCGCTCGAGGGCTTTTCGGAATCCGACGCGGCCGAAGTGCTCGACATCGACATTCCCACCTTGCGTGAGCTGGTCGAGGAATCCGGCCGCGAACTCGCGGCCGAAATCGCGACCGAGGTCATGATTATCGAAGACGAACCCTTCATCGCCATGGATCTGGAAGGTCTCGTCGAGGGCCTCGGTCATCGCGTGCTCGGCGTGGCGCGCACGCATTCGGAAGCTGTCTCGCTGTCGAAGGCCAAGCGCCCGGGCCTGATCCTCGCCGACATCCAGTTGGCGGATGGCAGCTCCGGTCTCGACGCCGTCAACGAGCTTCTGCGTTCGTTCGAAGTGCCGGTGATCTTC
The DNA here is from genome assembly GCA_964604745.1 of uncultured Hyphomicrobiales bacterium. Taxonomy (GTDB): domain Bacteria; phylum Pseudomonadota; class Alphaproteobacteria; order Rhizobiales; family Xanthobacteraceae; genus Pseudorhodoplanes. The sequence goes on from CAZSAW010000136.1 coordinate 1,519, forward strand.
ATCACCGCCTATCCGGAGCGCTTCCTGACCGGCGAGCGGCCGGAGCCCGCGTTCCTCATCGCCAAGCCGTTCCAGCCCGCGACCGTATCGGCCGTGGTGAGCCAGGCGCTTTTCTTTGAGCGCAAGGCGCGCCGCAACGAGCGGCGCGCGACGGCATAAGGCGGATCAGCGGGAGGAGCGGTTCGCCGCTTGCGAGCGGCGTGCCGACGACAGCGAAAAGCCCGCGAGCAGAGCCTCGATGATGAGAGTCAATTTCTGCTCGCGGGTCATGTCTTCGGTCTCCGCCTGTGCCCGCGCTACCACGCCTTCGTTGCGAAACATTCGCGGGGCCAGAATGGCCGCGGTCGCGATGATCATGAAGCCAAGCCCGACAGCAAGGCGCGCCAAGGCAGCGCCGAGATGCGGTTCGAGCGCGAGGGCCGCCGCATCGGCGAGATAGAAAATCGCACCGATTGCGGCAGCCGCACAAATAGCAATCGCGATCGCCTGGCGACGGATGGTGGAGATCGGTCCCTCCAGCGTCGCGTCGATGAAGCGATCGAGGGCCATGACGATTAGTCCGAACGTCGCGCCATGCCCGCCAGGAAACCGATGCCGGCGGCGATGGCGATGGTGAGCAGGGGACGCTGATCGATTTCGCGCGCCACGCGTCCGAGCGCGCGGTTGCCCATCGATGCCACGTCATTGCTCACGTTTTCGGCGCGCTCGCGCACCCGTTCCGTCATGTCGGAGAGCGTGCCGTAGACGAGGTTGTTCACTCCCTCGACGGCATGCGAAGCGCCGCGTTTGGTGAGGCCGTTGAGACGATCGAGGCGATCCTCGAGATCGCGGACAAGGCGTCCGACCTCCTGCTGAAGCGCTGTGGCGTCGCCGGCAACCGCGCCGCTGAGAACGCTCTGCGTCCGTGCCAGCGCGCCGGGCGTGACAGGACGACGGCGCCGGCGCCGCTGTGTTGATGGCGCCGATTGGCGGCGTCGCTTTTGCGACGCAGTTGTCCGTTTCCGTGCCGAGACGGCCATTGTTCTTCTCTCCCTTTGAAAAATTTTAGTGCTTCGCCAACGACGGGACGCCGCAAAGGTTCCCTCGCCAAAGAAAAGACGCGGCCGGCAAGCCGACCGCGTCCTTGAGAACAACCAGCCGAGCACGAGGGGGAGGGGGATGACGGCCGGTCGGTGCTCCAACGCGAGCACGCGAAAAACGTTCCAGCGGAATTTGCACGCCGACGCGCCGGCAAGGCCGCAACCCGCCAGCCCCATTAATCGTTGTTATGGGCGCGTATGCTCGGTGCGAATGTGGGATCTCGAGCGATGGGTGAAATGGACCGACAAAGGGCTCGTATCGCGCAGGAGCCTGCCGTGGCGACCGGGAAAGTGTTCGAGCATGCCGTCAGCATTCCGCAAACAAGGTCCGCTCCCCCGTAATCTTGCGAGTGCGAACCGGCTTTTGCAGCAGGAGAAGGCCGCGCATGCGGAGACGCGTCGCGAATTGGCCGCGGCGGAGCGAAAGCTGCGGCAGCGCACGGCGGATGAAAATCAAGAATTAAAATTGTTTCGAATGCCATTTGAGACGGCCCTGCACGGAGCGGGTCTTTATGTCTTTTCGCAGGATCGGGACCTTCGCTACACGGCGATCAGCAAGCCGATTTTTGGCCGCGGGAGCGCCGAGATTATCGGCCACCGCGACGCGGATATTCTGCCGGGTCAAAGTACGGCGATTGACGAGCTCAAGCGCAAGGTCCTTGACGGTGAGCAGCCTGCCGACGGCGAGTTTCGTATCGAGGACGATGACGGCGTGCATTGGCACGACATGCACATCGAACCGTTGCGGGACGAAGGCGGCAACCTGGTCGGGATTACCGGTGCGGCGATCGATGTCACTGAGCGCAAGCAGAGCGAAGCGCATTTGCGGCTGCTCATGCGCGAGCTCACGCACCGCTCGAAAAATCTGCTGGCGGTGATTCAAGCCATGGCGCGTCAGACCGCGCGCAATTCAGACCGTATCGGCGATTTCCTCGACCGGTTTTCCGCGCGCTTGCAGGCTTTGTCGCGGTCGCACGATCTGCTGGTGCAGCAGAGCTGGCACTGGGCCTCGCTCGACGATCTCATTCATTCGCAATTGTCGCATTATTTCGATGCCAGTGCCGCGCAGATCGCCATGCAGGGTCCCGAGGTTTCGCTCACGCCGGAAGCCGCGCAGAGCCTGGGCCTTGCCTTTCACGAACTTGCCACCAATGCGGCAAAATACGGCGCGCTCACCGTCGCGGCCGGAAGGGTGACGATCGTGTGGCGATTTCTCGACGATGGCAGGGTTGAAATCGAATGGATGGAGAGCGGAGGTCCGCCCATCGAAACCGTGCGGCCGCGCGGTTTTGGCAGCATGGTTATCGAGCATAACCTGCGGCGGGGGCTCGAGGCCGACGTGGAGCTTGATTTCTCCCGCGCGGGCCTGAGCTGCCGGATCGTCGTTCCGGCCTCGCAAATCGTCTGAAAGCCGAATAATCGAACCGGCCGGAACGCTTTACCCGTGGACGGCGTTGATGGCGCGGACCGGGGTCGCCGGGGGATGTCTGTTCTCAAGCCCGATCGAAAGAGATTGCCCATGCGGCGTTCAATTGGACATTCCGTCAGTATCGCTGCCGCGTCTGCGGCCGTGGTGGCTGTTGTCTGCGCGGCTTCGCCGGTGTGTGCGGAAAGCTTCGATGCGCGCTGGCTCGCGCTGGATGCCGCGCCCAAGCAGGACCGCCTGGCGCCGCCGCGGCGCGAGGCCGACGCGCAGACATTCACGTTCACCGACGCCGGAGCGAAGACGACGATCGTGCAGAAGGCCGAAATCCTGCCGATCCGGCCGACGCGCTATTCGCCCGTGCGCGAACTGCCGAAGGAAGAAAATGTCGACAAGGAAAAGCTGCCTGTCGCGTGCGAGCCTTCGTTCAGCCCGGTGGCGGCTCCGAACATGGCGCATATTACCGGCCGATGCTTCGCCGCGCGCATTGATGGCCGCAAGGTCGCCGAATTGACACGCTGATATCGAATCCTCTCCTCCGCATGCCTCAAATGAGGCTGCGGAACCCGCGCGCGTCCCGCTGCGTTGAGGCTGCCGGGGCGCGCCGCTTCGTTTCCGAATCCACATCATTTCTGTCGGAGGTCCCTCATGGCTCGTTCCGCTCTCGTCATCGCTGCGCTGATTGGGTTTGCAACCTTCTCGCCCGCGCAGGCACAAAATCGCACGCAAGTCGGCACGCTGGTCTGCGATATCGCCCCAGGATTCGGTTTCGTTGTCGGCTCGCAGAAGGAAGTCATGTGTCAATTCCGACCGTCCGAACCGGGCTGGCGCGCCGATCGCTATGTCGGCGCCATCAGCAAGTTCGGTCTCGATATCGGGGCAACGGCCGGTGGACAGATGGTATGGGCGGTGTTCGCTCCGACGTCGCGCCGCAATTGGGCGCTGACCGGCGACTACGGCGGTGCATCCGCCGAGGCAACGGTCGGCGCGGGACTGGGCGCCAACGTCCTCGTCGGGGGATCGGACCGCACGGTTTCGTTGCAGCCGCTCTCCATCCAAGGTCAAACGGGATTGAATGTCGCAGCCGGCGTGACTCAGCTCTCGCTTCGCCCGGCCCGCCCCTATCGACGCCATCGGTGAGGCGTAAGATGCGGTGACGCGGCAAACGGCGTTGGCGCGGAGCGAGGACAGAATCGATGCGTGCCATCACCGTCCGCCCAGGCACCGCCAATTCCGCGCGGCTAGACGACGTTGCCGAGCCGCCACTGTCGGATGGAGCCCTGCTGATCAAGACGCGCGCGCTCGGAATCTGCGGCACCGATCATGAGATTCTTGCCGCCTTGCACGGCGCCGCGCCGCCCGGCGAAGACCGTCTGATCCTCGGCCATGAATCGCTTGGCATTGTCGAAACGGCGCCTGCGGGAAGCGGCTTCGCCGCGGGCGATCTTGTCGTCGGTGTCGTGCGCCGTCCCGACCCCGTCCCGTGCGCGTCCTGCGCGGCCGGCGAATGGGATATGTGCCTCAATGGCCTCTACACGGAGCGTGGCATCAAGGAGCGCAACGGGTTCGGCGCCGAACGATTCCGGCTGGAGCCGGAATTTGCGGTGAAGGTTGCGCCCTCGCTTGGTCTGTGCGCCGTGTTGATGGAGCCGACCAGTATCGTTGCCAAGGCGTGGGACCACGTCGAGCGCGTGGGGCGCCGGTTTTCGTCCTGGCAACCGCGCACGCTTCTCATCACCGGCGCAGGCCCGATCGGACTTCTCTCCGCAATGATCGGCGCGCAGCGCGGGCTCGACATTCATGTCCTCGATCGTCACCGTGACGGGCCAAAGCCGGACCTCACGCGCGCGCTCGGCGCGACACATCATCCCGACGCGGAGTCCCTGCGCGATCTTGCCTTCGACATTGTGATGGAATGCACCGCCGCGTCGCCCGTCATCGTCGAGGCGCTGGCGCGTTGTGCGCCAAGCGGAGTCGTCTGTCTTGTCGGCGTGTCCGCGCCGGGACGCAAAAGCGAATTCGACATCGGGGGCTTCAACCGGAAGGTGGTCCTCAATAACGAAGTCGTCTTCGGCACGGTTAACGCCAACTTGAAACATTATCGGGCGGCGGAGGAAGCGCTGTTGCGCGCCGATCAATCCTGGCTCGACCGGCTGATCACGCGCCGTGTTCCGCTCGATCGCTGGCAGGACGCCCTCACGCCGCAGCGCGATGACATCAAGGTCATTATCGATTTTTCGGTCTGAGGACTTATTTCATCATTCATGCTGCGTATCGAAGATTATGCCCTGATCGGAGATTGCGAAACGGCCGCCCTGGTCGGCCGCGACGGCTCGATCGACTGGCTCTGCTGGCCGCGCTTCGATTCGGATGCCTGCTTTACCGCGCTTCTCGGCGTGCGCAACAACGGCCGTTTCCGGTTATCGCCAACCGACGATAGCGTCGCCGTATCGCGGCGCTACCGGCCGCGCACGCTGATCCTGGAAACGCGGTTTGAGACCGCGAGCGGCTCCGTAACCGTGATCGACTTCATGCCGCCGCGCGGCAATCGTTCGGACATCGTGCGAATTGTGCGCGGAGAGAGCGGCGAAGTGGAGATGTGCGCCGACCTCGTCCTGCGCTTTGGCTATGGGCTGATTGTGCCTTGGGTCGTGCGGCTTGATGAGCAGACGTTGCGCGCGGTGGCCGGGCCGGACATGGTCCTGATCCGCACGCCGGTGAAGCTGCGCGGCGAGGATCTCACCACCGTCGGCGAGTTCACAGTCAAGGCCGGAGAATCCATTCCCTTTGTGCTGACTTACGCGCCTTCGCATCTGCCACCGCCGCGGCCGATTCATCCGGGCAAGGCGCTCGCGGCGACGGAGAATTTCTGGTGCGACTGGGCCGACAAGTGCCGCTATGTCGGCCGCCACAAGGATCTGGTGCTGCGCTCGCTGATCACGCTCAAGGCGCTCACCTATCTGCCGACCGGCGGCCTTGTCGCCTCGCCGACGACGTCGCTGCCCGAATGGATCGGCGGACGGCGCAATTGGGACTATCGCTTCTGCTGGCTGCGCGACGCGACGCTCACTCTGCTCGCCCTGATCGACGCCGGCTATCTCGAGGAGGCAGAGGCGTGGCGCGACTGGCTGTTGCGCGCCGTCGCCGGAGCGCCCGATCAGATGCAGATCATGTACGGTATCGGCGGGGAGCGCCGATTGACGGAATGGGAAGTGCCCTGGCTGGCCGGCTACGAGAAGTCCCAGCCGGTGCGCATCGGCAACAGGGCGCATGTCCAATTGCAACTCGATGTCTATGGCGAGCTGATGGACGCGCTGCACCAGGCGCGCGATGCAGGCCTCGCGCACGCGGAAGCCGGCTGGGCTCTGCAGCTTGCGCTTCTCGATCATCTGGAGTCGATCTGGCGCGAGCCGGACGAGGGAATCTGGGAAGTGCGCGGCGAGCGCGAGCATTTCACCTATTCGAAGATCATGGCATGGGTGGCGTTCGATCGCGCGATCAAGGGTGCGGAAACATGGGGGCTTCCGGGCCCGGTCGCGCGATGGAAGGCGATCCGCGCCGAAATCGCGGCGGATGTGTGCGAGAACGGCTTCAATGCGGAAATGGGCTCGTTCGTGCGCTCCTACGGCAAGACCGATGTTGATGCGAGCCTGTTGCTTATCCCTTCGGTCGGGTTTTTGCCGCCGGACGATCCGCGCGTGCGCATGACAGTCAAGTATGTGGAAAAATATCTGAAGCAGGACGGGCTTCTGCTGCGCTACGACACCGGACGCACGGATGATGGTTTGCCGCCGGGTGAGGGTGCGTTCCTCGCCTGCAGCTTCTGGCTGGTCGATGCGCTCATCCTCATCGGCGAACATGACGAGGCGAGCCTGCTGTTCGAGCGGCTGATCGGATTATGCAACGATCTCGGATTACTGAGCGAAGAATACGATCCGCAGGCAGGACGCATGCTCGGGAATTTTCCGCAGGCCTTTTCCCACATCGCGCTGGTCGATGCGGCGTTCAGCCTTTCGCGTTTTGAGCGGCAATCGGAGGTGCGCGTTCGCGAAACCGCGAAATAGAGCTTAAGGCCAGTAGTGAAAATAGATCGCCGCAAAAATGATGCAGACGAGCGCAACACTGACGGTCAGAACAAGCAACACCGGACGGTCGCGAAAGCCCTGGCGCGCTTCCGTTGCCGACAATACCGGCCGGCCGGTGGAATCTCGCTGAGCCATGTCATTCTCCTTGCGAGCTTATCGTCGCGGTCAACGCGCGGGCGACCAGGGCGGTTCCGGGGCTGGCTCAATTCCGCCGGATTCGTGCTATCCTCAACGAGGGATTGTTCATTTCGCATTGCTGACATCACGGAGCGCATTGCATGTCCACCACGGCCTGGATCGTCCTCGGCGTGATCGTCCTTTTCGCTCTCTGGGCGATGATGATCTACAACGGCCTCGTCGGCCTGCGGCAGCGGGTCAATCAGGCGTTTGCCGACATCGATGTTCAACTGAAGCAGCGTCACGACCTCATTCCCAATCTGGTCGAGACGGTGAAGGGCTACGCCACGCACGAGCGCGGCACGCTCGAGGCGGTGGTGCAGGCGCGCAATGCAGCGATCAACGCGCAAGGACCGGCGGCCCAGGCTGCGGCCGAAAACGCCTTGAGCGGGGCGCTGCGCCAGCTCTTCGCTTTGTCCGAGGCCTATCCCGATCTCAAGGCGAATGCGAATTTCCAGCAATTGCAAAGCGAATTGTCGGATATCGAGAACAAGATCGCGGCGGCGCGCCGCTTCTTCAACAACGCGGTGCAGGAATACAATACGGGCATCCAGCAATTTCCCGCCGCGTTGTTTGCCGCATCGTTCGGTTTCACGCCGCGTGAATTCTTCGATGTCGGCGAAGCGCGCGGTCAGCTCGAACAGGCGCCGCAGGTCAAGTTCTGATCGCAGCCCGTCCGGCCTGACGCGGCGAAGGTGGTTCGATGGCCGCTTACGGCCTCTATACGCATATTCAATCCAACCGCCGGCGCTCGGTCGCGCTGCTGATCGGCCTGTTCTTCCTCGTCTACCTGCTGGTGTTTGCGGCAGCCTTGCTGGTCGAAGCCTGGACGGGGGACGCATCGCTCGACTGGCTGTTGGAGGCGGCATTCCGGGATTTCCTGCTCGCCGCGCCGTTCGCCACCATCGGCACCGGCCTGTGGATCCTCATCGCCTATAAATTCCATCAGACGCTGATCGATGCCGTGACCGGTGGGCGCGACATCACGCGCAACGAAGAGCCACGGCTTTACAATCTTCTGGAAAATCTCTGTATCTCGCGCGGCATTCCCATGCCGAAGCTTAAGGTGATCGACGATCCTGCGCTCAACGCGTTCGCGACCGGCCTGAACGAGAAGCAATACGCCATCACGATCACGACCGGGTTGTTGCAGAATCTCGACGACCCGGAAGTCGAGGCCGTGCTCGGCCACGAGCTGACGCATATCCGCAACGGCGACGTGCGCCTGCTGGTGATCGCCGTCATTATCGCAGGCGTGATCTCGTTCTTTGCTGAATTGTTCTTCCGCAGCTTCTTTTATTCGCGCTGGGGCGGCTCCAGCCGTGACGAGCGGCGCGGGTCAGGCGGCGCGGGCGTGGCGATCGTCATCGCCGTCGGGCTGATTGCGCTCGCCTGGGTGCTGTCGATCGTCATCCGCTTCGCGTTGTCGCGTTCGCGTGAATTTCTGGCTGATGCCGGGTCGGTCGAACTGACGAAAAATCCGGATGCCATGATCTCGGCTTTGCGCAAGATCGAAGGCCGCGGCGAATTGCCCGGCGCCACGTCGGCCGTGATGGAGATGTGCATCGACAACCCGCGCGAGGGATTTGCCGACATTTTCGCGACGCACCCCTCGGTCGATCAGCGCGTTGCCGCGCTCGTGCAATACGCCGGCGGCCACGATCCCGGGCCTATTGCCTTGCCGGCACCGCCGGAAAGCGAGGATGGCGAGGAGTCCGCTGATCAGCCGTTCCTGCCCGATCGTCCGCCTGCGGGACACGCGCCGGGGCCGTGGGACAATGCCAATCAGGGCGCGGAGCCGCCGGGGCCGTGGGGGCCCCATCAGGGCAAGTCGTGAGAAAAAACCTAAGGCCGGTAGACGCCGGTGCGCGGGTCGCGCTTGAGCTTGTGCAGGCGCGCGCGATCCGTCACGGCTTCGGCACGCGCGAGCTCCAGTTCCTCGTTCACGCGGTGCTGTTCGCGCGCGATGAAGCGCACCAGGGCGGCGACGCCCAGCGCGCCGACGACGAGCGCGGCGAGTTGCGGAAAGGGCGGCAGGGTCATGCGGCCTCGCTTCATGTCGTTCAGAACCCGTAACGCCCCCAGATCGTTCGGGCTTCGATTGCCGAGAGAATTTCATCCGCGAATCCGGCCTGCGTCAACGGCGCAGGCTCGCCGCGAAACAACGACTGACCGACGCCGGGCAGACGGCGGCCAAACCAGCCGCGCTCCGCAATCAGCGGGGTCCGCACCTTGTCGCCATAGCGCTCGCGCAAGACCGTGCGGAGGTCGGAAATCCGGTCCACCAGTCCAAGTTCCAGTGCTTTGCTGCCGGCCCAATATTCCCCTGTGAACAAAGCCGATTCGGGGCCGGTCAGGCGGCTGCCGCGGCTTGTCCTGACGAGATCGATGAAGCCCTTGTGGATGTCCGCCTGGATCGCCTTGAGGCGCGCCACATCGTCGGGATTTTCCGGCAGGAACGGATCGAGCGTCACTTTCTTCTCGCCGGCGGTATAGACGCGCCGCTCGATGCCGAGTTTCTTGATCGCCTGATCGAAGCCGAAGGTCGCGCCGACCACACCGATCGAACCGACGATCGAGGAGGCGTCGCAAAAAATCTCGCCGGCGGCGCAGGCGATCATGTAGCCGCCCGAGGCGGCCACATCCTCGACGAAGGCAAGCACCGGCAGATTCTTTTCCTCCGCCAGCTGGCGAATGCGTTTGAAGATGAGGTGCGCCTGTACCGCCGAACCGCCGGGCGAATTGATGGCGAGTGCCACCGCTTTGGCGCGTTTGACCGAAAAAGCGGCATCAAGCGAGCGCGCGACGCTCGCGAGCGTCAGCCCCGGCTTGAGCGGTGTGGAAAATCCGATGACGCCGGTCAGGCGCACGACCGGCACGACGGTGAGGTCCGTGCGGAAGCGTTTCGGAATAAGCGGAGTGAAAAAACGAGTGAGGGATGGGGTTGCGCTGGGTTCTGCCATGGCTTGGACATAGGCCTGCCCGAACATGCGCTCAAGTCACGCGTTGTTAACCGCGGCTGTGACTTTCTGGCCAGGAACTTGCAGCTGGATTCGCGATTGATCCGGCAAAAGGAGGCCGCCCATGAAGATCTCCATGCTGATGCTGATTATCTTCGCGCTGACCGCCTATTCCCATCTGGCGCAGGCGAAATTGCAGAGTGCGCCGCGCAAGTAGCCAATCCTATCGAAGTGCTGCCCCCGATCGCAGGATGGCTTCAGCGGCCTCGGTCTGGCGGTGCTGCGCGTCGTTGAGCACCAGTGCCGGCCGCAGCGACAATGGCGCGCGGCTGTCACGAGTCGCGCGGCAGATGACACGGATCGCCGGCTGGTCCGGCCGCGACTGGACCGGAATAACTTCGATCCCGCCGAAGCCTAGCGACAGCGCTTGCAGAATGTCGGGAAGGGTATCGGCGCGCCAGATGAGCGTCAGGGTCCCGCCCGAGCGCAGGAGACGGCGAGCCGTTCCGGTCCAGATCGCCAGCGTGCCGGCCGCAGCGCTATGGGCGCGCTGGCGCGACGGTTCCGGCGAGGATTGGTGCGCCGGGTCGTTGAAAGGCGGGTTCATCAGAACCTGATCCGCGCCTCCCGCTTCCAGTCCCGCCGCTGCGAATGCCTTTCCTGGCCCGCCCACATCGAGCGCCACGGCGCGAGCACTATGCGCAAAGCCGTTGGCCGCAATGTTTTCCGCCGCCAGCGCGGAAAGCGCCGGTTCGATCTCGACAAGAGTGACGTCGATGCCGGTGACGCGCGTGGCGAGCGCAAGCCCTGCCGCACCGACTCCCGCGCCAAGTTCGACCACCCGTTCGCCGGAGCGCGCCGGCACTGCGGCCGCGAGCAGGATGGCGTCATGGCCGAAACGATGCCCGCGGCGCGGCTGTTTGAGCATAAGGCGCCCGCCGAGCGCCGCGTCTTGCGTTACAGCAACAGCATCATCCGGCATCGGGACGAAGCTCGTGTGCAAGTCCTGCATCCTTCAGAACTTGCCGCGCGCCGCGGGCGTGCTCGTCGGGCACGAGGATCCGCCGTGGCAACATGCCGAGTGAGCCCTCAAGGATGCTCATATTCTGGTCGAGCACGAGATATTTGATGCCCGCGCCTGCGAGCAGAGCTTCGATCGCCGAAATCAGCACGACGTCATTGGTGCGGACGATCTCGCGCATCGGGTCACGACCGGCTCGTCTTGCGGCGGTCGTCGATCGCACGCTGCGCAAGATAGGCGAGCAATTTCATCTCGCGCCGTCCGCGCGTCACCGTGTCGAGAACCAGCCCCGAGGCGGTTGACAGAAAAGCGAGAAGCATGAGGCCGGTCGACAGGATCGCCGTTGGAAAGCGCGGCACGACGCCTTCTTCGACAAAGGTGACGAAGATCGGAATGGCAAGCCCAATGGAGATCGCGGCGAGGGAGATGCCCATCGCGGAAAAGAAATTGAGCGGACGCTCCGAACGGTACAGCCGGAATATGGTCCATAGGATGCGAAAGCCGTCGCGCCAGGTATTGAGCTTGGACACCGAACCCTTCGGCCGCGCGTAGTAGGGCGTCAGAACCTCGGCGACGGGCAAATCGAGTTCGAGCGCATGCACAGTCAATTCTGTTTCGATCTCGAATCCGCCGGAGAGAACGGGAAAGGATTTCACGTAGCGGCGTGAGAACACGCGGTAACCCGACAAGATGTCTTTGAAGGCGCTGCCGAAAACCGTGGCGACGAACCAGGTCAGCAATCTGTTGCCCGTGCGATGGCCGCGCCGGTAAGCGTCGCCTTCCTGTTCGACGCGCGCGGCGACCAGCATGTCGCAGTGACGTTCGATCAGTTCCGACACCATGCGCGGAGCACTGGCCGCGTCGTAGGTCGCGTCGCCATCGACCAGAACGTAGATGTCGGCCTCGACGTCGGCGAACATACGGCGGACGACATTGCCCTTGCCCTGGCGATGTTCGTGGCGGACCTGAGCGCCCGCCGCGCGCGCGATCTCGGCCGTGCGATCGGTCGAATTGTTGTCATATACGTAGATGGCGGCGTCCGGCAGGCAGGCGCGAAAATCCGTGACGACCGTGCCGATAGCCGCCTCCTCGTTGAAGCAGGGGATCAGAACGGCGAGCCGATGGCGCGCAAGATTTTCGGCGCCGATCCGGGCCTCGGCGATTTCTTCGGCGTTGAGCATGGTGAGGCCGGATCCCCTGAGGTCTTGTCTCTTGCGGCAATCGTGCACTTGTTGCACTACCATAACGTTTCTAGGCTCGCGCGTCCCTTTTTCGGAGTGTCCTTTGGCCGTCATTGTCCCTTTTGAGAGCCGCCCGGAAACCAAGATCGAGCGACTGGTCGAACTCGTGTCGCCCGACATGGAGCGCGTGAACGCGGTCATTCTGTCCCGGACCGGTTCGGACGTAACGATGATTCCGGAAGTCGCGAACCACCTGATCAATTCCGGCGGCAAGCGGCTGCGGCCCATGCTGACGGCGGCCATGGCGCAATTGGCGGGATATGCGGGCGAGGGACATATCAAGCTCGCCGCGGCCGTGGAGTTTATGCATACCGCCACGCTCCTGCATGACGACGTCGTCGACGAAAGCGACATGCGGCGGGGCAAGCTCGCCGCGCGCATCCTGTGGGGCAACGAGGCGAGCGTGCTCGTTGGCGATTTCCTGCTCGGCCAGGCGTTCAAGATGATGGTCGAGGTCGGCAACCTGCGCGCGCTCGAAATTCTGTCGTCTGCCGCCGCCGTGATTGCGGAAGGCGAAGTGATGCAATTGTCGGCCGCCAAGAATACCGCCACGACGGAGGACGAATATCTGGCCGTCATTCGCGCCAAGACCGCCGAATTGTTCGCCGCGGCCTGCGAGGTCGGGCCGGTGCTCGCCGAACGTTCCAAGGACGATCTTGCCGCCTGCCGCTCCTTCGGCATGAATCTCGGCATCGCTTTCCAGCTCATCGACGACGCCCTCGATTACGGCGGCAAGTCGGCGAAGCTCGGCAAGAATGTCGGCGACGATTTCCGCGACGGGAAAATCACGTTGCCGGTCGTGCTTTCGTTCCGGCGCGGCTCTGCCGAGGAACGCGCCTTCTGGGTGCGCACGCTGGAGAAAACCGAAGCCGACGATCACGATCTCGAACGCGCCATTCACCTGATGGCAAAGCACCGCGCGCTAGAAGACACGGTGCGCCGCGCCGAGCATTACGGCGCGATCGCCAAGGATGCGCTTGCGCTGTTTCCGCCGTCGGCGATGAAGGAAGCGCTCGAAGAGACGGTCGCCTTCTGCATCGGCCGCGCGCACTAGCGCGGCGAATTCAGCCAGCGCCGAGCGTCGTTGGCTTCACCCACCAATCCGGATGCTGCGCCTTGAGCCGGCGCGCGGCGCGCGCCGCTTCATTGCGTTCGAACAATGCAAAGCACGTTGCGCCTGACCCGGACATGCGCGCGAGTCGGCAGCCGGGCAGCGTCTGCAGCGCGCCGAGCACGTCGGCGATGACCGGCTGCACCGTGATGGCGGGACCTTCGAGATCGTTGCGCGAGCGGCTGATCGTGGCGATCAAGTCCTGCGTCGAGAGGGGCGTTTCGGACTTTGCCGCCTGCTCGATCATTGTTGTTGCCGGATCGGCGGTTGCCGCGCGGGGCGCGTCCTTCGCGCGGATCGCCGCCAGCGCGCGAAACACGTCCGCGGTCGGCACGCCGACGCGCGGATTGACGAGCACGGCAGGCAATTCGGGCAGCACGTAGGGACGCGAGAGGATTTCGCCGATGCCGCGCATGATGCGGGGACGGGGGTCGAGACAGACCGGCACATCGGCACCGGTCTTGCGGGCCGCCTGCATGAGGCGCGGATCGTCGTGTGCAAGGCCATTCGCTGTGGCGAGCAGGCGCAGGGCTGCTGCTGCGTCTGACGATCCGCCGCCGATGCCGGCGGCGACAGGCAGCGTCTTCCAGAGACCGAAAGCTCCGAGCACGATCTCCGGCACAAGCACCGCAAGCGTCTGCGCCGCGCGTGTGACGAGATTGTCGGCGGCATCGCCGGCGAGGGATGCCGTGGGGCCCGACGCGGACAGTGACAGCGACTGACCGGGCACGAAGCTCAGGCGGTCGCGTGGTCGCGCGAAGACCACGAGACTTTCAAGCTCATGGTAGCCATCCGCACGCCGGCCGATGACGCGCAATGTCAGATTGATCTTGGCCGGCGCGAATTCGACGAAAGTCCGTTCGGGCAACGAAAAACCCTCCCCAGTCAGGGGAGGGTTGTAGCCAATCGGCGCACTGCGCAAGAGCGGATGTGGAGAATTTGTCAGCCGCCGTTGCCCGGCTTCTTCTCCTTGTCGGCCGTGGTCGATGTTTCCTCAGTCAGGCCGTGGCGCAGCTTCTGCTCGATCTTGGCGAGATCTTCCGGCTCGGGCTTGAGGTCGCGCGCATGCGACCACTGGAATTGCGCTTCGAGGGTACGGCCGACCTTCCAATAGGCGTCGCCGAGGTGATCGTTGATGGTCGGGTCGTCCGGCCGCAACTCGACCGCCCGGTCGAGATTCTTCACCGCCTCCTCGTAATTGCCGATGCGGAAATAGGCCCAGCCGAGCGAGTCCACGATGTAGCCATCGTCCGGCCGCTGCTCGACGGCGCGGGTGATCATCTTCATGCCTTCGTCGAGATTGATGCCCTGATCGATCCACGAATAGCCGAGATAATTGAGCACGTGCGGCTGGTCGGGATAGAGCTCGAGCGCCTTTTTCAGATCAGCCTCGGCCTGCGGCCACCGTTTTGAGCGCTCGTTGCAGATGCCGCGGTAATAGAACAGCACCCAGTTCGACTTTTCCGGCTGGCCGATCGTCTCCAGCGCCTTGGTATAGGTGTCGGCGCATTCGGCATATTGCTTGCGCCCGCGCATGATGTTGCCGAGCGCCATGATCGCTTCGAGATCGTTGGGGCGTTCGCCGATCAGCTTTTCGAGCCGCTTCTTGGCCTCATCGGTGCGGTCGAGGCTGTCGAGGTCGAGCGCGAGCTGAACTTCGGCGTTGCGCCGCAGCGGCGAGCTTTCCGGGATTTTTTCGTAGGCTTCGATCGCAAGCTGCGGTTTTTTGAGGTTCTCGTAGAGATCGGCGAGCGACAGCAGCGCCGGCGCATGCTGCGGCATCAGGTAGAGCGCTAGCTGCAGATAGGCGAGACCGAGATCCTCGCCGCCGCGGCGGCCGAGCGAGGCGCCGAGACCATAAAGCGCCTCGGCAGCGCCGGCGATCGGCGTTTCCGCCAGCGGCGGAACGTGTTCGCCGCGCTTGATGCGCGCAATCGCCTCGGTGACGAGCGGGTGGCGCGGAGAATTCTTGTCGAATGCCTCGAAGATGCGCAGCGCCTCGTCCTTGTCGCCGTTGCGCGACAGGAAACCGCCATAGGCCTGCACGACGCGCAGGAAGCCCTGATCGAGCTTGTAGGCGTGTTCGAGCCGCTTGGCGGCTTCCTTCTTGTTGCCGGAGAGTTCGAGAATCATGCCGGCATGCATTTCCTTGAACAGCACATACCAGTCGGCGCCGGTCAGCTTGTCGATGGTGTCCACCGCCGTGCGTGAATCGTTTGCGCCGTAGGACGCCCAGGCCGTGAGCAGCGTCGCAGTCAGGTCCGTGATCGGCCCGCGCACGGATTGCGCGAAATTCTGCCGCGCGGCGCCGTATTGCTTCTGTTTGATCGCACGCACGCCGAGCACGAGGCGCGCGACGCGATCATTGCGATTGACCTGCAGGACCCGGTCGGCGAGGCGAACGGCCTCGTCGATGTCGCCCTCGGTCAATGCGGAAATGAAGGCGCGCTCCAGCAGGTCGCCGTTTTTGGGATCGGCCTTGAGCGCTGCGCGATAATAGGACGTCGCTGCCGCCGCATCCCGCTGGCTGGTCGCATGTCGTGCGGCGAGATAGCTGCCAAGCGGCGAGGGGCGGGAGACTTCCGCACGGATCGGGGTCTGCGCGAAGGCGGCGCTGGTGAAAACCATCACGGCGCCGGCGAGGGCCACGCATACGGGGGCCCGGAGCGGGTAAGGCAGCATCACTGTTCTATGATCTCCATCGCGCGGGGCGCGCAAGGCGGGCTCCCGCTAGCCTCGGTTCAAGAATGGCCTTTTTGCGCATGCGCCGCAAGGATGCTCGCCCGGAAGCGTCATTTGCGCCCGGATCGGGGCGGGATCGTGACACGGCGGCTTACATACCGGGATAATTCGGGCCGCCGCCGCCCTCGGGGGGAACCCAGGTAATATTCCGGTTCGGGTCCTTGATGTCGCAAGTTTTGCAGTGGACGCAATTTTGCGCGTTGATGACGTAGGAAACGTTGTCGCCTTCGCCGACCCATTCATAGACCCCGGCCGGGCAAGAGCGGGTCGAGGGGCCCGCGAAAACATCATGCTCGGATTTTTTCTGCAGCGAGAGGTCGGCGACGACGAGATGCGGCGGCTGATCTTCCTCATGATTGGTATTCGCGAGGAAGACGGACGACAGCCGATCGAAGCTGATCTTGCCGTCGGGTTTTGGATAATCGATGCGGCGGCATTCGCGCGCGGGCTTCAGCGTATCCGAATCGGGCTTGCCGTGTCGCACCGTGCCGAACAGCGAAAAGCCGAACGTGTTCGTCCACATGTCGAAGCCGCCTAGCGCGACACCGATCACGGTGCCGAATTTCGACCAGAGCGGCTTGACGTTTCGCACGCGCCGCAAATCCTTGCCGATGTTCGACCCGCGCCAGCTGTCTTCGTAGGCGGTGAGTTCGTCGTTGGCGCGGCTTGCCGCGAGCGCCTGCGCCGCCTGTTCCGCCGCGAGCATGCCGGACGCCATCGCGTTGTGCGTACCCTTGATGCGCGGCACGTTGACGAAACCCGCCGCGCAGCCGATGAGCGCCCCGCCGGGAAAGACGAGCCGCGGCACGGACTGATAACCGCCTTCGGTGATGGCGCGGGAGCCGTAGGCGAGACGCTTTCCGCCCTCGAACGTCGCGCGGATCGACGGGTGCGTCTTGAAGCGCTGGAATTCCTCGAACGGTGAAAGATAGGGATTGGTGTAGTTGAGATGGACAACGAAGCCGACCGAAACGAGATTGTCGCCGTAGTGATAGAGGAATGAGCCGCCGCCGGTCTGGTTGTTGAGCGGCCAGCCGAAGCTGTGCTGGATCATGCCCGGTCGGTGTTTCGCCGGATCGATCTGCCACAATTCCTTCAGCCCGATGCCGAATTTCGGCGGGTCGCGATCGCTCGCAAGCGCATAGCGTGCGATCAATTGCTTGGTGAGACTGCCGCGCGCGCCTTCGGCGAACAGCGTGTACTTGGCGCGCAATTCCATGCCGCGCGTGAAGCTGTCCTTGATCTCTTTCTTCTTCGAGATGCCCATGTCGCCGGTGGCGATGCCCTGCACCTCGCCGTTCACGCCATAGAGCAGTTCGGCCGCCGCGAAGCCCGGATAGATTTCGACGCCGAGCGCTTCCGCGTGCCTGCCGAGATAGCGGCAGACGTCGCCAAGCGAGCCGATGAAGGCGCCGTGGTTGCTCATCAGCGGCGGCATGACGAGATTGGGAATGCGGATCGCACCGCCTGACGTGAGCCAGAGGAATCGGTCTTCATTGACCTCGGTGCGCAGGGGCCGCTCGTCGTCCTTGCGCCAGTCGGGGAGAAGCTGATCGAGCGCAGACGGATCGATCACAGCGCCGGAGAGGATATGTGCGCCGACCTCCGAGCCCTTTTCCACGACAACGACCGACACGTCGGGCGAGAGTTGCTTGAGGCGGATGGCGGCCGACAATCCCGCAGGTCCCGCGCCGACGATGACGACGTCGAATTCCATGGATTCGCGGGCGGGCAGGTCGGCCATAAGCGGGTCCTTGCTGGCTGGCGGATGCGGTCCGGCTCTTTTTTCCACGTTTATTGCAGCGCCACAATGCGGCCGTTCACGCCTGTGCTAGTCTGATTCTGATGACTGCCGACCGCACAAAAGCCGCGCGCGATCTCCTTGCTTTTTATCTCGAAGCCGGGGTGGACGCGCTTGTCGGGGAGGAGCCCGTCGATCGCTTCGCCGATCTGTCGGCGCCGGCGCGGTCCGCCCAACCGGCGGAGCCGGCCCGCCCGCCCGCCGCAGAGCGGCCGCGCTCGTTCGCGCAGGCTCCTGCGAAAAGCGCTGTGTCCGTTCCGCCCGTCAGCGCTCCCGCCGCGCCCGAGGAAGCGGTGATGGCCGCTCGCGCCGCGGCGCGAACGGCGGCAACGCTTGCCGATTTGCGCGCGATCCTCGAGCGCTTCGAAGGCTGCGCGTTGCGCACGACCGCGAAGCAGCTCGTCTTTGCGGATGGCAATCCGCAGGCGCGCGTGATGTTTGTCGGCGAGGCGCCGGGGCGCGAGGAGGATATCGAAGGACTGCCCTTCGTCGGCCCGTCGGGCAAGCTCCTCGACCGGATGCTCGCCTCGATCGGCCTCGATCGCAGCAACGCGTATATCGCGAATATCATTCCCTGGCGTCCGCCGGGAAACCGCGACCCGTCAACGCACGAGACGCAAATCTGCCTGCCGTTCATCCAGCGGCAGATCGAGCTGGTTGATCCCGCCGTTCTCGTGACGCTCGGCAAGCCGTCGACCGCGGCATTGCTCGGTATCGCCGACGGCATCCGCAAGACGCGCGGCCGCTGGTTTGCCTACAACACCGGTTCGCGCGAGATTCGCGCGATGGCAACATTTCATCCGGCGTATCTCTTGCGCTCGCCGCTGGAAAAGCGCTTCGCGTGGCGCGACATGCTCGCGGTCAAGAAGGCGCTCGCATCGGGCTAGAGCGCGACAAGGATTGCGCCGCCGGCGATCAGTGCGACACCGAGCCAGTTCAGCACGTTGAGCTTTTCGCCGAGAAACAAGGCGCCGAAAATCGCCACCAGCACGACGCTGAGCTTGTCGATCGGTGCAACCTGTCCGGCATTGCCGAGCTGCAGCGCGCGGAAATAGCAAAGCCAGGATGCGCCTGTTCCCAGCCCCGACAGCGCCAGAAAGAGATAGGTGCGGCCGGAAATGGTAGCCGGGTTTCTGAATTCGCCGGTGAAGAACAGGATCAGGCCAAGCGAAAAGACGACGACCAGTGTGCGGATAAATGTCGCCAGATCCGAATTGATGTTCTCGACCCCGATCTTGGCAAAGATCGCGGTGAGAGCGGCAAAGACCGCCGAGCCCACCGCCCATGCCTGCCACGAGGAAAGCGCCGACATGCGATCAAGGCTTGCGCATGTAATGCGGCGTGCCGCCTTGCAGGAAATCCTCCCGCGGCGGAGCGAAGGTATCGAGCGCCTCGACGTCCTCCTCGACGAAGGCCTCGTGCTCCACGCCGCCCGGGATCACGGCGACGTCGCCCGGCCCCAGCACGCGCTTCTCCTTGCCGATGCGAAAATCCATCCGGCCCTTGATGATCCACACGAGCTGCTCGTGCGGATGGCTGTGTGGCGTCGCATGCGATCCGGCCTTCATGTTCCACCAGACCATCATGCCTTGATTGCCCGACACCACCTTTCGCGTGATCTTGTCGTTGATGCGTTCTTCCGGAATGTCGGCAAGTGCGCCGTAGCCTTTGATAAGGGGCATCGTGTTTCTCCCTTGGTCTCAGCGCGCGGCACGCTTGTCGTGCCACTCAGCCGATCGCGAACTTCACCGCAAACAAAACGGCCAGGATATAGGCCGCGATCGAGACCTCCTCGTGGCGGCCGGTGATCAGCTTGCCGACGACATAGGTGATGAAGCCAAGCCCGATGCCGGTTGCGATCGAATAGGTGAGCGGCATCGAAATGGCGGCGATGACCGCCGGTGCGTATTCGGTGATGTCCTCCCATTCGATTTCCGACAGGCCGCGCGCCATGACGCAGGCGACGTAAAGAAGCGCCGCAGCCGTTGCATAAGCCGGAATCATGCCGGCAAGGGGCGAGAAGAACAGGGCAAGCAGGAACAAGATTGCGACCACGACGGCGGTCAGGCCGGTACGTCCGCCCGCCGATACGCCGGCGGCACTTTCGATATAGCTCGTCGTGGTCGACGTGCCGATCAGCGAACCGAACATCGCGGCGAAGGAATCGGCGAGTAGCGCCTGCTTCATGCGCGGCAGGTTACCCTGCTTGTCGAGAAGGCCGGCGCGATGGGTGACGCCGATCAGCGTGCCTGCATTGTCGAAGACGTCGACGAACAGGAAGCTGAATATGACGATAAGGAAGGTCGCCTCCGCGATGCGCGAGAAGTCAAGTTGCAGGAAGGTCGGGGCCAGAGAAGGCGGCAGCGAGACAATGCCGGTGAATTTGGCGAGGCCCAGCGGGATGCCGATCGCGGTGACGACCAGAATGCCGATCAGCGTGCCGCCGATGATCTTCAACTGATTGAGCGCGACGATCAGGATGAAACCGAGCAGGCAAAGGATCGCAGCCGGTTGTTTCAGATCGCCGAGCGTCACAAGGGTCGCCGGATGCGCGACGACGATCTTCGCCTCCTCAAAAGCGATGATGCCGAGGAAAAGGCCGACGCCTGCCGATATGGCAAGTTTCAGGTTCCTCGGTATCGCGTTGATGATGTATTCGCGGACACGGAAGATCGAAATCAGGAAGAAGATCACGCCCGAACAGAACACGGCAGCGAGCGCCTGCTGCCACGTATATTTGTAGGTCAGGACGACCGTGAAAGCGAAGAACGCGTTGAGCCCCATCCCAGGCGCAAGCGCAATCGGGTAATTGGCGTAGAGCGCCATTACGAGTGTTGAGGCCGCCGCCGCGATGCAGGTGGCGACGAACACCGCGCCGGTATCCATCCCAGCCTTGCCGAGAATGCTCGGATTGACGAAGACGATGTAAACCATCGTCAGGAAGGTGGTGAGCCCGGCGATGGCCTCTGTGCGCATGTCCGTTCCGGCGCGCTTGAGGCCGAAAAAGCTGTCGAGCTTGGACTCGAAATTCGAGACAGCGGTTGTCCGTGCGCCGGCCGCGGCGCGCTGCTTCTTGGCCATTTGCAAATCCCCCATTCGCGAAATCAGCCCGGAGCGGGAGAATAGCTCCGCCGATGAGGCATTGCGTCGCATTTGCAGGACTTGTCCACCGCTTGCGCGTGACTTGCAGCGGCCCTCGTCACGCGCGGAACGGGGGACTGAACATGTGAGTTATGCCGTCGCGGGGGGCGTGCGCGCCGCCCAATTTTGCTAAATTGATCGTCAGGGGTTTGTTCACGTCGCCGACTGACGGAGCCTGAAATGGATTTCGACCCCGTACTTCTTGCCCGGCTGCAATTCGCATTCACCGTCACGTTTCACATTATTTTCCCAAGCTTCACGATCGGGCTTTCGGCCTACATCGCGACGCTCGGCGGTGTTTGGCTCTGGACGGGGGATGAGCGCTTTCACCGGCTGATGCGCTTCTGGACGAAGATATTCGCCGTCTCGTTCGCCATGGGCGTCGTCTCGGGTATTGTGCTGTCCTATCAGTTCGGCACGAACTGGAGCCGGTTCTCGGTCGTCGTCGGCAACATCGTCGGACCGCTTATCGGTTATGAGGTGCTGACAGCCTTCTTTCTCGAGGCAACCTTTCTCGGCATTCTTCTGTTCGGCTTCAACAAGGTGCCGCCCTGGCTCTACACGCTGTCGGCCGCCATCGTCGCCATCGGTACGGCGATGTCGGCATTCTGGATTCTGTCGGCGAACAGCTGGATGCAGACGCCGGCCGGCTACGAGATGCGCGACGGCATTGTCTATCCGGTGAACTGGTTCGCGGCGATTTTCAGTCCCAGTTTCCCTTACCGCTTCGCGCACATGCTCAATGCGGCCTACCTGACCACGGGCTTCGTCGTGCTTGCGGTCGGCGCGCGCTATCTTCTCGCCGGCCGCTATCTCGACGATGCGCGCATCATGGTGCGTATGGCGATCGGACTTCTCGCCATTCTCGCGCCGCTGCAATTGTTCATCGGCGACCAGCACGGTCTGAACACACTCGAGCATCAGCCGACCAAGGTCGCGGCAATGGAAGCGCACTGGGACAGCAGCAAGCCCGGCGACTTCCACATCTTCGCCTGGCCGGATGAGAAAAGCGAAACCAACCGCTTCGAGATTTCGATTCCGCGCGGCTCCTCGCTCATTCTCAAGCACGATCCGAACGGGTTGTTTCCGGGATTGAAGGATGTGCCTCCGTCGGATCGGCCGCCGTTGCTGAACGTTTTCTTCGGCTTCCGCATCATGCTCGCCATCGGATTCTACATGATCGGCGCGGCGCTGTTCGGCGCCTATCTGTGGTGGCGCGGAAGATTGTTTGAGACGCGCTGGTATCTGCGCATCGTCGCCAACACCTGGTGGTCAGGCTTCGTCGCCGTCATCGCCGGGTGGGTCGTCACCGAAAGCGGACGCCAGCCTTGGCTTGTGCAGGGAATTTTGCGCACGGCCGACGCGATCTCGCCGGTGCCGGCGTCGAGTATCGCAACGACGCTCGCTTTGTTTGTGCTCGCCTACGGCGTCGTTTTCTCGATGGGTATCTATTACATCAACCGTCTCATCAACGGCGGGCCGCAGGGACGCGCGATCGAGGAATCCGAAAGCCTGCCAAGCCGGCCGATCGCTGCGGCGCACGGCGCGGCCGGCGAAACGGCCGGGAGCTAGGCCATGGAATGGTATCTGCCGGTTCTCTGGGCGGCGCTGATCGGAACGGCGGTCGCGCTCTACGTCATCCTCGACGGATTCGATCTCGGCATCGGCATCCTGTTTCCGTTTGCCAAGAGCGAAAGTGAGCGCGACCAGATGATGCGCTCGGTCGCTCCCTTCTGGGACGGAAACGAGACTTGGCTTGTTCTCGGCGGGGGCGGATTGTGGGTCGCGTTTCCGACCGCTTATGCCGTGATCATGCCGGCGCTCTACCTGCCCGTGATCGTCATGCTGCTTGCGCTCGTCTTCCGCGGAGTCGCATTCGAATTTCGCACCGTGTCGCGCAGCAAGGTGTGGTGGAACTTCGCTTTCACCACCGGCTCGGTTCTTGCGGCATTCAGTCAGGGTGTCATTCTCGGCGGGCTTATCCAGGGCATCAGCGTCAGCGGACGCGCTTTTTCCGGCGGCCATTTCGACTGGGCGACGCCGTTTTCTCTCTTGTGCGGCCTGTCGCTGGTCGCAGGTTACGGACTCCTCGGCGCAACGTGGCTGATGATGAAGACGGAAGGTCCGGTGGCCGAACGCGCGCGCGGACAGGCGAAGCTCCTGCTCGTTGGCGTTATCGTTTTCATGGGTGCGGTGAGTTTGTGGACGCCGCTGCAATTCCCGCGCATCGCGGAACGCTGGTTCTCGCGCCCGAACGTCTTCTATCTGTGGCCGGTGCCACTGGTTACGGGACTGCTGGCGCTGTTGCTGTGGCGCTCGATCGAAAAGGGTAGCGAGATTATTCCCTTCTTCGCGACGATCGGTCTCTTCCTGCTCGGCTATCTTGGGCTCGTGATCTCAAGTTTCCCGTATCTCGTGCCGCCGACGCTCACGATCTGGGACACGGCCGCAGCGCCCGTGAGCCAGCTGTTCATGCTGGTCGGCACACTCATGCTGCTGCCGATCATTCTCGGCTATATCGTGCTGGTGTACTGGATCTTCCGCGGCAAGGTGCGTGAGGGAGAGGCCTATCACTGAGGCGCCGCGCCCTGCGGGCGGATCATGCCCCAGCCGATGCGCAGCAGCGGCAATCGCCCCTCGATCGGTCGATCGAATACACGCGCGACTTCCGGCACGAGAGCGGGAAATCGCGTCTTGATCGCCGCCGGCGGCGTACCGGCGACATCGGTTGCGGGCCAGACGATGATCGCACCTTTCTCGGCGATGTCCTTCTCGCTGACGAGCCGCGGGAAGCCGGGCTGCTCGATGACCGGGCTGGGACGGCTCGGCGCCCCGAGCGCGATCAGCAGCGCCAGTTGCTGTTCCCCGCCGACGATGGTCAGCGGCTTGCCGCTGCGGCGTTCGAAATTCTCGGCAAAGAATTGCCCGAGCTCTTTTGCCGGCTGCGCCACCTTGAGATCCGAGCCGAGGATCCACGGCGTCGCGACGACGGCGACCGCGGCAAGGACCGGCGGGATCAGCAGCAATCCGAACCAGGTGAAGCCGAGCAATCGCTGATGGTGCAGCGGGATGCGATCGCCCGCGGCTGCAACAATGGCGAGGGCTGACAGCACGACGAGCGGGGCGGGATGAACGTCATGGGCATAACCGGCGATGGCCGCGCCGAGCGTCACGACCAGCGCCGGCAGAATGGCAAAATAATAGATGAAATGCCGCGCAAATTCCGACGCAGGCGCACGATCGATGACCGGCGCCGGCTCGGGCCGCGCCCAGGTGAAATTGTTGGCGAGCACGACGAAGATCAACACGCCGGCATGGGAGAGAGCAATGATGCCGCACAGTTCAATCCACGAGAGGAAATTCTGTCCGGCCGCGGCGACGCTGCGCAGCCGCATCAGATTCGGAACGAGCACCTCGTCGGTCTGCATCAGCAGCGCCGCCGACGGCAGCGTCATGAACAAAAGGATGAGCGCCGCCGCGTTGGGTTCGATCGCGCGGAAATGCGCGCGCGCCCGCGGCGAAATCGCGACAAAGAGGACGACCAGCGCGATGAACGGAAAGGCAAGATGGCTCGTCAGCAGCAACAGCCCAAGGTCGAGAGTCAGCGCGAACCAATAGATGCTGTTATCCTCGCCGACCGCGCGCCACAGATGCAGCATCGCCAGCGCCCACAGCGGCATCGCAAGGATTGCGGGGCCGAATTCGGGCGTCGGAATCGAAAGCGCCGACACGCCGATCATCAGCATCACGGCGAGCACTGCGTGGCGTTCGCCAAGCGTGCGGCTGCCGAGCGAAAATACCGCCCAATAGGTGGCGATGACGCAAAGCTGCGCCAGCACATAAACGCCGGCGGCGTTGTTGCCGGCGGCCCTGAATGCGAGATCGGCCAGCCAATAGGCAAGCGGCGGCCCGGCTTCGGGCGCGAAGATGTGGGCGTGCCCGATCGCGAGCACCGTCGCGACGTTGCCGGGCGGCGCCGAATAGAAGAGCGAGGGCACGATGGCCCAGATGGCGGCTTGCGTGAGAATCGCGAACCAGAAGATCAGACGCGGCCGCAGCCGCATGATCTCAACAAGAAGGGAAACGTAGAACATCGCCACCGGAATTCGCGATTGGGACGGCGGCGGAAGAATTACCGCCGTCAAAGAGGCAATCCGGCCACGGCGTCGTCCTGCGCTTCGACATCGCCATGAGCGATCGCGACCGGTGAGAAGGTGCGGCGATGATGAATGGTTGGCCCCAGACGTTCGAGCGCCGCGAAATGCTCCGGTACAGAATAACCCATGTGCCGCTCGAAACCATAGCCCGGGTGGGCGGCGCCAACCTGCTTCATGAGCCGGTCGCGGGTTACCTTTGCGACAATCGAGGCGGCGGCAATGGACAGAACCAGCGCGTCGCCCGAGATCACGGCCTGGCATTCGCAGGGCACGTCGATCCGGTCGCGGCCGTCGACGAAGACAAGCTTGGGACGAACGGGCAGGGCGGCGACCGCCCGGGCCAGCGCCCAGAGGGAGGCGCGCAGGATATTGTCGCGGTCGATCCGCGCCGGCGAGCCGAAGGCCACGGCAACCTCGGCGGTGGCGCAGATGCGTTGATAGAGCTTCTCGCGCTCCTCCGGCGAAAGCTTTTTGGAATCGTTGAGCCCCCGCGGAACGCGATCCGGGTCGAGGATAACCGCGGCGGCAACGACCGGGCCGGCCAGCGGTCCACGGCCGGCCTCATCGCAACCGGCCACCGGCCAGACGCCGCGTTTGAGCCAGGCGCGCTCGCGGCGGAAGGTCGGCCTGACGATGTCTTCGGCAAGCGGGAGACGGGGCGCGGCGGCTTTCGGCGGCATGGCCGCGATCTAATGCGGAGCCCGCGCCCACTTGCAACCTTTTCGTGGCGTGAGCCGCCCTGCCGCCAAGGCCGAAGGTGGAAATCGGGGATGACCGATCGGCCTCAAAAGAGGCTGAGCTGTTCCGCGCCCTTTTTCGGCTTCTGGAAATGCTCGGTGGTCAGCCGCGTGCGTTCGGTATTGAGGCCGAGCCGCTCGCAGGCGGTCTCGAACCGGCGGCCGATCATCCAGGCATAGGGTCCGGCGCCGGTCATGCGCTTGCCCCAGGTCGAGTCGTAGTCCTTGCCGCCGCGCATGTCGCGGATCAGCTTGAGCACATGGCGATAGCGGTCGGGATAATTCGCCATCAGCCATTCCTTGACGAGGTCTCGCACTTCGAGCGGCAACCGGAGAAGCACGTAGCCCGCGCCCTTGACCCCGGCCGCAGCGGCGGCATCGAGAATGCGTTCGATATCGGCGTCGTTGATCGCGGGTATCACGGGCGCGACCATCACCGACGTCGGAATGCCGGCGGCGGAAAGGCGGCGCAGGGCTTCGAGCCGTTTCGGCGGCGTCGAGGCGCGCGGCTCCATCGTGCGCGCAAGCTCGGGGTCGAGCGTCGTCACCGAAATCGCGACCTTGGCGAGATTGCGCTCCGCCATACGCGAAAGGATGTCGATGTCGCGCACGATCAACGCCGACTTGGTGACGATTCCCACCGGATGCCCCGCTCGTTCCAGCACTTCGAGAATGCCGCGCATGATCTGGTATTGCCGCTCGATCGGTTGATACGGGTCCGTATTGGTGCCGATGGCGATGGTGCGCGGCGCGTAGCCCGGCGCCGACAATTCGCGCTCAAGCAGGAGCGGCGCATCAGGCTTCATGAACAGTCTGGATTCGAAATCGAGCCCCGGCGACAGGCCGAGATAGGCGTGCGTCGGGCGCGCGAAGCAATAGACGCAGCCGTGCTCGCAGCCACGGTAGGGATTGATCGAACGGTCGAAGGAGATGTCGGGTGACTCATTGCGCGTGATGATCTTGCGCGTCGCGTCAACCTGTACCGTGGTCTTGAATGGCGGCAGGTCGTCGAGGCTCTGCCAGCCGTCATCGAAGGCGATGCGCGCTATCGCCTCGTAGCGGCCGGAGGTATTCGACAGCGTGCCGCGGCCGCGCCGGCGCTCGCGCTCGACGTTTGTGCCAAGCAGGCCGGAATTGTGTGGCTCGCCATCCGCAAGGACACCCGCCGGCGACGAGGGCACAGATGCGCGCTCGGCGGAGGAAGGATCCGGTCTTGAATCCGGGCGCAGACCGACTCTGTCGGCCAACGCGCGGTCGCGGACCGTCTCCTTGTCCGGCCGATTGGGCGCGATCGCCGGCGGGCGTTTCAGGGCTGCAGATGAACGAGCCATGGGCTTCACCTAGCGCAACATTAAGAACAAAACAAGAACAGTTAGTTCGGGGCGATTTATTGGCGCATATCGTGGCATGGCGCGAACGCGGCCCCATGATATGGGCAACGGCAGCGGTAAAGGCAGGTTCCATGCTCAGCGTCGTGATCCCGACCTGCGAATCAGAGCGCACGCTTGTGCGCACCCTCGCCTGTCTTGTGCCCGGCGCGACGGCCGGCATCGTGAGTGAAGTCATTCTGGCCGATGGTGGATCGCAGGATGAGACTGAGGCGGTCGCCGATATCGCGGGTTGCCGCTTTCTGTCGCTGCCAGGATCGCTTGGCGCGCGACTGAAAACGGCCGCCGACACGGCACGGCAGGACTGGCTGATGTTCCTCGCGCCGGGCGCTGTGCTGGAATCCCACTGGATTGGCGACGTGGAGCGATTCGTGGCGTCGGGCGAGCGCGAGGCCGCAGCGTTCCGGCCGGGCGCTGGCGCCGCGCGGGACTCGCTTTTGTCGGAAGCATTTCGGCTTCTGCTGGCGTCGATGCGAGGCCCCCGGCCGGAGCAAGGGCTGCTCGTCTCCCGGCGCCTTTACGCCGCGCTCGGTGGTCATCGCGCCGAGGCGGCTGCGCCGGAAGCCGATCTTCTGCGCCGGCTGGGCCGCGGCGTGGCGATCCTGCCTTGCCGTTTGCAGATACTTGACTCAGTCAACTAATTGACCGACGCTTGCCCGTCATCGATAGAGCCGGGATCGCCATGCGCGCCGCCGTCGTCGCCGAACGCAACATTGTCGCCATGCGCCGCTTTTCGCGCTTCTATACGCGCCAGATCGGCCTGTTGCGGCAGAGTTTCCTGCAGAGCCCTTTCTCGCTGACCGAAGGCCGGGTTCTGTATGAACTGGCGGCGCGGAAAAACCCGACTGCCAGTGAGATCGGCGAGGAGCTTGGCCTCGACGCCGGCTATCTCAGCCGCATTTTGAAGAATTTCGCCGCCAAGGGCCTGATCACGCGTTCGCAGTCGCATGATGATGGCCGTCAGAGCCATCTCGCGCTGACGGCGAAGGGCCGCAAGGCTTATGCGCCGCTCGACCGCCGCTCCGAAGACGGCGTGCGCGAATTGCTGGCGCCGCTCAAGGGGCCGGACCAGAAGCGCGTCGTGGACGCGATGCGCACGATCGAGGGCCTGATCGGCAATGCGCCGCGCGAACCGGCCGTGACGCTGCGTCCGCATCGGCCCGGCGACATGGGCTGGGTGGTCGCTCAGCACGGCAAGGTTTATCCAACCGAATATGGCTGGAACAGCCACATCGAGGCGATCACCGCCGACATTGTCAGCGCCTTTCTGAAGAATCACGACGCGGCGCGCGAACGCTGCTGGATCGCCGAGATGGACGGCGAAATCGTCGGCTGCGTCTTTCTCGTGCGCGAGACTGACGAGATCGCGCGGCTGCGCCTCCTCATGGTGGATGCACAGGCGCGCGGGCTCGGCGTCGGCAAGATGCTGGTGGATGAATGCGTGCGCTTTGCGCGCGAGGCAGGCTATCGCGGCATCACGTTGTGGACGCACGCCGTGCTCAAGGCGGCCCGTGGCATTTATCAGCGCGCCGGATTCGCGCTGACAAAGGAATGGGTGCACGACGATTTCGGCAAGCCGGAAGCAAGCGAGACCTGGGATCTGACGTTCTAGGCCACGCTAGACGGTCGCGCCTTTGGCCTTTGGCCTGCGCAAATGCTCGTCGAGCCGCGGCATGATCTCGACGAAGTTGCACGGCCGATAGCGGTAGTCGAGCTGGTGCACGAGAATCTCGTCCCAGGCGTCGCGGCAGGCGCCGGGTGAGCCCGGCAGACAGAAGAGGTAGGTCGCGCCGGCAACGCCGGCGGTGGCGCGCGTCTGGATCGCCGATGTCCCGATCTTGCGCTCGCTGACGAGAAGAAACATCGTCGCAAAACCATCCATGTGCTTTTCGAACAGAGGTTCGATTGCTTCGGGCGTGACATCGCGGCCGGTGAAGCCGGTGCCTCCGGTTGTGACGATGACGTCGATTGAAGGATCGGCGATCCAGCTTTTCATCTGCGCGCGGATTTTCTCCACGTCATCGGTGACGATCGCGCGGGCCGCAAGGCTGTGACCGGCTTTCTCGATGCGCTCGGCAAGCGTTGCGCCCGATTTGTCGTCGTCAAGCGCGCGGGTGTCGGAGACGGTCAGCACCGCGATCTTCAGCGGCACGAATTGGCGCGTTTCATCGATCCCGGGCATGGATGTTTCTCGGATCATCCGGTGCGCGACCAGGCCCGCGCACCGTGAGGATCGTCAGAGATTCGCCGCCTGGAAGGTATTGCAAGCCGAGAGCTTGCCTTGCTGGAAGCCGGTTGTGAACCAGCGCTTGCGCTGTTCGGCGGAGCCGTGCGTGAAGGCGTCGGGCACGACGCGGCCTTGCATCTGCTTCTGCAAGGTGTCGTCGCCGATGGCGGATGCCGTCTGCAGGGCGGCGTCGATGTCGCCGGGATCGATGAAGCTCTTGCGCTGCTCCGAGCGATTGGCCCAGACGCCGGCGAAGCAATCCGCCTGCAATTCGACCCGTACCTGGATTCGGTTCGCCGCCGCGCGGTCGCCCGCTGATTGCTGCGCCTGCTGGGCGCGCGGCAATACGCCGAGGAGGTTCTGTACGTGATGGCCGACCTCATGCGCGATCACATAAGCCTGCGAGAACTGGCAGGCCTTGCCGCTACAGCCGCGAAAGCGCTGCTCGATCTGGCGGAAGAATGACGTGTCGAGATAGATGCGCTGGTCGTTCGGACAATAGAACGGCCCCATCGCCGCTTGCGCAAAGCCGCAGCCGCCCTGGATCGCGCCGGAAAAGAGGCGCAGCTTCGGCGGCCGATAGCGCTGGCCGCTTTCGCGGAAAATGTCCGACCAGGTGTCTTCGGTATTGCCAAGGACAGCGGCGACGAAGCCGCCGGCGTCGTCGCTCGGCGCGGCAGTGCGCGGCGAGCGCGGCGCCTGATAGGGCTGCTCGTAACCAGGGCCGCCCGGACCACCGCGAGTCAGAATTTCCGCGCCGCCGATCAGCAGGCGCGGATCGATGCCCAGCGCCCAGCCGATCAGGCCGAGGATGACGATCGTGCCGATGCCAAGCCCGCCGCCACCGCCCGGCAGGCCGATACCGCCGCCACCGCCACCGCCGAAGCCGCCGCTCTCACCGCGGGCGTCCTCGACATTGTCGCTGCGGCGAAAATCCTCCCAGCGCATCGCCTTCCTCCTCGTACCGAGATTTACGTAATTGTCGCCGAGGCGGGCACCTTCGTCCACCCGACGCGGCATGATTTTAACATCCGGGAAACCATAACGCCGGCCGATATGGTTGCGCGCACCGCGCCCGGCAAGTTCTGCCGCCCAACAAAGCGGCGTCTTTAAATCGATGTTTACCTAAGCCCGGCATTCTCCGCGCCAGTCGGTTGTAGGTCCCGCGTCACCGGCCGCGTCGCCTGAGTCAGAGTTCTGAGTCATGGTAGTGTCGCGTCGCGGGGCGCCCCTTCGGGCGCCCCGTTTGACTTCTGATCAGTCATCGTCGTCGCGCATTGTCGTGGGCGATTGCGTTGCCGAAATGGCGAAGCTGCCGGCGGCATGCGTCGATCTCGTCTTCGCTGATCCGCCCTACAATCTGCAGCTGCGCAGCGATCTGAAGCGGCCCGACGATTCGCGTGTCGACGCGGTCGACGATGACTGGGACAAATTCGCGAGCTTCGCTGCCTATGACGACTTCACGCGCGCCTGGCTCGTCGCCTGCCGCCGCGTCATGAAGCCCTCGGCGACGCTGTGGGTGATCGGCTCCTATCACAATATCTTTCGCGTCGGCACGATCCTGCAGGATCTGGGCTTCTGGATTCTCAACGACGTCATCTGGCGCAAGACCAATCCGATGCCGAATTTCCGCGGCCGGCGCTTCACCAACGCGCATGAGACGCTGATCTGGGCGGCGCGCGAGCCCGGCGGCAAGGGCTACACCTTCAATTACGACGCGCTGAAGTCCGGCAACGAGGACATTCAGGTCCGTTCCGACTGGACCATTCCGCTGTGCACCGGCGAGGAGCGGCTGAAGAGCAAGGACGGCAGGAAGCTGCATCCGACGCAGAAGCCGGAAGCCTTGCTCGGGCGTGTCCTTCTCTCGGCTTCGCGGCCGGACGATCTTGTGCTCGATCCATTCTGCGGCAGTGGCACTACCGGCGCGGTGGCGAAGCGGCTTGGCCGCCGCTTCATCGGCTTTGAGCGCGAGGCGACATATGCCAAGGCGGCGGAAAGGCGCATCGCCGCGACGACGCCGCTCGAGGCACCGACCATTGCCCCGTTCATGACCGCGCGGGACGCGCCGCGCGTTCCCTTCGCCACCCTGATCGAGCGCGGGCTCATTTCTGCGGGGGCAAAACTCGTCGACTCCAAGAAAAGGCACAAGGCGCTCGTCCGCGCCGACGGCGCGATTGCGCTCGGCGACAATGTCGGCTCGATCCACCGCATCGGCGCACTGGCGCAAGGGCTCGAAGCCTGCAACGGCTGGACCTTCTGGCACGTCGAGACGCCGAAGGGCCTCATGCTGATCGACATCCTGCGGGCGCAGGTGCGCGCGGAGATGGCCTAATCCTCCATTCCCGCTTTGCGTAAACCCTCTGCGTAACGCGAAAAATACTCCGGCGGACGAAATGGAAGATGATGCTCAAGATCTCGAATGCGCAGGCCGGGATTGATCTTCATCGCCCGAGTTGCCGCCTTCGCCGCCTCGTCTGTTCGGCCCGCCAGCGAGCCACTCGCCGCCAACACTCGCAAGGCCGGGGCAAAATTTGGTTGCTCTTGCAGGGCGCGCGTTGCCCAAGACGATGCCTCGAGATAGCGGCCGGCGAAGAAATGAGCGAAAGCGGTAGCAGTCTGCATTCCGACGAGTAGCGGATCGAGTGGACTCAGGCGCATCGCCCGAGCGGCGTGCTCGATCGACAGGTCCGTTTCGCCGAGGCATAGTCTGACCCAGGCGCTGCGGACCCAGCTCGCGGCGAGATTGGAATTAAGAAGCAACGCTCGATCGATCATGACCGCGCCGGCGTCGAGATCCCGAACGACCAAGCCAAGCGCCATCCCGCCTGCGGACAAGGCAACGGCGTCATTTTTTCCCAGTTCGCTGACGCGCTCGACCAACCGCAACGTTTCTGCGGCCTCTTGTTGCGCATTGATTGTCCAATGCTTCCATTTGCGGGCGACATAACATAAGGCCGACATGCCATAGGCTGAGGCGAAACCGGGGTCGAGCTTGATCGCCTCGCCGAAAAAATGCAGAGCCGCTTCGTTCGCCGCCTTGGAGTCCTGCTGAATGCTGGCTATCCCTCGCAGATAGTAGTCATAGGCGTCGAAACTTTCTGTTGGCTTCCGTCTGGTCCGCTCGATCTCGACTTGTTCGAGTTTTGGCGTGATCGCGCCAACGGCACTCGCGGTCACCTGGTCCTGCAGTAGAAAAATGTCCTCAATCGCGCCATCGAAGCGACTGGCCCAAAGATTAGTTCCGCTTGCGGCCTCGATCAGTTGCGCCGAAATGCGCACGCGATGGGCTGACTTGCGGACGCTTCCCTCAAGCAGATAACGGACGCCGAGTTCGCGCCCGACTTGCTTTGCGTCGACCGTACGGCCTTTGTAAGTGAAACTTGAACTGCGCGCGATGACGAAGAGCCAGCGAAAATGCGACAGCGCCGTAATGATGTCTTCGACAATACCGTCGACAAAGTAGTCCTGTTCCGGATCGTCCGACATATTGGCGAAAGGCATCACGGCGATGGACGGCTTTTCCGTCTCTCGGAGCTGCTCTCGTGCAGCCTCCCGTTGTCCGTCCGTGATCACCGTTGCAACGAAACGGAAGCCCTTGCGCGGGATTGTTCGTATCGCGCGTTGCTGTTCACCGCTGTCTCCGATTGCTTGTCGGGCGGCCGTAATGCGGCTGCTCAAGGCTGAATCTGAAACGACGCGACCTTGCCAGACCGAGGCCATGATATCGTTCTTGGTGACGAGCCGGTCGCTGTTCGCAATCAGGTAATGCAGCAGGTCGAATACCTGCGGTTCGACCTCGACCGGGTTTCGGCCGCGCCGCAATTCCCGGCGGTCTATGTCGAGGAAATAATCTTCGAACCGGTAGATCAGGCGAGCCCCCACGCCGACCAAATCAGGATATTCTAAGGATAAATAAAGGGTATCTCAAAGACCCGCGGTGCCAAGAGCCTTAGCGATGGTGTTCTCATCACGGAGGATACCATGCCCAAGTCGCCTGTGATCGGTTCGCTCTGCGCGATCATGTTGATTTTCGCGCCGCATATGGCTTCCGCCGCCGAATACGCCACCCCGAACGAGGCTCGCGTGCTTTTGCAGCGGGCGGTGACCGAAGTCGGGCTCGACAAGCAGGCTGCGATCGACAGGTTCAACCGCCACGATCCACAATTTTACACCCGCGACCTTTCCGTCTTCTGCTTCAACAGGCTGGACGGGAAGGTCACCGCCCATGAGAGCTTCCTGAACTGGGATGTCCGTGACCTCTACGACGCGTGGGGTGCCCCTTTCGGCCACCTGATGTTCTTGTGGGCGAAACAGGGGAAGGTCGCCGAGATTGGGTATAACGGCACCCGGCCCGGATCGTCCGACCTCGTGCCGGTCATCGCCTATGTGACTGTGGTTGGCGACCAGACCTGCGGCGTAAATGCGTT
>CAZSAW010000137.1:0-6202 GCA_964604745.1 uncultured Hyphomicrobiales bacterium
CAGCCGGGGCCGATTGCGGTACGTGTCGACAAGGCTGTTCGGCGGCTGACGCTGCTCGAGCCGGTCGGCATCGGCCACAAGATCGCGCTGAGGCCGATCGCGGACGGGGAGGATGTGCGCAAATACGGAGAGGTCATCGGCGTGGCCACGGCAGCAATCGCTGAAGGCGCGCACGTTCACGTTCACAATATCAAGAGCCGCCGCGCGCAGACGGCGCGACGACGCTAGACCGGCAGAGGGGCGTCGTTGCGGATCAGTTTCTCGGCCTTCAGCTCTTGCCAGAAGGCTCGCGGAATTTCGTGAGTGAAATGCGCGAGATTGTTGGCCACTTCCTGCGGCGAGCGGAAGCCGGGCACCACGCTTGCGACAGCCGGATGACCGAGTGGGAATTGGAGCGCCGCAGCCGGGAGAGGCACGGCGTGCCGCGCACAGACGGCCTCGATCTTGCGGGCCTTGTCCAAAATCTCCGGTGGAGCATCGGCGTAAAAGTAGGTCGCTCCCGGTTTCGCTCCGGTCGCCAGAATGCCGGACGCGAAAGGCGCCGCGATCAGGATCGAGATCGATTTCTCGGCGCAGAGTGGCAGCAATTCATCGAGCGGATCCTGCTCGAGCAGCGTGTAGCGCGCGGCCAGCATGAAACAGTCGAAATCGGCACTGCGCGCGAAGCGGGCAAGCATGGCCGCGTCATTGACGCCGACGCCGCAGGCATAAATGGCGCCATTGCGTCGCAACTCGTCAAGCGCACGATATCCCCCGTTCATGACCTCATCGAACCGCCGCTCGACCTCATCGCCATGCCAGCGGCGGTTTACGTCGTGCAGAAATAGAATATCGATGGCGTTCAGGCCGAGGCGCTGGAAGCTGTCCTCGACCGAACGCATGATCCCGTCATAGCCGTAGTCGAATGCAATATTGAACGGCAACGGCTCGACGAACATCGAGGCGTCGGCCTTGCTGCCGCGTTTTGCCGGGCGCAACAGGCGGCCCACTTTGGTCGAGAGCGCATAATCGCGCGCGCCGACAGCCCGTAATGCCTGGCCGACGCGATGTTCGCTCAGGCCATGCCCATAGAAAGGCGCGGTATCGAAATAGCGAATCCCGCCATCGTAAGCCGCGCGGATCGTTGCGAGCGCGGTCGCGTCGTCGGTCGGTGTGTACATGCCACCGAGCGGCGCGCCACCGAATCCGAGCGTCGTGACGGAAAGATGCGTCTTCCCGATCAGCCGCTTCGAAAGCGCCATGACAGGTCAAGCCGGCTGATTTGCCGGCAATCGCACGCGCACGCCTGCATGCTGCTCGCGCAGCTTCATCACCGCGCTGACATCCTCCTGGCCGAAGCCTTTCTGGCAGGCCTCGACGAGAGACTGATACATCGCGCCACCGACCGGCGTTTCAACGCCGAGCGACTTTGCCATCGAGACGGCGAGGCGGACATCCTTTTCCGCCAGTCGCGTCATGAAGCCGAGCGAGAAGTCGTCGATCAGCGCCTTTTTCGGCAGGTTGACGCCGAGCTGATTGTTCCATGCCATGGTCGTGCGCATGATGTCGGTCATCAGGCCGATGGTGAGCCCTGCCTTCGTTCCGAGGACGAGTGCTTCGATCGATCCGACCAGCAGAATCGAGGCGAGGAAGTTGTTGACGAGCTTCATTGCGGCCCCCGAGCCAAGCGGGCCGCAATAGAAGAAATCCTTGCCCATGCACATGAGCGCCGGTTTGACCTTCTCAACTGATGCCGGATCGCCGCCAACCATCAGCGTTAGCGTACCGGCAATGGCGTGATCCGCAGTCTTGCCGACTGGGCTGTCGACCATGTGCTTGCCCGCCTTTCCCAGCGCGGCGCCGATGCGCTTGGTGACGCTCGGTTCGATCGTGCTCATATCGACAAGAATCGCGCCCGGCTTCATTGACGGGATGAATTGAGGATCCCCGAGCACGACGCGCTCCACGTCGGGCCCATCGGGCAGCATCGTGACGACGATAGCCGCGTCCGCGACCGCGTCCTTGGGCGACGGGGCACTCCGCCCGCCGGCTGCGACCAGACCCGCCATCGCATCCTTGTTGAGATCGTAACCCGTCACGGCATAGCCGCCGCGAACAAGATTGTGGGCCATCGGTCCGCCCATTGTGCCGAGACCGATAAAGGCGATGGTTTGCGTGTTCTTCGTCATTGTCACGATGCTGCCTTTTCTGACTTCAAGTTTTCAGGTTCGCGCTTTCCACTTCGCAGAATCCCAAATGGGGAGGCCGCGCAAATCCTTCGCGGATTCGGTGAAAGCACTCTCGGTCGGGAAAGCACCGCTCTTGTCGTAAGCTTCCTTCACGAGCGCGCTGGTCTTGGTGATGTTTTTCAGCACCTGGTCCCACGTCAGCGGCTTGTCGATCAGTTTGCCCTGAACCATGAACTTCGACGCTTCAAGAAGGGCGCTCGCGTCACCCTCCGTCGGCCAAACCCATTTCCGGATGAACAGAACTTCGTCGCCGACGACTTTCGCTCCGAGATCGCTGGACAGGCCCCAATACTTCTTGACCATTTCGGAAACTTCGCCGGGCGGCGTCGCGGACAGGGCTTTCACGGCCTCCTGCTGCGCAATAACGAACGCCACGATGACTTTCGGATGGGCATCGATCAGCTTGTTTTGGCCGATCCAGAACGAGCGGTGCAGGTAATAGCCGTCCGGGTAGAAGGGCGACTTCTTGACGGAAGGCAGTTCGATGCCGGCGCCTTCCCCGGCCGGGCCTTTGTAGTAATCCTCGGTGTAGCCGAACGAATTGACGATACCGACTGTCCCGGCTTCCTGCTGTGCTTTGAGAAACGCTGGGTAAATGACGACGGCCGCATCCATGCCCGTCGGAATGGCAGCGGCTTGCGCCTGCGTCGGCGTGTTGACGATCTTGATGTCGTTTGCGCGCGGATCACCCGATCCGAGCTCGGCCTGGAGAATTTGCGACAACGCATTGTAGGGATCGCCGCCGAGGAGGGCGCCTACCGTCTTGCCTTTCAGATCCTGCACATTGCGGATGCCGGAATCCTTGCGCGTCGCAAGCACGAAGCGCAGATGCCCTTCGCCGACATTGATCGTGCTCCAGGGCTGGCCGCCGGCGATGCCGCGGATGATCGGCGTATTGCCCCACATGCCGAGATCGAGATTGCCACTGACGAATGCCTCGACCTGGGGCAGGGCGGAAGGGTAGTCGCGATAGTCCACGGTCAGCTCATATCCGTACTGGGCCGCGGCCTTTTCGAACAGCTTGTTCGCGATCATGTATTGGGTGATCGGCGAATTGCCTGCCGCGAAGGGCTGCCGTCCGACCGAGACGGTCAGCGGCGCCGCGCGAAGCACGCTCGGCATTGCGATCGTGCCACCGACGGCGGCGGCAATTTGCATTAACTTTCTGCGTGTGACGCGTGCTTTCATGGCTTCCTCCCGGTGGTTGTTATGGACCTATGTTGGCGCGACGGTCGCGGCATAGGCCTCGCGGCGGATCAGTTTCCAAATCTCATCGGCGAGCTTCTGAAATTCGGTGGCATTGCGCGTCTCGCTGTTTCTGGGGCGTGGCAGGTTGACGGGAATGATCCTCTTGATCGTTCCCGGGTGGCTGCTCATGACGACGACCCGGTCGGCGAGGAAAATGGCTTCGTCGATCCCGTGGGTGATGAAGACAACGGTCTTTCTTTCGGCGGCAGGCTTTTCTTCGCCCCAGATTCGCAGGAGCTCCTCCTGCAGGATCAGCCTGGTCTGCGCATCGAGCGCGGCGAGCGGTTCGTCCATGAGCAGTACATCCGGCTCATTGGCGAGCAGGCGCGCCAATGCACAGCGCTGCCGCATTCCGCCGGAAAGCTCGTGTGGATATTTGTTTTCGACACCCGTCAGGGCAACCAGCTCGATGCAACGGCGCACGCGATCCTCGCGCTCCTGACGAGAGGTTCGTCTGTCGGCGCGATAGCGGGGGCCAAATTCAACATTCTCCCGCACCGTTTTCCACGGAAACAGCGCGTAATCCTGAAAAAGAACGCCCCGGTCCGGGCCCGGCCCCTCCACCGGCTTGCCGTTGACCGTGATGCGTCCCGCCGTCGGCCGGATCAGACCGGCGATCATATTCAGCACGGTGCTTTTGCCGCACCCGGAGGGCCCGACGATGCAAAGAAATTCTCCGGGCTTGATGCCAACGGAGACATCCGAAACCGCAAGAGTTCGCTCGCCACTGCGCGGCACGAGGAATTCCATGCCGACGCCGGCGATCTCGATCAGTGCGGCTTCCGGGTTCATTGTCGCCACGGCATTGCCCTGCGTTGCAGTACGCGAAAGCCTCGGTCGATAATCAGCGCGACGAGACCGACGGCGATCATGCAGACGATGATTCCGTTCAGTTCGACGCTGTAGGCATAGAAGACGAACATCATCTGGCCGATGCCGCCGGTCGCGCCGCCACCCGCCTTGGCCCCGACCGCAAGCTCGGCGGCGATGATCGAGGTCCACGCCGTGCCGAGCCCAAGCCGGGCGCCGACGAAGATGCTCGGCAGTGCACCGGGAAGAACGACGGTGCGCAAGATCGTCGCCCGGCCGACCCCCAATGTCTGGGCAGCCTTTACCAGAAGCGGGTCCACGCTGCGGACGCCGTGAATGACATTGACGATCAGCGGAAAAAACGCCGCATACCCGACAATGAAGACCGCCGCCGGCGTGCCGGTCCCGAACCACAGGATCGCCAGCGGCAGCAGCGCGATCGGGGCGATCGGGCGGAAGCTTTCGATCACCGGATCGACATTGCGGCCGAAGCCGCGGAAGAAACCCATCAACGAGCCGAGCAACAGCGCGACCAAGGCGGCACAGAGAAAGCCGAGCGCAACGCGCTGCAAGCTTTGCAGGAGAGCCAGGGGCAGCTCATTGTCCGCCATCAGCTGCCACGCCATGCTTGCGACACGAGCGGGAGTCGGCGCGCGGCTTTTGTCCGCCACATTGAGGATCGCCGCCTGCCAAGCCGCAAGGAGCAACAGCGGAAGGATGAACGGGCGGACGGACCAGGCCTGCCTCATTGCGCAAGCTCCGCATCGGGAACCCACGGCGTGAGATTTCGTTGCAGCGCGCGAAGGCCGCGATCGACGAGATAGCCGAGCAAGCCGACGACGAAGATGACCGCAAACACTTTCGGCGTCGCCAGCAATTCCCGGTACCATTCGATCGCGAAGCCAAGGCCGCTGGGAGCGCCGATCAGCTCGGCCGCAACCATCGACATCCATGCCGAGCCGGCCGCGAGCCGCGCGCCGACAAGGATGTTCGGTAACGCACCGGGAAGAATGATGTGCCGCAGAATCGCAAGCCGGGACACGCCAAGCGTCTGCGCAACCTGGATGAGCCGCGGATCGACCGCGCGCACGCCGGCATGACTGTTGAGGATGAATGGAAAAAGCGCGCCGTAAAACATGATCGCGATTGGCAACGTGTCGCCGATGCCGAGGATGAACATGCCGAGCGGGACCCAGGCGATACCCGAAATCGGGCGGAGCATCTCGACAACCGGATCAATCAGATCGTTGGCGATGCGATTGAGTCCCATCAAGACGCCGAGAGGAATGCCGATCACGCCGGCGGCGAAAAAGCTGATCGCCAAGCGACGAAGACTGACGAGCGCGTTTTCGAGGAGTTCACCGTCGTCCGCGAGCAACATGAAATTTCTCGCCACGGTGACGGGCGAAGGCATCAGCGTTGGATTGCCGATCCAGAGCGAGGCGAAGTGCCAGACCAGAGCGAAAACGGCCATGGTCCGGAGATAAATGAGAGCGGTGTAAAGGGAGGACAGGAGAGTGACATAGCGCGGAACGGCATGACCTGAACGGCCACGCGAAGGCGCGACGGGGCGGGGCTGCAGGCGCAGCCGGACAGCCATGCAATTTCCTCCCACGTCTTGCGTTGACCGCAGAACTTTAAAAATTTACCAGAATGGTACCGGTACCATCCTGGCAATGTCAACGCGCGGGCCGCTTGTCGTGAAGTTTTTCGATCCGACCGACCAGAATAGTGAAAGCAGGTCGATCCATGCGCGGCTGAGGGAAACCTGGTCGCGGCTCGCGGCTAGCTGGCGCGATGCCTACCATCCGGAGCGTCATTATATGCGCGGGCCGGGACCAGCGTGCCGCGCTGTCGAGACGTCCGCGCGCAATCCAGGTGGTGCCTGAACCGCCTCTGGCGCTTCTCATTATAAC
>CAZSAW010000138.1:0-4748 GCA_964604745.1 uncultured Hyphomicrobiales bacterium
ACAGTTGCGCCAAATACATGGCGCAGCATGGCCTGCCGCCGCTCGAAGTCGCCTTCGTGCGCTACGCCGCGCAATTGCTGATCGTAATGGCCATCTTCCTGCCGCAGCGCGGCAAGGAACTGGTGCGCAGCCGCGCCGTACTCGTCGATCAGAACCGCGTGCGCCTCGTCACGACCGGCGAGACGATCCGCGCCCGCCACATCCTGATCGCGACCGGCGCCGCGCCGGCGCTCGGCGCCGAGATCGCCGGTCTCGAACACGTCATCTCCTCGAACGAGGCATTTCATCTGCAGGACCTGCCGCGCCGGATCCTGATCCAGGGTGGCGGCTATATCGCGGTGGAGTTCGCCGGCATTTTTGCCGGGCTTGGCAGCGAGGTCGTGCTCGTCTATCGCGGCGACAACATTCTGCGCGGCTTCGACGAGGATGTGCGCGAGCATCTGCGCCGCGAGATGGAAATGCGCGGCATCAAGATCGTCACGAAGCAGACCGTTTCCGGTGTGGAAAAGGTCGAGCATGGGCTCTGCGTCGAACTGTCCGACAATGAATCGCACGTCGTCGATCAGGTGATGTTCGCGACCGGGCGCCGTCCGAACATTGCCGGCCTCGGCCTCGAAATGATGGGCGTGAAGTTGTCGTCCGAGGGCGCGGTGGTGGTCGACGAATATTCGCAAAGTTCGGTCGCCAACATCTACGCGGTCGGCGACGTGACCAATCGCGTCAATCTCACACCGGTCGCGATCCGCGAGGGCCATGCCTTCGCCGATACGGTTTTCGGCGGGCGGCCGACGCCGGTCGACCATTCCAATGTGCCGACCGCGGTGTTTTCCGAGCCGGAGGTCGGCGTCATCGGCATGACCGAGGCTGACGCGCGCAAGACGCTCGCCAAGGTCGACATCTACAAAACGAGCTTCCGTCCGATGAAGGCGACGCTCGCGGCACGCAACACCCGTTCGTTCTTCAAGCTCGTCGTCGACGGCGTGACGGACCGCGTCGTCGGCTGTCACATCGTCGGGCCGGATGCCGGCGAGATGATCCAGCTCGTCGGTGTCGCCGTGAAGATGAAGGCGACCAAGGCGGATTTCGACGCGGTCATGGCCGTCCACCCGACGGCGGCGGAAGAGCTCGTGACCATGCGCGAAAAGGCGGCGAGCTACGTCCGCGAGGCCGCCGAATAAGCGCTTTTGCCCGCCGGCCGCCGCGGATCGGTGTGGCACGGAGCCGCAAGTCCCGCTATAAGGCCGCGCAACCCCAGTAAGCGCGTGAGGATTGAGCCGTGGCGGAGCGTTGGAAACCCGATAGCTGGCGGAGTAAGCCGGCTGCACAGATCCCCGATTATCCCGACCACGAGGCTCTGGCCTCGGTCGAGAAGCAGCTTGCGACCTTCCCGCCGCTGGTCTTTGCCGGTGAGGCGCGCAGCCTGCGCAAGGCTCTGGCACGCGTCAGCGCGGGCGAGGCATTCCTGCTCCAGGGCGGCGATTGCGCGGAGAGCTTCGCCGAACACGGCGCCAACAACATCCGCGACTTCTTCCGTGTCTTCCTGCAGATGGCGGTGGTGCTGACCTTCGCCGGCGGATCGCCGGTGGTGAAGGTCGGCCGCCTCGCCGGACACTTCGCCAAGCCGCGTTCGTCGCCGACCGAGAAGCGCAACGGCGTCGAGCTGCCGAGCTATCGCGGCGACATCGTCAACGACATCGAATTCACCGAGGCCGGGCGCACGCCCGATCCGCGTCGCCAGGTCGAGGCCTATCGGCAGTCGGCAGCAACGCTGAATCTGCTGCGCGCCTTCGCCCAGGGCGGTTACGCCAATCTCGGCAGCGTGCATCAATGGATGCTCGGCTTCGTCAAGGATTCCCCGCAGTCGAAACGCTACATGGAACTCGCCGACCGGATTTCCGAGGCGCTTGAATTCATGCGCGCCTGCGGTCTCGATCTCGAAAGTCATCCCGAACTGCGCACGACTGACATCTACACGAGCCACGAAGCGCTGCTGCTCGGATACGAAGAAGCGATGACGCGCGTCGATTCGACGAGCGGCGACTGGTATTGCACGTCGGGCCACATGCTCTGGATCGGCGATCGCACGCGCCAGCCCGATCACGCTCATGTCGAATTCTGCCGCGGCATCAAGAATCCGATCGGCCTGAAATGCGGGCCGTCGCTGAAGCCCGATGAACTGGTCCGGCTGGTCGACATCCTCAATCCGGACAACGATGCCGGCCGGCTGACGCTGATCTGCCGTTTTGGCTCGGACAAGATCGGCGATCATCTGCCGGCGCTCATTCGCGCCGTGCAGCGCGAAGGTCGCAGCGTCGTGTGGTCATGCGATCCGATGCACGGCAACACGATCACCTCGGCATCCGGCTACAAGACGCGGCCGTTTGATCGCATCCTTGGCGAAGTGCGCGACTTCTTCTCGGTCCATGCGGCGGAAGGAAGCTACGCCGGAGGCGTGCATCTGGAGATGACCGGACAGAATGTCACCGAATGCACCGGCGGGGCGCGTGCGATCACCGAAGCCGATCTGAACGACCGCTATCACACCTTTTGCGATCCGCGCCTCAACGCCGAGCAGTCGATCGACATGGCATTTCTCATTGCCGAGCGCCTGAAGAAAGAGCGTGCCACCAAGGCGAAACCACTGTCGGCGGCATCGGGCCTCTGATCGCCAGTCTCTTCTCATAGTTATCGGAACGTTGCGCGCGGCGGCCGTCTGGCCGCCGCAGCCGTATTCGGAAACCGTTTGACGGCGCAAACGGGCTCGCCGTTTTCCGCTCATTAACGATGGGCCGCGACATCGCCTCGCGCAGCGCCGGACACGGCAACGAATTGAAAGCAATTCGATTCAAATTTGACGCGCTCACGGGAGGCAATCGTGGCGCGTAAAACAATAAACCTGATCCTGGCGGCTGGTGTCGCCATCACACTCACGACCGGCGTGTCGGCCGCCGCACCGCGGATGGCCGACACCGACGGTCCGCAATGGCCGAACGTGCCCTTGCCGGCGCCCGATCCGGATCCGGTCGCATCGCCGCAATTCTTTGACGGCGCGAAAGCACAATGGCCGAACGTGCCGCCGCTCGACCAGGCGCGCGCGACGATCCCGGCGGCGGCGCCCATCGCGCCCTCCGAAACGACAGGCTCGGTGCCGGCGCGCGTGGTCGCGGATCGCTGGGCGTATGCAACGCCGAAGACGTTCACCGTCGAAGGCGGATTTCGTTACTGGTATTCGACCGGCCGCATGAATTTCGGCTTCTATAACGGCAATCCGCTTTACGGCGATCCGACATCGACGCTCGACTGGACCGGTCTGAGCGGCCACACCGGCGAAGTGTTCGGCCGTTTCGACCATCTCCCGAGCGGCATGTTCGTCAAAGGTGTCGCCGGCATGGGCAAGGGCAATGGCGGCCAGATCGTCGATCGCGACTTTCTCGATGGCCAGGTGAAGTTTTCCGACACGACCAGCGACGTCCACGGCAACGACATCAGCTATCTGACAATCGATCTCGGCTGGGCCTATGTGCCGCCACAGGGTGGCATGCGCTTCGGCGTCTTCGCCGGCTATCAATACTGGCACGAGCGCGCGACGGCCTACGGCGCGCGGTGCAATCCGGACGATGTCGACGGCGCGGTGTGCGGACCGCCGGGCTCGATTCCGGTGAGCTTCGATACCGCTTCACTCATCTATGAGCCGCGCTGGCACGCGTTGCGTCTCGGCGTCGACTGGAAAGTCGATGTGGTCTCGAACTGGAATGTCTCCGGCGAGGTCGCCTTCATTCCCTACGCGGTGCTCCGCAACGAGGACAGTCATT
Organism: uncultured Hyphomicrobiales bacterium; assembly: GCA_964604745.1. GTDB lineage: Bacteria > Pseudomonadota > Alphaproteobacteria > Rhizobiales > Xanthobacteraceae > Pseudorhodoplanes. Next base: position 3,813 of record CAZSAW010000138.1, read on the forward strand.
TGCTGCGTCAGGACCCGGCCGATCTCGGGACGGCGCCGAACATCATTTCGACGTCGCGGCAGGGCTATGGCGGCACGGCCGAGATTTTCCTGAACTATGCCGTTACGCCGAACATCGAAGTGGGCGCCGGCTTCCGATACTGGGGCCTGTTCGCGAGCGGCGGCGATGTGCAATTCGGCCCCGGCTTCGCCACAGACCTGCCGTTGCGGCGGTTCGACCAGCAACGCGTCGGCGGGCTTTTGCAGGTGAAAGGGCAGTTCTGACCGGCGGGAATTGCAGTCCGGCGTGATTGCGAGGCGAGGGGGCGACGCGCTAGATCATGCGCATGGATATGACCCCCTCCGATCGGCTGACGATCGCGCTTGCGCAGCTTAATCCGACGCTTGGCGACGTCACCGGCAACGGCGAGAAGGTGCGCAACGCGCGCGAGCAGGCCGCGCGCGAGCATGCCGATCTCATCGTTTTCCCTGAATTGTTCATCGCAGGTTATCCGCCGGAGGATCTCGTCCTCAAGCCCGCCTTTCAGGACGCCTGCCGCAGGGCGGTCGAGGCGCGGGCGCGCGATACAGCTGTCGGTGGCCCGGGCCTGGTGATTGGCTCGCCGTGGCCCGAAGGCGGCAGGGTTTACAATGCCGTGGCGCTCCTCGACGGCGGGCGCATCGAGGGCATCCGCTACAAGGTGGAGCTGCCCAATTACGGTGTCTTTGATGAGCTGCGCGTGTTTGCCGCCGGCCCGCTACCTGGCCCGGTTGGCTTTCGCGGCGTGCGCCTCGGCTTGCCGATCTGCGAGGACATCTGGTTCGAGCAGGTGAGCGAATGCCTCGCCGAAACGGGCGCCGAGATCCTGATCGTCCCGAACGGCTCGCCCTACGCCCAGGGCAAGGAGAATGTGCGCCAGCAGGTGGCGCTGACCCGCGTCGTCGAGACCGGCCTGCC
>CAZSAW010000139.1:0-7930 GCA_964604745.1 uncultured Hyphomicrobiales bacterium
GACGGCGCGGCGCTATCCGATCAGGTTTTCCGAGGAGCGTCACTCGATCGCGGAGCGGCTGACGGAGTCGCTCGGGGACCCCGCCCCCAAAAGCGGTTACGAGGTAGGGATGGCGTCGGCTGCTCGCTACCGCTGGCCCGAGTGGAGGGACTCGAACCCCCAACCCCCGGTTTTGGAGACCGGTGCTCTAGCCATTGAGCTACACTCCTAACGCGGCGCTTCTATAGCGGACCGTTCCGCCACAGTCACGCACGGATCGCGGCAGACCATCTCCGCGCAAGACCGGCATCGGTCGCCGCGTCCGTTCGCGTGAAAGGCTCCGGAGGCGACACCCGCTGATTGAATATTTCTTTTGAAATCAATGGCTTGAATCGGCCGCAAAAAGTCTATCGCGTCTTCGGAATTTCGGTCTTCGCCATGCGTTCGAGGAACTGCACAAGCCCGGTTTGGTCCGCCGTTCCCCCGAATTCCTGCAGCGTCTGTTCGAACAGGTCACGGATCGCACGCGTGAGCTGAACCGGCACGCCGAGCTGCTCCGCTTCGACGATGGCCTGCGTCATGTCCTTGATGACGATCGACACCTGCGAGCCGAAATCGAACGTACGAGTCAAAATGTTGTTGGGAATGATGGTGAGCGTGGAGTCGTTCTTGCCGGTACCATTGTTGATGACTTCAAGCATCCGCTCCGGATCGAGGCCGGCCTTGGCGCCGAAAACGAATGCCTCTGCCGCCATCGTGAAATTTGCGGCTGACATGATGTTGTTCAGCAGCTTCATCGTCTGCGCCGTGCCTGGCTTTTCGCCGAACATGACGATGCGGTTGCCGTAGCATTTCAGATACGGCTCGACGCGACGAATGGCGGCACTGTCGCCTGATACCATCACCGTCAAGGTTCCGTCGGCCGCGCGCAGCCGACCTCCGGTCATCGGCGCGTCGACGACCGCGATGCCGCGACCGCGCAATGCGGCCTCCACCTCACGGATCAAGCTCGGTCCCGTCGTTCCGGTGATCGCGCAGACCTTGACGGCCGAACCGTGAATAAGCCCCGCCTCGCCCAAGATGGCATCGCGATGCGATTCAAGCGATGGGAGACAGACGATCACGACTTCGGCGACCGATGCCACCTCCGCGGCCGAGCGCGCTAGCGTCGCTCGGCCGGCGAATGCGCCGAGCGATTTTGGATTGATATCGTACGTGGCCGCCGAAAAGCCGGCATCGACAATGCGTCGAAGCATTGGTGCGCCGATCGCACCTACTCCGATAAAACCAACGGGCGCGCTCATTGGCAGGCCTTCTTTGCGTAATGGCGGTGAGCGTATCGAGATCACAAGTAATTACAAGTCTGCGTTGCCGTTAGCGCCTATTTACAAGGCGTTGGCAATCTTCGATGCTGCGACCGCCGCGATCTGTAAAAACATGTCATTTCAAATTGTCCGTGGCAGAGGGAGCGAAACAGGCAATGGCTGCGAGGGCGAGCATCACCGGGATCAGACCCGGTCTCCGGGTCATGATCAGCGGAGCGGGAAGCGGTCTCGGGCGTCTGATGATTGATGCCTTTATCGGCGCGGGCGCGCGCGTCCATTTCTGCGACGTGGTGCAGAGCCACCTGGATGAATGTCAGACGACGACCGGCGCCAGGGGAACCCTGGCCGATGTCGGCGATCCCGTACAGGTCGAGCGCTGGTTCGCCGATGCGCAGTCATTTCTCGGCGGTCTCGACGTTCTGATCAACAATGCCGGGATCGGAGGACCGACCGATTTCCTCGAGAACATCAAGATCGAGGACTGGCAGCGCACGATCAACATCGACCTCAATGGCATGTTCTATTGCGCCCGCCTTGGCATTCCGATGCTGAAAGAGGCGGCGCGTACGCATGGCGATGCCGCCATGATCAACATCTCGTCGACCGCAGGCCGCTACGGTTTCGTTCAGCGTGCGCCCTACGCCGCGGCGAAATGGGCGGTTGTCGGCCTCACCGAAACGCTCGCGCTTGAGCTCGGGCCGCACGGCGTCCGTGTCAATGCGATTCAGCCTGGCACGACTGCCAGCGATCGCAGCGAGCGTACGATCGTCGCCAAAGCGGCGACCACGGGCCGGAGCGCGGACGATATCCGCAACACCATGCTCTCCGTGATGGCGCTGCGCCGGTTTGTCCCGCCCGAGGACATCGCAACGACAGCGCTTTATCTGGCCTCCCCTCTCGCCCGCAGCATTGCCGGGCAGACCATTTCCGTCTGCGCCGGCACGACGGCGATGTGGTGACGTTGCCGCCTCGCATTCCGTAGCGATGCCAAAGCCGCAAACGACAATCCAACGGAGAAAAACCATGCCCAAGACGAACGTGCTGCGGCTTGCCCTTCTCGGCGCCGGCCGTATGGGAGTGCGACACGCGGAAAACCTCGCGACATTGCCGCAGGGGCGGCTTGTGCGGATCTTCGATCCCGATCTCGCCGCCGCAAAAGCGCTCGCCGAACCTTACGGCTGCCCTGCTACAGACCGATTCGACGATGTCCTGTCCGCCACCGACTACGATGCCGTCATTCTGGCAACGCCGACAGCCACGCATGTCGATCTGATTTCGACATTCGCCAAGACAGGCAAGGCCATCATCTGCGAAAAGCCGATCGACATTCGCCTTGACCGTATCGAACAATGCCGCAAGGCAATCGAAGGCACGAATGTGCCGCTGCAAATCGCGTTCAACCGCCGCTACGACGCCGGCCACAGCGCGCTTGCGCAAGCCGTCCGCGCCGGCGAGATCGGCAACGTCGAAATCTGTCACCTGACCAGCCGCGACTGGATGGTCCCGCCGAAAGGTTACATTGCCCGGTCAGGCGGCATTTTCCATGACATGCTGATTCATGACTTCGACATGATCCGTTTCATCACCGGACTCGATACAGTGTCGGTGCACGCGACCGGAAGCGCGCTTTTTCTCGACGAAGCACGCGCCAGCAACGATCTCGACACGGCTGCCGTCACACTCACTCTCTCGTCAGGCGCTATCTGCCAGATCAACGCATCCCGACGCGCCGTCTACGGACACGATCAGCGCATCGAGGTCCACGGGGAAAAAGGAATGCTCATCTCGCAAAACCGGACGCCGCACAATGTCGAGCGTTACACGGCGGACGCCACCGGCGCGCACGTGCCTTTCATCGGGTCCTCGCGCGACCGCTATCGCGACGCCTATCGCGGAGAACTCGGCGACTTCATCGACCGGGTCCTCAAAGGCGAGCGTCCGGCCGTGACGTTCGAGGACGGCTATCGTGCTGCCGTCGTCGCGGACGCCGCCACGCGTTCGTTCCAGACCGGACAGACCGTCAAGCTCGAATGGCCACGCTGAATTGCGCGGCACACCCTGCAGCGCCTAGCGGCTGTAAGACAGCTTCACCAAAGCCAGCGAAATTTCCGGAAACGCTACGATGAGGCCGAGGACGATCATCATCGCGACGACAAAGGGAAGAACGCCAACGTAAAGGTCTGAAATTCCCCTGTCCCGCTTCGGCCGGGGCCCGGAGACGCGCGAACGAACCCCCTGCAAGACAAACAGATTCATGCCGACCGGCGGCGTGATCAGCGAGAGTTCGACCAGGATAACGACGATAATGCCAAACCAGATCAGGTCGATGTGAAGGGCTGTCAGCATGGGCACGATGATCGGCAACGTCGTCACCACCATCGCGAGGCTTTCCACGAACATGCCGAGCACGATGTAAATCGCGCAGAGCAGAAGAATGAACTGAAGCTCCGTCAGGCCGAGGCTGATCACCCATTGCGACATCGCTCCCGGCAGCCCGAGCAGCGCGAGCATCGATTGCAGAAGAAACGCGCCGATCAGGATGAACATCACCATGCCGGTCGTGTGCGCGGTCGAATAAAAGACATCTTTCAGCATCGGCCAGTTCACGCGGCCATTATACCAGGCAATCAGGAAGGCCCCGGATGCGCCGAAGGCGGCCGCCTCGACCGCAGTTGCGATGCCGAGATAAATCGTCCCGAGAACGCTGAAGATCAGCAAAATCACCGGGATCAAACCGACAGTGCTTCGGAAGCGATCGCTCCAGGTCACTTCGCCAATGTCGCCTTGCGGGGCAAGCTCCGGCCGCGCCAGCGCCATGATGAAAATCAGCGCCATGAATACCAGCATCATGATGATGCCGGGCAGAACGCCGGCGATATACAGTTGTCCAATCGAGGCCTGCGCGAGAATGCCATAGACGATCATGATGACGCTTGGCGGAATCAGGATGCCGAGCGTCCCACCCGCGGCCAGCGAACCGAGCGAGAGCCGCTCGTCGTATCCGTGCTGCCGCAGCGCCGGCAGCGTCACGGAGGCAATCGTGGTCGCCGTCGCGACGCTCGACCCCGAAACGGCGGCGAACAATCCGCACGCCGCGATATTCGTATGCAGCAATCCGCCCGGCAGCTTGTTCAGCCACTTCGCCAGCGTCTGATACATCTCGTCGGTAACGCCGCTGCGTGACAGGATTTCCCCCATCAGCAGGTAGAGCGGAACGACGACGATCGAGCTGGAGCTATCGACAGCCCATGGGATATGGCCGAAGAAATCCCATACCGGGGTGTCGAAAAACAGCAGGCCGGTCGTGACCGCCGTCAAACCGAGCGCGACCGCCACATACAGTCCGAGAGCGAAAGAGATCAAAAGAACGGCGACGATCGTGCCGATCAGCGTAAACATCTGGACTTTCCCTTTTCATTCGCTCCCATGCGCGATCGCCGACTAGATTTTATCCGGCACCGATTCAGGGACGGCGCCTCCTCTTGCAGTACTGATCATCAAAACCAGCGCCTGTATCGTCAGAATCGAGAAACCGATCGCGGTCAGCGCCTGCGGATAGACGAGCGGCACACTGAGCAGAGAAAACGAACGCGCGCCCATTTCGTAGGAGGCAAGCGTGAGTTTCCACGCTTCACTCGCCAGAATGCCGGCGATCAACGCCGTCATCGCAAGTGCCCAGCAATTAAGGAAGTGGCGAAACCGGGGTGGATAGAGATGCATCATGATGTCGATGCGCACATGAGTCCCGCTCGTGAGAGCGGATGCCATGGCCCAGGTCCCGCCGAAGGCGAGAACATAGGACGACAACTCGTCGCTGACGCCGCTGAACGGCCCACCCAGCCGGCGGCTGGTGGCATCAATCGTCATGTAGAATGCGAGCGGCAGAAACACGGCGCCACTCAGCAGCGCGCAGAAGTTGGTGAGGCGCGCCATGCCTTGTTCAATGGGGGTAAACCAGTCGCCCGACGGAGATTCATGTATGCTCTTGGCCGACATCGGAGATTTTCCTTGCTGTCAGGGCGCAGCGAAAGCGGAAACAACGAGCCGTCCGCAGAAGAAGCTATGACGCAACTTCGCGCGACGGCTCATACTCAAACTGGCAACGCTAGATCGTGTAGCCGAGAATCGGTCCGAGATTTTTGTTGAAGGCCTCGCGTCCCGGCTCTCCGACCTTCTTGACCCAACCCGGAATGATCACGTCCTTGGCGAGCTTGTCGAAGACAGGCTCCCATTCCTTCTTGGCCGGAATGGTGAGCTTCATGCCCTTCTGACGCGCGAGTTCGACGCCATCCTTGTCGTTCTCGCCGCCGAGATTCCAGGCAAGCTCCTCCAGCTCTGGAGCGATCTCGTCCACCACCTTGCGGATTTCGGGAGGAAGCTTCGACAGGCTCCGCGCGCTGGCGACCACGTAGCCATTGGCGCCGGGCGTCCCGAAGGCGGACATGTTGGGAGCGACCTCCCACATGCTCAGTCCCTTGACCTGATCCGGCCCCGTCACGAGAGAGTCGATCACCTTGCGCTGCAGCGCTTCGTAAACCTGCTGCATCGGCATGTTCAGCGGTTCACCGCCGAGCGCGGAGATGAATTGCGCCTGCGAGGGGGAGAACACGCGAACCTTGTGCCCCTTCACATCCTCCGGTTTTTCGACTGGATAATTCGTGTAGAGGAACGACGAATTCCAGTAGAACGAGGCAAGGACCTTGCCGCCCATGATGTCTTCGCGCGGAGCGACAACGCCCTTGGTCCACGCGATTGTCAGCTTCTTTTGCTGGTCCGGAGATTTTGAAACGCCGGGAAGTTCGGGCGCCTCGATCATCGGGAAGTCGCCCGCGACGTAGCCGTTCGTCATTTCCGCGAGATCGACCAGCCCGCCCTTCAGCACGCGCAGGATTTCTGTCCCCGTAAGGCCGATTTCCTGCAGCGTGACGACTTCAAGCGTCAGGCGTCCATTCGTGCGCTTGGGCAGTTCCGATTGCAGCCACTGCCACTTCTTGAACTGCGCGCCAATGCGATGACCGGCCACCCCCCGCCAGCGAATCGTATCGTTTGAGCTTTGCGCCTTGGCGAGGCCCGGCAACACCGTGCCGACGCCGGACGCCGCGACCGCGCCCATGAAAGAGCGACGTGACCAGTTGGACATATTGGCTCCCTTGGTTTCCCACCCGACCCGCCGCATCCGCCGCGGGCAATTTTTGTAGTTGTCGTAACTTGTCAATTATTGTCTGAAACCATAAAACAATGTCAAGGCTAGCCCGGTAGCGAGAAGCTGATCGACCCAAACTGGCCGTAGGTTGCCACGGCCTGTTGGCCTTTCTGCAGGATTACCGGCAGGGTGGCGCTTCCGGTCGTGACATATTGTCCGGCTCGGAGACCGACGCCGCGGCGGCTCAATTCGTTTGCGAGCCAGATTAGAATTTTTGCCGGCTCAGTGCGCTTCTCCTTTGGGTTCGGAGCACCTGGCGCGCCGCCGTTCACGCGAAAATCGACCGCAATATCGAGAAGCGACAAGTGCCGCCAATCGGCGACCTCCGGCCCCACGATCAAGCCGGCGCCAACCGCGTTGTCAGCGACGATGCCGCGGAGATCGCGATCATTGTCCGCCGTCAGCTTGCCGTTCGTGAATCGCGAGCCCGTCAACTCAATGGTGAATGCGAGCACGGCCGCATTCATGACGGTCTCGTCGTCGTAGGAACCTGCCTTCGGCGGAAGATCCTTCGTCAAACGAAATCCGATTTCACACTCGATGCCCGGTGAGCGAAATTGCCGAACAGGCAACTTGGCTGGAGTGGTATAGAAGCGCGACTTGAATATGCGCCCCACCAGCGGGCCGGGCACGCCGCCAACCTTCCAGCCGACGACCGGTTCGCCAATCACGCGCGCCATCTCTTCCTGGATTGCCGTGGCCTGATCGATCTCCGCAGGAAACAGATTTTCCGGAAGAGCGTCGATCGTCGTGCCCGCGTTCCATGCCTCGGCCAGCATCCGGCCTGCCGCAACGGCAGAATTTTTGTCAGTCGACATCGTCACTCCGTGTTTGATGCATGTGAGATTGAAACGAAACCGTCCCGATCGCGGCCCCGCTACCAGTTGACGGAGACGTACTGGGTTTCGAGGAATTCCATCAGGCCCTCGTGCGCGCCTTCGCGGCCGATGCCGGATTGCTTCATGCCGCCGAACGGCGCGGCCGGATCGGAGACGAGCCCGCGATTGAGCCCGACCATGCCGAAATCGAGCTTCTCCGACACGCGCAGCCCGCGCGACAGGTCGCGCGTATACATGTAGGCGACGAGGCCGTATTCGGTGTCGTTGGCGCGTTTGATCGCCTCGTCCTCGGTCCTGAAGGTCTGCAGCGAGGCGACCGGGCCGAAGATTTCCTCCCGCAGCATCGCCGCGTTGTCCGGCACGTTGGCGAGCACGGTGGCGGGATAGAAATAGCCCGCGCCCTCCGGCGTCTTGCCGCCGGTCAGGACCCGGGCGCCCTTCTGCACCGCATCGTCGACGAGTTCGATCACCTTCTTGCGCGCATCGGCATTGACCAGCGGCCCGAGCGCGACGCCGTCCTGCAGACCGTTGCCCATCTTCAGCGCGTTCATCTTCGCCGTCAGCTTTTGCGCGAACGCGTCATG
>CAZSAW010000140.1:0-4833 GCA_964604745.1 uncultured Hyphomicrobiales bacterium
GCACGGCCTGCTCGCGCGTGATGCCGGATGCCGCGGCGACCGCGGCGTAAGCGCGCTTGAATGCCATCTCGTTCGCCGGCGGCGTCGGCGCAAACTGGAAATGCTCGGCGGCGGTCTTCAGAAAATCGGCGACGACGGGAATGTACTTGCGCTCGGGCGGCAGCTTGTCCGGTGCCGACGGATCGACCGGACGCGGTGGGCCAGTATAGACCGGCGGCTGTGTCAGCACGTAATCGTCGAGCGTGATCTCTTCTTTATTGCGCCGCTTGAGCACGCGCGCCTTGCGCTTCTCCGTGATGGACGCCCAATAGGGCCCGGCGATCTCCTCGAAGGCTTTGCGCGCCTGCTCGTAGATCGCGAGCTTCTTCTTGTATTCGGCCATCGCCTCGGGGGTGGCCCGGGCGGCGGCTGGGCGACCGGCCGGGGCGGTGCTCTGACCGATCGCGGAGGCGGGCACGAGGATCAGCGCCGCGACGAAGACGGTCTGGCGGAGGGTGAGGCGCATCGGCCGGCTCCTGCAGGGGCGGGGTCGCGCAGGCCACCACCTCGAATCGTCATTGCTACCCTAGCAAAGGGCCGGGCGGTTTCCGCGGGGCCCGAAACGACGAACACCGGAGGCGCGGCCTCCGGTGTTCTCTTTTCAAGCCATCCTCTCGAATGGCCACCAGTTGTCAGTCGTTCAGTCTAAGTGGGCTCCAAGATTCAGAACGCGCCCAACAGCACCGCGCCGACAAACAGACATGCCGCGCAGAGAGCCAGGACATTCAGCTTCAAGGCAAGATCCACAAAGGCCTCCCTCTTGTTGACTGTAACAAAGCGTAACAGAAGCCGTGATCGGCTCGAAGCAGGAAACGCCTCTGGGGCGGGAAAGTGCCGGCGCGCCGTCAAGAAATCATGAGCTGCGGCTTTGCAAGCTATTGATATTTCTTACTAAAATTTTTTCCACCGGACCGGTCCAGCTGGGCCAAGTCCTTGAAATCGCTCATCTCAGTCGCCCGGCTTCTCGCAACCTTTGATTGTGAACACTGCCAAAATGCACGCAAGGATTCCGCGGCCGACGGCCGGCCGAGGGCGCGCCGGATTCGTCCGTAGGCGTTCAGCGGCGAGGGCAGGAAGGCCGGGCGGGGCTTTTAGAGACTGCTAACGATAACCGCGCGCCGGGCCCGGGCGGTTGAAAGGCCGTTAACAGGATCGTTCGCATTCTCTGCGCCATGGTGCGGCAGTTGCGTGCGTTGCGTCTTTGCGCGCTTTCAGTCCTGGCCCTGGCGACACTCGCCGGCTGCGGGCGCAATTCCTTTTTCGCCTCCCGCGAGCCCTGGCGGCGCGAGGCCGAAATCACCTGCCTGAAATCCGGAAACGTGAAGGAGAGCCCGGCGCGCGTGCGCATCGAGCCGATCGAGGGGCCGGGCATGTGCGGAGCTGACTTCCCGCTCAAGGTGGCGGCTCTCGGAGAAAGCCGTGTCGTTGCCTATTCCGACGAACTTCGTCCGCCCGGCGGCATTCCCGGCGCCGACCAGCCGCGCTGGCCGATCGTCGATCCGCGCTATGCGCCGCGCCCCGAATCGCGAGCGCCGGTCGACACGCGGCCGCTGTCGTCTGCACCGGGGCAACCGATGTCGATCAGTCCGCCCGGCGTTGCGCCGTCCGGCGCCCCGCTCGGCAGCTACGATCGCCCGCAAATGTCGGGCGCGCCTGTCGCTTACCCGGCCGCAAAGCGCCGCCCCTCGGTCTTCGACCGCCCGCCGCCTTTGACGGCGAGCGACGACGACGATGAGGATGAACCTGCCGCGCGCGAGCCGTCGGCGCCCGGCGGACCGTATCGTCCGTCCTATCCGTCCTATACGCCTGCGCCGAACGTTCCCCTGCGCAGCCAGCCCATGATGACCGCGTCGGTTGCTCCCGTTGAGGTGAAGCCCGCGGCCACGCTCGCCTGTCCCATCGTGTCTGCGCTCGACCGCTGGATGATGGATGCGGTGCAGCCGGCGGCCTTGCACTGGTTCGGGCAGCCGGTGGTCGAGATCAAGCAGATCTCCGCCTATTCGTGCCGCGGGATGAACGGGCAGCGCGGCGCGCGCATCTCCGAACACGCCTTCGGCAACGCGCTCGACATTGCCGCCTTTATTCTTGCCAACGGACAGACGGTCACCGTGCGCGACGGCTGGCGCGGCAGCGCGGAGGAGCAGGCCTTTCTGCACGACGTGCAGGGCGCTGCCTGCGCGCAATTCTCCACCGTGCTCGCGCCGGGCTCGAATGCCTTCCACTACGATCATATCCACGTCGATCTGATGCGCCGCGCGAGCGGCCGCGCCATCTGCGAGCCGGGCGCCATTCCCGGCGACGTGGTTGCGGCGCGCGTGCGTGCGAAGGGTTCCTACGCGCGGCGCGGCGATCCCGGCATCACCGGATCGATCGGTGCGGCGAAGACGCTTGCGCAGAAACAGAAGAAGGCCGGCAAGAAGGGCATGTGGCCGCCGCTCGAGGAAGAGGACGAGGACATCATGGAAGAGCGGGGCGGGCCGGGCGACGACTAGACACCCTTTCGTCGCGTTTCTGCGTTATCTTCCCAGCGATGCACGGACATGATCATTCGCACGGCCACACGCATCCGCATACGCATGCACGCGATTTCGGGCCGGCATTTGCACTCGCCGTAGCGCTCAATCTCGGCTTTGTTCTCGCCGAGGGCGTCGCCGGCGTCTTGGCCAATTCGACCGCGCTCATTGCCGACGCCGGACATAATCTGAGCGACGTGCTCGGTCTCGGCGTCGCCTGGATCGGGCATGTGCTGGCACGGCGGCCTCCGACCGAGCGCTATACCTACGGCCTGCGTGGTTCTTCGATTCTCGCCACGCTGACGAATGCCGTGTTCCTGATGGTCGCCGTTGGGGCGATCGGATGGGAAGCGATCCGCCGCCTCGCTGTGCCCGAGCCGATCGAAGGCGAATGGGTGATGGCCGTTGCCGCCGCCGGAGTCGTCGTCAATGGCGCGACGGCCTGGCTGTTCGCGACCGGCAGCCACGACATCAATATTCGCGGCGCGTTCCTGCACATGGTCGCCGATGCTGCGGTGTCGTTCGGAGTGATCGTTGCCGCCGCGCTGATCATGCTTACCGGCTGGCTGTGGCTCGATCCGGCGATGAGCCTCGTCATCGTCGCGGTGATCGTTGCAGGCACCTATGGTCTGCTGCGCGAATCCGTGAACATGTCGCTTGCCGCCGTGCCGAGCCGATTGCGCCTCGATGATGTGCGGGCCTTTCTGCGCGGACAGAATGGCGTGGAGGACGTCCACGATCTGCATATCTGGCCGATGAGCACGACGGAAATCGCGCTGACCGCGCATCTCCTGATGCCGCGCGGCCATCCCGGCGACCGGTTTCTGACGGCGCTTGCCGATGCGTTGCACGAAAAATTCGGCATCGATCATCCGACTATCCAGATCGAGATCGAGCCGCAGACCGACTGTGCCTTCGCACCTGACCGCGTTGTATAGAGGTTATTGGCAGCGGCGCAGCTTGATCGTGCCCGATTGCATCTGCAATTCGATGTGATCGCCGTCGGATTGCCGTAGCTGATATTGCGAGCGCGCGTTGATCTGGCCGGTCGCGAATTCGTCGACGATGCGGTAGCCGGAATTTTCGCGCGTCACGCTGAAATTGCGATAGCTCGGAACGCCGCCGCCCTTGTCGAAGCGCTGATTGCCCTGGAAGTCCATGTAACGGGCGCCGCAATCCTTGGCGGGGCCATCGCCGGACGCATTATCATACGTCCATTTGCCGGACACGGGGTAATTCTCGGCCTGCGCTGCGCCTGTCGCGCTGAAGAAGAGGACAAGCGCAGCGCCGGCCAAGTAGCCACTCCATCGAATCAGAGGCATCCCGTGCATGACGCGATCATAATGCTCTCGATCGCGACGCGATCCAACGTCGAAGCGAATAAGCGTATTGTAGGATTAACGATTAGGATTAGCTGAAAATTGGCGGCGGTTTTCAGCGCACGCGATAGGCAGCAAGGAACGTGCGAACGGCGATGCCGACGACATGGCGTATGCGTTCGGGTGTCGGGGGAGGAGCGAAATTGAATACCACCGGCTTGAACATCGTGGCGTGCGTGGACTCGATGAACTGCGCCGCCGCGACTTCGCAATCGTCGACGGCGAGCACGCCGGCATCGACCTGCGTCTTGAGGTAGCCAGCGAGCTTCTTCACGCCGAAGGCGGGGCCCGTCTCGTAAAAGCGCCGGCCGATTTCCGGCATGCGGTCGGCGATGGCGATGACGGTGCGGACCGAGGAGGCCTTTTCGGCGCTGCAGAGGAAGTTGACGAAGGCGATGCCGAGGCGGGTCAGCACCGCCTCGACGTCATGGTCGCCGGGATCGAGATCGAAGGCGCCTTCGGCATGAACGAGGCATTCCTGCTGAACGATCGCTTCGAACAGTTCTTCCTTGTTCTTGAAGTAGACATAGAGCGTGCCCTTGGAGACCCCGGCGGCGCGGGCAATGTCGCTCATGCTCGCGGCGTCGAACCCCTGCGCGAGGAAGGTGGCCCGGGCGCCCTCGACGATCTGGCGCCGCTTGGCGCTGTCCTGATCGGCTGTTTCGGGTCGGGTCAGTTCGATCTGGGCGGTCATCGTTGTCATCCAGCCTGGGCGCCTTGAGGCATTTGGCCAGAGGCGCCGAATCCCCGCCAGCGGCGGGTTCCATGCTTTCTATATGCGCCTTCGAAGACTATTTGGCAATGACCGAACCGTTCGGTCATATTGACAGGGGGTGTGCATCGCAGTAAATGAGATTGACCGAACGGTTCGGTCAAGGAATTGCCACGATGTCTTTGCGAGC
>CAZSAW010000141.1:0-8182 GCA_964604745.1 uncultured Hyphomicrobiales bacterium
GCAATCGTCCGCGACACGCGCCACGCCCCGCCCTCGCCCGGCGTCTATCGCATGATCGATGCGCAGGGCGACGTTCTCTATGTCGGCAAGGCCAAGAACATAAAGAAGCGCGTCACCGCCTATGCGCGCCCGACCGGACACGACACGCGCATCGCCCGCATGATCGCGGCGACCGACCGGATCGAATTCGTCTCGACCCGCACGGAGACCGAGGCGCTTCTGCTCGAAGCCAACCTGATCAAGCGCCTGCGTCCGCGTTTCAACGTGCTGCTGCGCGACGACAAATCGTTTCCGTATATTCTCATCACCTCCGATCACGATGCTCCGCAGATCATCAAGCATCGCGGCGCGCGCAATCGTCCGGGCGACTATTACGGCCCGTTCGCCTCGGTCTGGGCGGTCAACCGCACGATCACGGCGTTGCAGCGCGCCTTTCTCATCCGCTCCTGTTCGGATGCCGTGTATGAAAGCCGCACGCGGCCGTGCCTGCTGCATCAGATCAAGCGCTGCTCGGCGCCCTGCACCGGCGAAATCAGCCTGCAGGATTACGCCGAGCTCGTGCGCGAGGCGCGCGCCTTTCTCTCCGGCAAGAGCGCCGCGGTGAAGGAGGAGCTGGCGGCGGAAATGGAAAAGGCATCGGCCGCGCTCGATTTCGAGCGCGCCGCCATCTACCGCGACCGGCTCGCTGCGCTCTCGGCGATCCAGTCGCAGCAGGGGGTCAATCCGCGCAATGTCGAGGAAGCGGATGTCTTCGCCATCCATCAGGCCGGCGGATTCAATTGCGTGCAGGTCTTCTTTTTTCGCACCGGCCAGAACTGGGGCAACCGCGCCTATTTTCCCAAGGCCGACCGCGCGCTCGCGCCCGCCGAGGTGCTGTCGTCGTTTCTGGCGCAGTTCTACGACGACAAGCCCTGCCCGCGCTGCATCTTCGTGTCGGAGGATTTCAGCGAGCGCGAACTGCTTGCCGACGCCCTGAGCGCCAAGAGCAACCATCGCGTGGACGTGATCTGCCCGAAACGCGGAGAGAAAAAGGATCTCGTCGATCACGCGCTCGCGAATGCGCGTGAGGCTCTGGCACGCAAGCTGGCCGAAACGTCATCGCAACAGGCGTTGCTCAAGACGCTCGCCGAAACCTTCGCCCTGCCGCAGCCGCCGCGCCGGATCGAAGTGTATGACAACAGCCACATCGCGGGAACGAATGCCGTCGGCGCGATGGTTGTCGCCGGCCCCGAAGGCTTCCGCAAGAACCAGTACCGCAAGTTCAACATCCGCTCCGACGATCTCACGCCGGGCGACGATTACGGCATGATGCGCGAAGTGCTGACGCGCCGCTTCAAGCGACTGATGAGCGAAAGCCCGCGCGGCGACGGCGAGACGGCCGTCGCAGCGACGGTGCGCAAGGTCGCGGAAATGGCCGGGCTCGCGGGCGAGGATGAATCGCCGTGGCCCGATCTCGTGCTGATCGATGGCGGGCAGGGTCAGCTTGCCGCGGCCCAGGCAGCGCTCGTATCGGTCGGCGTAACCGATGTGCCGCTGGTTGCGGTCGCGAAAGGGCTCGACCGCGATGCAGGACGCGAGACATTTTTCGTTGCCGGGCGCGAGCCGTTCCGCCTGCCGCCGCGCGACCCGCTTCTTTATTTCATCGAGCGGTTGCGCGACGAGGCACACCGCTTTGCCATCGGCTCGCATCGGCAGCGGCGCAAGCGCGACATTCGCGAAGGAGGCTTGCAGGAAATTCCCGGAGTGGGCCCGACGCGCAAGCGCGCGCTTCTGCATCATTTCGGGACCCTGAAGGCGATCGAAGGCGCCTCACCCGCCGATCTCGCCAAGGTGCCCGGCATCAGCGGCGACACGGCGCGTAAAATCTATGACTTTTTCCACGAACGGTCCCCGTCATAATGACGCACTTGATCAAAGTTGAGCCAGCGAAGAACGGGAAAAGAAAGCATCCATGCATTGTGTCAGGTTGACTGACTCAGGCCGGGGGTGTTCCTTCGGGTCATGAACTCCGTCAGTTCCGAGCCTTATGGAAAGCGTTCTCTCGCGCTGCCCAATCTCCTCACCTACGCGCGCATCGTCGCGGTGCCGCTCGTGGTCGCCTGCATGTATTGGCAGTCGATCCTGCAGGGGGGATTGTGGCTGCGCTGGCTCGCGCTGGCGATCTTCATCGCCGCCGGAATCACGGATTTCTTTGACGGCTATCTCGCGCGCTCGTGGGGACAGCAATCGATGCTCGGCCGGATGCTCGATCCGATTGCCGACAAGCTTCTGGTCTCCTCCTGCCTGCTGATGCTGGCCGCCGACGAAACCATCCGCGGCTGGTCGCTGTTCGCAGCGATCATCATCCTGTGCCGTGAAATCCTCGTCTCCGGCCTGCGCGAATATCTTGCGGAATTGCGCGTCAGCGTCCCGGTGACGCGCCTCGCGAAATGGAAAACGACCTGGCAGCTGGTCGCCATCGGGTTTCTGCTCGCCGGTGAAGCGGGCGATTCGATTTTCCTCTTCACCACGCAGATCGGCATTGCGCTGTTGTGGCTGTCGGCGATCGTGACGCTTTATACCGGCTGGGATTATCTGCGTGCCGGTCTGCAGCATCTGATCGAGGATTGACGTGAAGCTGCGCTATTTCGCCTGGGTCCGCGAGCGCGTCGGCAAGACCGACGAAGAGATCGCCTTGCCCGCCTCCGTCACCACCGTCGCCGAATTGATGGAATGGCTTGCCGGCCGCGGCGAGGAATACGCGCACGCCTTCGACAATCCCAAGGTGATCCGCGCGGCAATCGATCGCGCGCATGTGCGTCCGGAAACGCCGATCGCAGGCGCGCAGGAAGTCGCATTCTTCCCGCCCATGACGGGTGGATGACGCCGCCAATCCGTGAACGACCGGATCGCAGCGGGCAAAATGGGTAAAACGCCGCTCATGACGAGCGCCGCCGACATCGCTACATTGTCTCTTATGAACCCGACCATCCGCATCCAGCGCGAGGACTTCGATGCCGCTTCGGAAGCGGCACGGCTGACAGCTGGACGCCATGACATCGGCGCTGTTGTCACCTTCACCGGTATTTGCCGCGCGACCGAAGCGGGCGGCGAAATCGTTGCGCTGACGCTCGAGCATTATCCCGGCATGGCCGAAGCGGAAATCGCCCGCCATGTCGATGAAGCGTGCACGCGCTGGCCGCTGCTCGGCGTCACCGTGATCCACCGGCATGGCCGGCTTATCCCGGGCGACAACATCGTGCTCGTCCTTACGGCCTCGGCACATCGCCAGGCCGCGTTCGAAGCCGCGGAATTTCTCATGGATTATCTCAAGACGCGCGCGCCGTTCTGGAAGCTCGAAGAGCGCGCGGACGCGGCGCAATGGGTCGAAGCCAAGGCCAGCGACGACAAGGCGACGCAGCGCTGGGGTCGTCACAATGACGAGGCGGCGGAATAAACGTCAGCCCACGGCAGTTATTGAACGACGAGAGCGATACGATGCGAACGACCCTGTTGCGGCTGACGGCGATGGCGATCGCTTCCGCTGCTCTGACCATGAGCGCGGCGGCTGCGGAGGTGCAGTATTTTCCGGTGCCGTCCTATCCGCATGACGTCGCGCCGGCGCCAGACGGCCTCGTCTGGTACACCGGCCAGAACGATGGCGAACTCGGCCGGCTCGATCCCAAGACGGGAAGGATCGAGCGCATTCCGCTCGGTCAGGGCTCCGCGCCGCATGGCGTGATCGTCGGTCCGGATGGCGGCGCCTGGGTCACCGATGGCGGGCTCAACGCGATCGTGCGCGTCGATCCGAAATCGAAAGAGGTGAAGACGTTCGCGCTGCCGAAGGATTTTCCGGGCGCCAATCTCAATACCGGCACCTTCGATCCCAAAGGCATCTACTGGTTCACTGGCCAGAGTGGCGTCTATGGCCGCGTCGATCCGGCATCCGGCAAGGTCGACGCCTGGAAAGCGCCGCGCGGACGCGGCCCCTATGGCATCACGACGACGCCGGCCGGCGAGGTCTGGTACGCCTCGCTTGCAGGCGATCACATTGCGAGGATCGACACGGTGACGGGCGAAGCGACGCCGGTCGATCCGCCCCGCAAAGGCGTCGGCCCGCGCCGTATCTGGTCGGATTCCAAGGGCATGCTCTGGGTCAGCTTCTGGAATTCAGGCGAAGTCGCCCGTTACGACCCCGGCGCGAAAACGTGGAAGGTGTGGCCGCTGCCCAATGCCAAGGGCGGCTGCTACGCCGTCTATGTCGACAACAAGGATCGGGTCTGGCTGTCGTCGTGGCTGACCAACTCCATCGTGCGCTTCGATCCCAAAACCGAGAGCTTCGAGAATTTTCCGAGCGACCGGCGTGGCGCCAATGTCCGGCAGATGCTGGGCCGCCCGGGCGAGATGTGGGGCGCCGAAAGCGGCACGCATCGCCTCGTCGTCATTCGCGACTGACGGGCAGCGGCGGCATCAGCGAGCCTTCGCAAACCGCCCGCGCATGAAGCTGATGTAGTCCTCCTCGGACAGCTCCCGCCTCGCCTTGACGAAGCTGCCCACATCCTCGCCGACAAAATAGCGAAGCCGCCGGCTACCGTCGGTGACGGCGCCGTAAACGACACGTGCGACCTCGTCCGCGTCCATGCGGCGCGTTGCCGTCATGTTTGAAAACACGGCGTTCGCGTCGGCAACGAATGTCTCGTAATCGCTGAGCGAAGAATCGCGCGCCTGTTCCTGCGCCATTCGTTCCGAAAACCGCGTTGCTGTGACGCCTCCGCTCGGCTCCACGATCTTCATGGCGATGTTCTGCGACGCGAGTTCGTAGGAGAGCGACTCGGACAATCCTTCCAGCGCATATTTGCTCGCGCAATAGAGGGAGATCAGCGGCAGCCCGACCAGCCCGGCGCGCGAACTGATATTGACGATGGTACCGCCCTTGTTCTTGCGAAAATGCGGCAGCATGGCGCGCGTCACGTCCATGACACCGAACACATTGACGTCGAATTGCTCGCGCGCTTTTTCCGGCGAGATGGTCTCGAAGACACCGAACAGACTGAAGCCTGCGTTGTTGACGAGGGCATTAATTCTACCGAAGTGCGCAATGCCCGCTTCGATGGCGGCACCAATGCTGGCACGATCCTGGACATCAAGACGAGCCAACAGAACGTTCTTCGCGCTGCCGAGATCGGAATCCGGCTTGCGCATCGTTGCTACGACGTTCCAGCCTTGTTCGGCAAAATGCCGCGCCGTCGCGTACCCGATGCCGGAGGAAGCGCCGGTAATGAGAATTGTCCGTGTCATGCAGAAACGATTACACCGCGGGCGAGCCGCGGTGCAATTGGTTCAAAAGCGAGAAGAATTTCGCTCAGGCCGCCGCGGCCTTGCCCTTCGGCTGCACGGCAGCCGTGTAATCGTCCATCAATTGCTTGGTGATGCCGCCCGGATTGAAATTCCAGTTGGCGATCTCCGACACCGCGGTGACTTCCGCCGCCGTGCCGGTGATGAAGCATTCGGAAAAGCCGCTGAGCTCGTCCGGCATGATGCGCCGCTCGATCACCTCGAAGCCGCGCCGCTTGGCAAGATCGATCACCGTGCGGCGCGTGATGCCGTCGAGGAAGCAATCGGCGACCGGGGTGTGGATCTGGCCGTCCTTGACGAAGAAGATGTTGGCGCCGGTGCATTCGGCGACGCGGCCCTGCCAGTCGAGCATCATCGCGTCGGCATAGCCTTTGCGCTCGGCCTTGTGCTTGGAGATGGTGCAGATCATGTAGAGGCCGGCGGCCTTGGCGAGGCAGGGCGCGGTTTTCGGATCGGGCCGGCGATATTCGGCGAGATCGAGCCGGATGCCCTTGAGCC
The DNA here is from genome assembly GCA_964604745.1 of uncultured Hyphomicrobiales bacterium. Lineage (GTDB taxonomy): Bacteria > Pseudomonadota > Alphaproteobacteria > Rhizobiales > Xanthobacteraceae > Pseudorhodoplanes. The sequence continues at coordinate 5,833 of CAZSAW010000141.1, forward strand.
GCTGCTCGGGATCGAAATAGCTCGGCCATTCCCAGCAGCCGATGGCGAGATGAATCTTGTTGTGCTGGGCGGACACGCCCATCATCTCCGCGCCGCGCCACGCCACCGGGCGAACATACGCGTCCTTCATGCCGTTCTTCTCGATGACGAGACGCTTGGCCGCGTCGATCTCGGCGACGGAGAAGGGAATTTCGAAATCGAGAATCTCGGCGGACTTCTTCAGCCGCTCGGAATGCTCCGTGCACTTGAAAATATCGCCGCCATAGGCGCGCTCGCCTTCGAACACGCAGCTGGCGTAATGCAGGCCGTGCGAGAACACGTGCAGGTTGGCCTCGCGCCAGGGCACAAGCTTGCCGTCGTACCAGATAAAGCCGTCGCGATCGTCGTAAGGCTGGGCCATGAGTTTCCTCCTTGCCGGCTGTAAGCACCCGGCTTGTCGCCCTTCAGCTATCCTGCTTTTGCTACCGGGACCAAGTCTCGATATGGTGCGGCCGAGCCGAAAAGCGCCGCTTCAGGAGCCGAAAGAGTGTCGGGCACGATCCTTTCGCAAAAACGTTGCTTTCGGTAACAAAAAACCCAAAATATGTCAACATGACTGACCTAAATGTGACCGCCCTGCCCAAGCGGCCCGCCTCGGCCGAATCCGACCTGCATCCGGACCATCCCATCTGGGATGTGATCGAGCTTTTGTTCTTTGCCTACAGGGACTTCGTCAGCGACCCCGACGACGCGCTGGCGCGCTTCAAGTTCGGCCGCGCGCATCACCGGGTGCTGCATTTCGTCAACCGCCATCCGGGCATGAAGGTCGCCGACCTGCTCGACATCCTCAAGATCACCAAACAGTCGCTCGGCCGCGTGCTCAAACAGCTGGTCGACCAGGGCTACGTGCAGCAGAAGGAAGGCGCCAACGACCGCCGCCAGCGCCTGCTTTTCGCCACCGCCAAGGGCGAAGCTCTGGCGATGAAGCTTGCCGGCCTGCAGACCGAACGCATCGCGCGCGCCCTGGCGGAGATCGGGCCCGGCGCGCACGATCAGGCGCGGCGCTTCCTCATCGCCATGATCGATCCGGAAGGACGCGACACCGTGCTGCAGCTCATCAACCGGGCGGACGCGCTGCGGAAGGGTCATTCCTGAGGTGGTTGCGCGATGCCGGCTCTGACCGCCTTGCCCGCCATCCCCGCCGACGACGCGCCGCACCTGCTGGTGGTCGACGACGACCGCCGCATCCGCGACCTGCTCTCGCGCTATCTCGCGCATGAGGGCTATCGCGTCACCACCGCCGACAACGCGGCGGAAGCGCGCGCCAAGCTCGGCGGCATGCGCTTCGATCTTCTGATCCTCGACGTGATGATGCCGGGCGAGACCGGCTTCGACCTCGCCAAGTCGCTGCGGCAGGATTCCGACGTGCCGATCCTGATCCTCACCGCGCGCGACGAGACCGAGATGCGCATCGAGGGTCTGCAGATCGGCGCCGACGATTACGTCGCCAAGCCGTTCGAGCCGCGCGAATTGTCGCTGCGCATCGCCAACATCCTCAAGCGCGCGCATCCGTCCGCGCCGGAGCCGGTCGAATCCGTGCGCTTCGGGCCTTTCGTCTTTCATGTCGCCCGCCGCGAATTGAAGAGCGGCGACGACATCATCCATCTGACCGACCGCGAGCGCGAGATGATGGGCGTGCTCGCCGCGCATCCGGGCGAAACCGTCTCGCGCCAGGACCTCGCCGGCGGCGGCAGCCCGATCAACGAGCGCGCCGTCGACGTCCAGGTGAACCGGCTGCGGCGCAAGATCGAACGCGATCCCACCAATCCTCATTACGTCCAGACCGTGCGCGGGATCGGCTACCGGCTGGTCACAACATGACGAGCCTCGACGTCGGCATCGCGCACCTGCGCACCGGCCTCGCCTGGCTGCGTGCGATCGGCGCGCGACTCGCCGAATACTGGGACATTTTCGGCCTGTGGCTGAAGCGCTTCATGCCGACGGGCCTTTATGCCCGCGCGCTGCTCATCATCATCGCGCCGATGGTGGTCCTGCAATCGGTCATTGCCTTCGTGTTCATGGAGCGGCACTGGAACGTCGTCACGCAGCGGCTCTCAGCCGGCGTCGTCGCCGACATATCCGCCCTCGTCGACATCTACCGCACCTATCCGCAGGACGGCGACCGCAGCAATATCCGCCGCAGCGCGCAGGAGCGGCTCGGCCTCGGCGTCGATTTCCTTCCCGCCACCGAAATGCCCCCGCCCGGCCCGAAGCCGTTCTTCTCGCTGCTCGATCAGGCGCTGTCGATCGAATTGCGCAAGCAGATCAAGCGGCCGTTCTGGATCGACACGGTCGGCCGTTTGGCGCTCGT